>CAJMQQ010000020.1 GCA_905215625.1 uncultured bacterium
CCCGCAACATCCTTCATATGGCTTACCTTCTGGATCACTCCCTTGGCAGCCTGAATGACCTGGGCCTTCAGCCAATGGGTAGCCGGCAGGATTTCCAGCCACTTTGGAATATGGAAATCCATTTCCGTTACCGGAAACTCTTTCAGCACCTTTTCTAAAATATGGGTGACATCCTCTTTTTTTAACTGCTCACAGTTGACCGGCATGACCGAGACCTGATACTCATTTTCCAGCTTCTTTGCAAGGGCTGTGCTTTCCTCTGAATAAGGACGTTCACAGTTTAGCAGCATGATAAACGGCTTTCCGATTGCCTTTAATTCTTCTACTGCCTCTTTCTCTCCTGCCGTATAACCGGCCCGTTTAATCTCTCCAAAAGACCCGTCTGCCGTTACCACAATCCCAATAGTAGAGTGATCGGTAATAACCTTTCTGGTACCGACTTCTGCAGCTTTCGTAAAGGGGATTTCATAGTCATACCAGGGCGTTTTTACCATCCGTTCTGTATCATTTTCAATATGACCAACCGCTCCATCTGCCATAAATCCTACACAGTCAATCAGCCTCACTTTTGCTTCGATACCGTCTCCTAACTGGATTTTTGCCGCTTCTTTGGGGATAAACTTAGGCTCTGTGGTCATAATGGTTTTTCCTGCCGCGCTCTGGGGCAGTTCATCCCTGCTTAAATTTTTCTGATTTTCATCTTCCATTCCAGGAATGACTAAAAGCTCCATAAACCGTTTGATAAACGTGGATTTTCCAGTTCTGACCGGACCAACTACCCCAATGTAAATGTCCCCTTTGGTTCTGGCTTCAATATCTTTGTATACATGAAAATTGTCCATAAAAATACCCCCTTGCTGTGCTGATACAGTATATGCAGGAGGGTATTTTCTTATTCTCTATAAAATTTACTCGCTTAAATAAGCCTTCTTTACCCGTTCATCGTTCATAAGCTGTTTGGCGTCCCCGCCTAATACGATGTTTCCGGTCTCTAGTACATAAGCTCTGTCAGCAATAGATAATGCCTTTTTTGCATTTTGTTCTACCAGCAGAACCGTTACCCCATCTTCATTGATTTTCTGAATAATATCGAAAATCTCGTTTACATAGATGGGAGAAAGACCCATAGAAGGTTCATCCATAACTACCAGTCTCGGGTGGCTCATCAGCGCCCGTCCCATGGCAAGCATCTGCTGCTCTCCTCCGGAAAGGGTTCCGGCCATCTGATTTTTCCGCTCTTCCAGTCTTGGAAATCTCTGATATACCATCTTTAAGGTTTCTTCTATTTCTGCCTTGTCATTTCTGGTAAATGCTCCCAGCTTTAAATTCTGCAGCACCGACAACTGAGCAAATACACGGCGTCCCTCCGGCACATGGGCAATTCCCATGGGAACCAGTTTGTGCCCGGCCATTTTTGTAATATCAGTTCCTTCATAAGTGATGTGTCCGGCCTTAGAAGGAATCAGACCGGTTACCGTATGCAGAATCGTGGTTTTTCCAGCTCCATTTGCACCGATTAAAGCGATAATTTCTCCCTGATTTACATCGAAGGAAATCCCCTTAATGGCCTGGATAACGCCGTAATATACTTCCAAATCCCTGACTTCCAGCATTGCCATGTTTTCATTTCCTCCTTATTCTCCCAGGTATGCAGTGATAACCTGGGGATCGTTTAATACGGCAGACGTATCGCCGCTTGCGAGAACCTGACCGAAGTTTAATACCGTCAGCCTTTCACAAATTCCGGATACCAGCTTCATATCATGCTCAATCAAAAGAATGGTCATGCCGAATTCTTTCTGGACAAAGCGGATGGTGTCCATCAGTTCCGCTGTCTCATTGGGATTCATTCCAGCCGCCGGCTCATCCAGCAAAAGAAGCTTTGGATCGGTTGCAAGGGCTCTGGCAATCTCCAGCTTTCTCTGTTTTCCATAAGGAAGATTGGAAGCTTTGTAATCTGCTTCCCCGTCCAAATCAAAAACTTTTAAAAGTTCCATGGCTTTTTCATTCATCTCTTTTTCTACCTTGTAATACTTGGGCAGACGGAAAATACCGGTAAGAGTCGAATAAGGATGATGATTGTGAAGTCCTGCCTTTACATTGTCTAAAACGCTCATATCTTTAAACAGACGGATATTCTGGAAGGTACGGGCAATTCCGCTTTGATTGATTTCAATGGTCTTTTTGCCTGTAATATTTTTCCCGTCCAGTACGATGCTTCCTGTGTCCGGCTTATACACACCGGTCAGAAGGTTAAACACCGTCGTCTTTCCTGCCCCGTTCGGGCCAATCAGACCATAGAGCTGGCCTTTTTCAATGGTAATATCAAATCCGTCTACTGCTTTCAAACCTCCAAAGGAGATGCTTAAGCTTTTTACTTCCAGCATTGGTGATGCCATGTTATGCCGCCTCCTTCTTTGCTGTTTTTTTCCGCAATGCCGCTGCTGCCCGTTCCCGGAATGCAATGGCTTTCGGGCTGGAGTTAAACAGCATAATGGCAATGAGCACGATTGCATAAATCAGCATACGGTAATTGTTCAGTCCTCTTAAAAGCTCCGGAAGAAGGGTAAGAATGACTGCTGCAATTATAGAACCTCTTACATTTCCAATGCCGCCAAGCACGACAAACACCAGAATCATTATGGACTGATTGTAGCCGAAGTTTTTCGGAAGGGCTGCCAGTGTTGTCAAATTGTGGGCATACAAAACGCCTGCAACGCCTGCTAAAGCAGCCGATACAGTAAATGCCAGCAGCTTGTATTTGGTAACATTTAAACCGACAGACTCTGCTGCAATCCGGTTATCGCGGATTGCCATAATTGCACGGCCGGTACGGGAATGAATCAGGTTGATTACGATTGCCAATGTGATCAGCAAAAGAATGATGCCAATGGTAAAACTGGCGGCCTGCGGAGTTCCGGTAATACCCTGGGCTCCTTTAATCAGCACTGTGCCTTCGGCATCCAGTTTTAATGCCACTTCACTTTTCATGGAAAAGTGAACGCCGGCAGCATCTACACCCAGATAAATGGCGTTAATAATGTTTTTAATAATCTCGCCAAAAGCCAGGGTTACAATGGCCAGATAGTCGCCTCTTAAGCGGAGAACTGGAATTCCAATGAGAATACCAAACACAGCCGCTACGGCTGCTCCGATAAAGATAGCAATAATCAGGCTGACCGTTGGATCGATAGACCCCTTCATGATTTTAGAAAATAATGCGCCGGAAAACGCTCCCACACACATAAATCCCGCATGTCCCAGACTTAACTCTCCGGAAATTCCTACTACCAGGTTTAAAGAAACCGCCAGAATCGAATAGATACACAGCGGCACCAGCAATCCTTCCATCAGGCTGGACATGTGGCCGGTTTTAAGAGCAGCCTCTACCAGAACATATGCCAAAATTACCATTCCATAGGTAGCCATATCGCCTTTTAAGAGGTTTTTCTTTTCTTTGTTTGTCTTCATCGCTTCCACCCCCATCAGACTTTCTCACTAATTTTCTTGCCCATAATACCAGTAGGACGCACCAGCAGGACAATAATCAAAACAGAGAATACAATGGCGTCGGAAAGCTGGGAAGAAATATAGGCTTTGGACAGATTTTCAATGACTCCCAATAAAATCCCGCCAATCATAGCGCCTGGAATGGAACCGATACCGCCAAATACGGCTGCAACAAACGCCTTGATGCCAGGCATTGCTCCAGTATATGGGGTCAGAGACGGATAGGCAGAACATAACAGCATTCCTGCTACGGCAGCCAGAGCCGAACCAATTGCAAAGGTAATGGAAATCGTCCGGTTTACATTAATTCCCATCAAAGTTGCCGCTCCCTTATCTTCTGATACTGCCAGCATTGCCTGACCAGTTTTGGTCTTATTGATAAACAGCGTCAAAACAACCATCACCACAATACAGGTTACAATGGTCACAAGGGTTTCACCGGTAATAACCAGCTGGCCTTCTGCAAGACGAAGCGGTTCCATGGAAATAATGGATGTAAAGGCCTTGGTATCTGCTCCCCATAAAAGGAGGGCAAGGTTCTGAAGCAGATAGCTGACACCGATTGCGGTAATTAAAACCGCCAGTGGAGAGGCGCCGCGGAGAGGTTTATACGCTACCCTCTCAACAACCACACCCAATAACGTACATACTACTATCGCAGTCACAATGCCTGCTGCCGGAGGCATACCCATTGTGCTCACTACAATAAAGACCATGTATCCTCCCACCATGATAATATCGCCGTGAGCAAAATTCAGCATTTTTGCAATGCCGTAAACCATTGTGTAGCCCAGCGCTATAATCGCATATACGCTTCCCAGGCTGATTCCGCTGATTAGATAGGACAAAAAACTCATTGTGTCACACCTCTTGTTTTTTTATACGGAAAGAGGGCTGCCGCCCAGGAAGCAGGTTCTTCCTTTTTGCTGTGCAGCAGCTCTCTATCATGTTTATAATCGGTTGGTAAAGAATTAATCCATGGAAACGTAAGCACCGTTTTCAATCTTAACTGCCTTAGGCGCTTTAGACGGCTCACCATCTGCATTCCAGGTCATGCCTGCACCAGTTAAACCATCTACGGAAACCTTAACCATAGAAGCCTTCATCGCTTCGCAAAGGTCTGATACACTCATGTCCGGAGTTGCACCAGCATCCTCGATAGCTGCTTTTACTGCATATACTGCATCATAAGCATCTGCTGCGAACTGAATCGGGGTATCTCCAAACTGCTCTTTGTAAGTTGTTACAAAGTTTACAGTCAAATCGTCTGTTGCATCTGCTGCGAAAGGAGTTAACAGCATCAGACCCTCTGCCAGGCCGGTATCAAAGTTTTCAACGCCTAAGATGCCGTCCATACCGTCGCATCCGAAGAAAATCGGATCCCATCCCATGGTGTTGGCCTGAGTTAATACCAGGGCTGCCTCTGTATAGTAGAACGGAAGGAATACCAGTTCTGCGCCTGCATCCTTTGCCTTCTGCAGCTGGGTGGTAAAGTCTTTATTGGTATCAGCCGTAAATGCTTCTTCTGCTACGATTTCCAGACCCTGGTTGGCAGCTTCCGCTGCAAATTTTGCATAGATACCGCTGGAATATACATCAGAACTGTCGTAAATTACTGCAATCTTTGTTGCCAGCTTGTGCTCGCCAATGTACTGTGCAGATGCGGCACCCTGATCCGGATCAGAGAAGCATACGCGGAATACATTTGGATTGGCAGCACATTCTACAGCAGAACCAGATGGAGTAATCTGGAACATATTATCCTGTGCGGTTTTATCTGCAACTGCAATACACGGATTGGATGTAGTCGTTCCTACCAGTACCTGCATACCCCAGTCTTTTAAGCTGTTATAAGCGTTAACAGATTTTTCTGCATCATGCTCATCATCAGCGCCTTTGTATTCAATCTGATAACCATTGATACCGCCTGCTGCATTAATCTCATCTACTGCAACCTGTGCGCCATTGATAACTGCATTGCCGTAGATTGCTGCGCCGCCGGTTAACGGGCCGATAGCGCCAATCTTCCATACTGCACCGTCTGCTGCCGGAGCTGCTTCTCCATCCTTTGCAGCCTCGCTGTCTTTTGCTGCTTCTGTACCTGCAGCAGTTGCTGCAGCCGTTTCATTTCCGGAACCTCCGCATGCAGTTAAGGATGCTGCCATGGCAGTTGCTAAAACCAAACTTAAAACTCTCTTTTTCATAATAAATCCTCCTCTTCTTTCTCCTGGTTTTATCCGGGATATTCGCATATAGGCGGACACTGTTCGCCCTATGCGTACACTCCTGACCAGTGAAAACGGCTTCCAGCAACTGGGGTTTTCCTTTACCTTCGCCAAAAAGCCGTTTCTCGAAAGCTTTTCTAAATTATAGTGAGGAAACCGGTTATTGTCAACCATTTGAAACGCCTGTTTTCTCATTTTCACTGAAAAAACAGGCGTATTATAAGTGCTATTTATAGGTCTCATTCCAAAGGGTTATTGTACCTGGGATCATTCGTCTTTCCAGTCCAAATCCCTGCTCTCGGTCTGCCGGTCTCTCAGCATCAAATCCGCCACTGCTTCCTTTGCCGGCTTTCCTTCAAACAAAATCTGGTTAACCTGCTCAACGATTGGCATCGGAACCTGATACTTTTCCGACAAAGCCAGAGCCGCTTTGGCAGAATACACACCCTCTACCACCATTTTTACTTCTTTCATGGCTTCTTCCATGGAATAACCTTTTCCAATGAGGATTCCTGCCCTGCGGTTGCGGCTGTGCATACTGGCGCAGGTCACGATCAGATCCCCGATGCCGGAAAGACCTGCAAAGGTCTGGGGCTTTCCACCCATTGCTGCTCCAAGACGTCCGATTTCTGCGATTCCCCTGGTAATCAGCGCTGCTTTTGTATTGTCTCCATATCCCAGTCCGTCTGCCATTCCGGCAGCCAGTGCGATTACGTTTTTAAGAGCCGCCCCTACTTCTATGCCAATCATGTCCGGACTGGTATAAACCCGGAAAGCCTGACTCATAAAAACAGTCTGAATCTTCTCGGCAGTCTCTCTTTTATGGGCCCCTGCCACACAAGTAGTGGGAAGAAAGCGGCTGACTTCTTCTGCATGGCTGGGACCGGAAAGAACGGCCACATCTGCCATGGGAAGTTTCTCTTCAATGACCTCTGAAAGCGTTTTTAAGCTTTGTTCTTCAATGCCCTTTGCCACATTTACAATAATCTGCCCCTGTCTGCAGAACGGCGCCATCTTTGCAGCCGTCTGACGGACAAAAATAGACGGAACCGCCAGAACCAGAATCTCTTTTCCTTCCATAGCTGCTTGTAAATCCGTAGTAATCTCTAATTCTTCCGGAATTACGGCTTCTGGAAGGTTTGGATGCTTTTTTTCTGCCCTGATTTTATCTGCTTCTTCTGCAAAAGCAGACCATAATGCAACCTGATTTTTATTTTGAACCAATAAAATAGCTAGAGCTGTCCCCCATGTTCCGGATCCAATTACCCCAATCGCTGCCATGTTTCATTCTCCTTCTCTGCCTTTTAAGATTTTTTTGCTCCAAGCTTATTTTCTGTTCCATGGAGCAGCCGCTTAATATTGGCACGGTGGCGCCAGAAAGCCATGGCGGCAATGACAAACGCGACTGTCACGCATTCCCATCGGAGATACGGTGTATTCAGAGAAGTCATACCAGACACATCATGAAGCACAGCCGTCCCATACCCTCCGGTAAAGGTAAAATAAGCCGTCATAGCCAGAAAAATAGCCGCTACCAGAAGGGACCCTAAAGATACGTAGCGGGTAATGGCAACCGTACCGATAAATACCGCCGCGCAGATTAATGTAATCCGCCAGTCACTGGCCATTAAAATACCGGCCATTGCCGCAATCCCTTTTCCTCCCTTAAAGCCCAGGTAGAAGGGGTAATTATGTCCCAGGGTGACGCCCAGGCCGGTATAAAGGACTAACACGTGGCTGTACAGCGCTCCGTCTCCCAAAAAGCTTCTTACCAAAACACAGGGCACAAAGGTTTTTAAAAAGTCTCCGGCAAATACAATCAGCCCTGCCTTTGCTCCCAGAACCCTCAGCGCGTTAGTTGTGCCAGAGTTGCCGCTTCCGTGCTTACGGATGTCTACTCCATGGACTTTTCCATAAAAATAACCGGTCTGAATCAATCCAAACGCATACCCGATTGCCAGACATAAAATTCGTTCCATCATTACTGCTCCTTTGCTTTCCGCTCCCTGATTAAGAACCGTAGAGCCGTGCCGCGGAAGCCGAATGCTTCCCTGATTTTATTTTCCAGATACCTAGTATAGGAGAAATGCATCAGTTCTTTATCGTTGACAAAAATAACAAATGTCGGCGGTTTTACTGCCACCTGGGTCATGTAATAAAGCTTTAACCGTTTACCCTTGTCAGACGGCGGCTGCTGCATTGCTACGGCTTCCGTCATAATCTCATTTAATACGCCGGTAGCAATCCGAAGGGTCTGGTTTTCTCTTACCATGTCGATTAAATCAAACAGCTTATTTAAACGCTGTCCGGTTTCTGCAGAGATAAATAAATATTCTGCATAAGGCATAAAGGACAGCACTTCTTTTATTTTTCTGGTGTACTCGTAAATGGTCTTGTCATTCTTTTCAATGGCATCCCATTTATTGACTGCCACAATAATGCCTTTTCCCCTATCGTGGGCAATTCCGGCTATTTTAGCATCCTGCTCGGTAACGCCTTCTGTGGCGTCAATAACCACAACCACCACATCGGCCCGCTCTACCGCAGTAACGGTACGGATAATACTATACCGCTCCAGTTCCTCTTTAATCTTATTTTTGCGGCGGAGACCTGCCGTGTCAATAAACACGTAGTCGGTTCCGTTATGGGTAATCTCTGTATCAATGGCGTCTCTGGTCGTTCCTGCAATATTGGAAACAATTACCCTGTTTTCTCCTAATAACTTATTAATCAGGGATGACTTGCCTACATTGGGTTTTCCAACGACTGCGATACGGGGACGCTCATCTTCCTCTTCTTCTCCCTGAGACTCTGGGAAATGTTTGGCAACCTCGTCTAACAAATCGCCGATTCCCAGTCTGGATGCCGCAGATACCGGAATCGGATCGCCGATTCCCAGATTGTAAAACTCGTATACATCATTGCCAAATTTCTGGATGCTGTCTACTTTATTGACTGCCAGTACAACCGGTTTCCTGGACTTGCGCAGCATATCTGCCACTTTGGAGTCAGAATCCTGCAGACCCTGGCGTACGTCTACAATAAAAATGATGACGTCTGCTGTCTCAATGGCAATCTCTGCCTGTTCCCTCATCTGGGACAGGATTATATCCTTGCTGTCCGGCTCAATACCACCGGTATCAATCAGGGTAAAGTTCCGATCCAGCCAGTTACAGTCTGCATAGATCCGGTCTCTGGTTACTCCTGGCGTATCTTTGACAATGGAAATTGCTTCTCCTGCCAATACATTAAACAACGTAGATTTGCCAACATTTGGGCGGCCTACGATTGCGACTACTGGTTTACTCATAGTTCCTCCTTATTCTACCTCAAACACAATCCCGTCTGGGCCAATTTCCATATGGTCCCCCGGACGGTGTTCAAAAATTCGTTCCGGCTCATAGCCCTCATAGACTGGCAGGCCGTCTTCTTCCTCTGGATGAAGAATGGTTTCCACCAGGTCATATCCGCTTGATTTTACTATACGTACCGGAACTTGTAAAGCATTTTGTACCTCTGTCCTGGTTACGTCGTCTAAGAAAACTTCTTCGCCGCTGCGGAACATACAAGCCGGAAGCAGTAGATACTCCCCTAATTCTTTGTCTTTTAACTGGGCCATAATATCCTGTCCGGTAATCAGTCCCGCTACGGTAATCTGCTCGCCAAAAAAGTCGTTCCGGATGGCGTATAAATGGATCTTACGGCCTGGGTACTCGTTCATAATCCAGTCGGTATACTTCTTTAAGTACGGATAAGCCAGGCGTCCGGTAGCAATGGAAATGTCTCCTTTTATAGAGTCTCTGTCCTCCTGTCCCTTCTTTTCCTCTAATGCTTCCCTTACCTCAGAAGCCAGAAGCCGCAGCATTCCTACGCCGTTTTCCAACTGGGGATAACCATCGTAGCGCTCTTCTTCCGGCAAAGATCGCTCTGCCAGAATATAAAACTCGTCGCTGGCATGGATGAAATGAACGCCATGTTCTTCGTAAATCTTTTTCTGCCAGGACTCAATTAAGTCAATGGTCTCTTCTGCGTCTTTTTTGGTAAACGGTTCTAAGGGATATAAGCCGTCCCGGAATTTAGAAAGTCCTACCGGCACTACAGAAACGCTTTCCATATAAGGAAGATACCTGGTCAGGTCGGAAATGGTACGGTTCAGCTCTTCCCCGTCGTTGATTCCCCTGCACAATACGATCTGGCCATTCATTGGCGTCTGGGCGTCATACAGCTTGTCAATCAGCTTTAACGCTTCTCCTGCAAACCGGTTGTGAAGCATCTGGCATCGAAGCTGGGGGTTGGTAGTGTGAACCGAAATGTTAATCGGGGACAGTTTAAACCGGATAATCCGATCAATGTCCTTTTCCTTCATATTGGTCAGGGTCACATAATTGCCCTGCAGAAAGGACAGTCTGGAATCGTCGTCCTTAAAATACAGGGTGTCTCTCATGCCCGGAGGCATCTGGTCAATAAAACAGAAGATGCACTTGTTTGTACAGGACTTGTAATCGCTCATTAAACTGTTTTCAAAATTAATGCCTAAGTCCTCATAGTTGTTTTCAATGTCCAGTTCCCATTCTTCTCCGTCTGCTTTACAGATTACCATGGTCATCTGGTCGCTGTTTACATAGTATTGATAATCAAAAATATCTTCGATTTCCTGCCCGTTTATGGTCAGCAGGCAATCTCCGGCTTCTAATTCCAGTTCCTCCGCAATCGATCCTGGATCGACACTGGCAATCCGGTGTCCTTTATATAATTTGCTCATGTAATCTTTGCCTTTCTTTCTATTTCTTTTAGTATACAAGAGGAAATCCTCTTTGACAAGTTATAGCATAAAAAATCCTCCCTGCTATTGACGCTTCTCCCTCTAAAATGGTATAAAAATAGTATAAAAAATAACCCCACAAAATTTTACGGAGGACAAACATGAAAAAATCTTTTGTTTTTCAAAATTCCCTGCCTGTAGGCCCGTTAAAGCTCGCAGCTTTAGAAAGCTGCAAGGATCTGGCCCAGAAGGTAAACGATCACATTGTTACATTCCGGAAGAATGACACCGAAGAGCTGCTTCGCCGCAAAGAAGACTTAAATTACCGCGGTTATGACGCAGAATCTTACCTGTTAAAATGTTCCTGCCCCCGTTTTGGAACTGGTGAAGCAAAGGCGGTTTTAAATGAATCCGTCCGCGGTACTGATATTTTTGCAATGGTGGATATTACCAATTACAGTTTAACCTATACGGTAAATGGCTATACCAATCATATGTCCCCAGATGACCATTTCCAGGATTTAAAGAGACTAGTAGGCGCCTGCGGCGCAACTGCCCACAGGGTCAATGTCATTATGCCGTTCTTATATGAAGGCCGCCAGCATAAGCGCTCCAAAAGAGAGTCTTTAGACTGCGCCATGGCATTAGTCGAGTTAATCAATATGGGCGTATCCAACATTATCACCTTTGACGCCCATGACCCAAGAGTCCAGAACGCCATTCCGTTAAAGGGATTTGACAACTTTATGCCAACTTACCAGTTTGTAAAGGCCCTGTTTTCCCACGATCATACTCTACAGATTGACAAAGATCACTTGATGGTAATCAGTCCGGACGAAGGCGCTATGAACCGTGCGGTATACTTAGCCAACAACTTAAGCGTAGATATGGGTATGTTCTACAAACGCCGGGATTACTCCAAAGTAGTAGACGGCCGCAACCCTATCGTTGCCCATGAATTTTTAGGTACTTCTGTCGAAGGAAAGACCGTGCTCATTATCGACGATATGATTTCTTCCGGTGAAAGTATGTTAGATACTGCCAGAGAGTTAAAGGAACGCAAGGCAAAGAAAGTCGTTGTCTGCTGTACCTTCGGACTGTTTACCAGTGGTCTGGAAAAATTCGATGAGTTCTATAACAGAGGCTATATTGATTACGTCATTACGACCAATTTAAATTACCGTCCGGCAGAGCTTCTGACCCGTCCGTGGTACATCGAAGCAGACATGAGTAAATACATGGCTGCCATCATCAATTCCTTAAACCACGACGTATCCATCAGCGCTTCTTTATCTCCAACCGAAAAGATTCAGAAGCTGCTTCAGAAATATCAGGCAGACGGATACGACTATGTAGGAAACCTGGTATAATCGTCTGTTTTTACAAAAATGGTGCTGCAACTTCATCTGTTCAGATGATTTTGCGGCACCATTTTTCATTGTTTAAATCAGGCAGAGGAATGCAGCCAGATTCCCTCTCTGGTTTCCCATAATCCGGTGGGAATATAGGTGTCTGGGATTGCATCTGGTACAGATGTTGGTGGTATGGATGTTTTCCGGCAGGACTCCTGCTTCCTTTAATACGATTTCATTGGCTGTCCACAAATCCAACTGGTACTTTCCAGGGGTTTTATTGGGATAAAACAGACTATCCCAATGTTTCTGAGAAAAACTGCTCTGGAATTCGTCAACCACTTCTTCTCCCACTTCAAAGCAGGACTGGCAGATACTGGGACCAATGCAGGCAATTACGTCTTCTGCCATTGTTCCAAATGCCGCTGCCATTTCCTTTATGGTATGTTCCCCCATCCGCTTTACAGTACCCCTCCAGCCGGAGTGGGACAGCCCAATGGCTTTGCGGACTGGATCCAGAAAATACAAGGGAACGCAGTCAGCATAAAAGGTTACTAAGGTAATGCCGGGAATATCGGTAATCAGTCCGTCTACGTCTCTATAATCCCGATCTTTCCAAATTCCTTTTCCACAGTCTTCTTCCGTTACCCTGCGGACATTGGTGGTATGAGACTGCCAGGAAGTAACCATTTTCTCCGGATCTACCTGAAGGGCGGCTGCCATACGGCGGTAATTTTCCCAGACCCGTTCTTTTTCGTCCCCTCTGGAAAAGGACAGGTTCATGGATTCATAGCATCCAGCGCTGACCCCTCCGTATCTGGTAGAAAAGCCATGCTTTACCATTCCGGATTCTTCGAAAGCCGGAAACGAAAGATAAGGCACTCCTTCCCTATATCTGGTCATCACTTCATCCGGCCTATCTGCCTTTTTCCAATTTATTTCCATAGAACATCCTCCTCGTCTTTTATCTAAAATGCATCCCGGATCAGCCGGATGGTCTGTCCCAGTACCGTTACTACGTCAAACCGGCAGGCGGTATCCATGGAAAACCGGTTTTCATAAAGATAAGAAAGGGCTGCTTTCCGGATTCTCTGCTGTTTACGGACATCGACTGCCTCCGCCGGCTCTCCGGCTGTCAAATTTTTCCGGTATTTGACTTCAATAAAAGCCAGCGTATTCCCATCCCTGGCAATCAAATCGATTTCTCCCCGCCTGTGGTTCTGATAATTGCGGCACAGGATTTCATACCCCTGGCTGGTTAAATAATCAGCCGCCATGGATTCATAGCGGCTTCCTGTCTGTCTTTTATTCAACTATCCGACTCCTTGTCTGATACGAATCTGGTAATAAAACTTCTCCGGTGAATCGGACATGGCCCATACTCCTTTAACGCTCCAATATGAACGGCTGTCCCGTATCCTTTGTGGCGGGCAAATCCGTATTCCGGATAGATCTTGTCATACTCGATCATCATATGATCCCTGGTTACTTTTGCCAGGATGCTTGCCGCAGCAATGGATACGCTTTTGGCGTCTCCTTTGATAATCGGCACCTGGGTCAGGCTTTCCGGCAGTTTTGGTATGGTAACAGCATCATTTAACAGCACGCCTGGAGCTGGCTCTAGCTGCCCCACCGCCTGTCTCATAGCCCGGTAAGTAGCCTGGAGAATATTGATTTCATCAATTTCTTCGGGACTTGCAATTCCTACTGCCCAGCTGACCGCTTTTTCTTTGATCTCCAGAAAAAGCTCTTCTCTCCGCTTTTCTGAAAGCTTCTTCGAATCGTTCAGATATAAAATCTGGCAGTCTTTTGGCAAAATTACAGCCCCTGCTACCACAGGGCCTGCTAAAGGGCCTCTTCCTGCCTCGTCAATGCCGCAGACAAGCCCTGCCCATGCATATTCCTGTTCATACACCTTCATCTGCTCTAACCGCAGCAGTTCCTGTTCTAGTTTTTCTCCTTTGAGTACCCTGGCCATTGTTCCTCCTGCTTTATCCAATCGGCCAGACTTTCAGCCAAATCCTGCCGATGATATCGTCCTCTTTAATATTTCCTACGTCAGTATCCCTGCTGTCTGAGCTGTTATTCCGGTTATCGCCCAGTACAAAGTATTCGTCTTCTCCCAGTGTAATGGCTTCTTTGGCTCGTCCTGCTTTCTCTATGGGTTCTGCGCTTACATCATCTGTCAGCCGTTTTCCATTCACCCATACAGCGCCGTCTTTTATCTGCACCGTTTCCCCAGGCAGTCCGATAATCCGCTTGGTGTAGTACCGGCCTTTCTGGTAACGATAAGAAAACACAATGACGTCATACCGTTCCGGCTTTTTAAACCGGTAGGACAGCTTATCAACCAGCAGGATGTCGCCGTCTTTTAACGCCGGCTCCATAGAAGCTCCGTATACATCTGCCCTCTGAACTGCAAATACAATCAGAAACAGAATAACGGATGCCGTTACTGCCAGATAGCAGAAGAAACGCTTTAATTCTGTCCGAATTGTTTCGTTCTGCTGTCTGTTCATTTCTGTAATTCCGGCTGCTCTAATGTGATTTTCCCTAACCGGCCGCTTCTGAAATCATCCAGCAGAATGGAAGCTGCCTTGGCAAGATCCAGTTCGCCGCCCTTTAACAGGCAGGCTCTGGTTTTGGCCACTTGTTCTAAGACTGCCAGACAGCCGTTGTCTCCGTCTTTGCAGGGAAGGTCCTCCATCTGGTACCGCTGCTGCAATGCCGCCGGATAACGGTCTGCCAGCACCTTAATCAATTCGAGCGCCAATTCATCTTTGTTTAAAATCTCGTCGTTAATGGATCCGATAAACGCCAGATTTAATCCTACCTTCTGGTCTTCAAATTTTGGCCATAAGATCCCTGGGGTATCCAACAGTTCCAGGGTCTTATTTAACCGGATCCACTGATTTCCCTTGGTTACGCCTGGCTTATTGCCGGTTTTGGCGCAGGCCTTTCCTGCAAATGCATTGATAAATGTGGACTTTCCTACATTGGGGATTCCTACTACCATTGCCCGGACCGGACGGTTTAAGATTCCTCTTCTCCGATCCCTTTCGATTTTCTCTTTGCAGGCTTCCTGAACCGTTGCATTAATCTGCTTTAAGCCGGCTCCGCTTTTGCAGTTTACCTTCAGTACATGGAATCCTTTTTCTGTAAAGTAGCGGATCCACTGTTCGTTAAGGCGGTCATCTGCCAAATCCGACTTGTTTAAAAGCACCATTCTGGCTTTTCCTGCTCCCAGCTCATCAATGTCCGGATTGCGGCTGCTAAGCGGTACTCTGGCGTCTACCAGCTCAATAATCAGGTCAATTAATTTAATATCTTCTTTCATGGCACGTTTGGCTTTTGTCATGTGCCCTGGATACCATTGTATATTCATCTTGTCCCTCTATCTGAACGCTTCCGTTTATTCAACCAGTCCCATTTCCAGGAGTGGGAATAGCCGAAGCCATACTTTTCCTATCATATTTTCATTTCTTACATTGCCTACATTGGCAAACCGGCTGTCTTCACTGCTGTCCCGATTGTCTCCTAGCAGAAAATACTCATCTTCTCCAAGGATTACCGGATGTTCTGCCAGACCTGGCGAAGTGATGACAGACGCGGGTTCTTCTTCCTGCAGCAGTACGTCATTGATATAAATCTTTCCATCTTTGATCTGTACCGTTTCTCCAGGAAGGCCAATTACCCTTTTTACGTTCCATTTTCCATCTTCCCGCTGGAATACCACTACATCAAACCGGTCCGGCGACTGGAAATCGTAGACCAGACGGTTCGCAAGCACCACGTCTTCTGTCTCCAGAGCTGGCTGCATGGAACTGCCGCTGATGGGAATCTGGGTTCCAAAGGCGTAAACAGTAAAACAGGCAATGGCAATTACCACAATAACGTCCGTCACCCAGCTGACAATGCGGCGAAGCAGGTTGGTTTCCTCGCTTTCATAAAATTCCACCGTTCTCACCTCATGTTAAAAAAGGAGCTGTCGCAAAATGAAACGTTGCGACAGCCCCTTCTGTCTTCAAGAATTACCGAACTAATTCTTTTACCTTTGCTGCTTTACCTACGCGGTCACGTAAATAGTACAGTTTTGCTCTTCTTACTTTACCCTTTCTTACAACTTCTACATCTGCTACAGATGGGGAGTGTAATGGCCAGGTCTTCTCAACGCCGATGCCGTTGGAATTCTTTCTTACGGTAAAGGTCTCTCTTGCGCCGCCGTTCTGTCTCTTAATAACGGTACCTTCGAAAATCTGGATTCTCTCACGGTTACCCTCTTTGATCTTGTTGTGTACTCTTACAGTATCACCAACGTGGAACTCCGGTACAGATTCCTTTAACTGAGCTGCTTCAATATTCTTGATAATTTCGTTCATCGTGTGAACCTCCTTAAGTTTATTGGATGTTCTTAATACGCTTTTTCGTAACAGAGGACCATCTCTTCTTAATCACAACTATCACAGTGTATCATAAAGATTTTGAAATTGCAAGTAATTCTTCCAAAAACTTTCGTTCTTTTTTGTCTAAATTGGCTTCTGCCAGAAGATCCGGTCTCCGTTCCAGTGTCCGTTTAATGGATTCTCTTCTTCTCCACTCTTCGATGTTTTTATGATGGCCGGACAGCAGCACTTCCGGAACCTTCATTCCCCGGAATTCTTCTGGACGGGTATACTGGGGATATTCCAGCAGATTGTCATGGAAGGACTCAATATCCGCAGACACTTCGTTATTTAATACTCCCGGCACCAATCGGCTGATGCAGTCAATCATGACCATGGCCGGAAGTTCTCCGCCAGTCAGGACATAATCGCCGATGGAAAGATAATCGGTACAAATGGTAGTCAGCGCCCTTTCGTCAATCCCTTCGTAATGGCCGCATAAAAATACCAGATCGTCTTCTTTTGCCAGTTCTTCTGCAATTTTCTGATTAAATACCCGTCCCTGGGGCGTCATGTAAATTACTCTGGGACGTTTTCCGATTTTCCTGCACAGATCTTCGTAGCAGTCGCAGACCGGCGGAGCCTGCATTACCATTCCGGCGCCTCCGCCGTATGGATAATCATCTACCGAATTATGCTTATTCCCGGCATAATCCCGGATATTCACTGCCTCTACCGAAATAATCCCTTTCTCCATGGCCCGTCCGGTAATGCTGGTGTTTAATCCTCCCATTACCATATCCGGAAAGAGGGTCATAATATGAAAATTCATGTTGTTCCTACCTTCTCTTTATAAATCCAACAGACCGTCCATCAGGTGAATATTCATGACACCCTGTTCCAAATCTACATTCAGGATACATTCTTTAATAGCCGGAAGAAGAAGTTCTTTTCCATCTTCCCTGCTTACGATATATACGTCATTGGCTCCGGTAGGCATCACTTCTTTTAACACGCCCAGCACGGTTCCGTCTTCGGTGACTACCTTTAAGCCCACCAAATCCGTAATGAAATATTCATCCTCGTCTAAGTCCACTGCCTGATCCCTGCGGATCAGGAGATCTCTTCCTTTGTACTTTTCAATATCGTTGATGTTATCGTATCCCTTAAACTTCAGGATTACCATGTTTTTAAAAAACTTTACATTCTGGATTTTTAAAACAATCTGCTCTCTTCCTGCATCTAACGTCACTTCATCTAAATCCAGAAACCGTTCCGGATCGTCTGTGGTAGGATAGACTTTTACTTCTCCCCTGACTCCGTGAGTGGAGCTGATAACGCCAACCCGCAGCATTTCTTCCATTCTGATTCCTCTCTTTTCTGAAGGGTGCAAAAAAATGGAGGCTGTATGGTACAACCCCCATTTTGTCACTGAATTTCAACAATAACTTTCCTGTCCTCTCTGGAAGCAGCAGCTTTTACTACAGAACGGATTGCTTTCGCAATTCTGCCCTGTTTGCCGATAACTTTGCCCATATCAGAGGGAGCTACTTTTAATTCCACCAACAGGTCGTTGCCTTTCTCAGTCTCGGTTACGACAACTTCGTCAGGATTGTCAACCAGTGCTTTTGCGATAACTTCTACTAATTCTTTCATAGCGCTCACCTCTCAATTATTGGATGCCAGCGATCTTCAGAAGTTTACCTACAGTCTCGGTAGGCTGAGCACCTGTTGCTAACCACTTCTTGGTTGCCTCCTCATCGAACTTGATTACGCTTGGTTCTACGTTTGGATCATAGTAGCCAACCTCCTCGATGAATCTGCCGTCTCTTGGAGCTCTGGAATCTGCAACAACAACTCTATAGAAAGGAGCCTTCTTCTGGCCCATTCTTCTCAGTCTCATCTTTACTGCCATTTCAATTCACCTCCTTGTAATACTGTTTATAGACAATGCAGGAATCTGCTTTGCTAACCATTAAAAGGGCATTTTGAACTTGCCGCCCATCAGTCCGCCAAGGCCACCTAATCCGCCTCTGCGCTTGCCGCCTCCCATCATGCCTGGAAGCTGCTTCATCATCTTTTTCATCTGCTCGAACTGCTTGCACAGACGATTGACTTCGTTTAAATCCACGCCTGCACCTTTTGCAATGCGCTTCTTTCTGGGAACGTTCATTAAAGAAGGATTGGCCCGCTCTTCCTTTGTCATGGAAAGGATGATTGCCTCTACCCGCTTCATGTTTTTTTCGTTCTCATCCATATCAATATTGCCAAGATTTCCCATGCCGGGCATCATGTTCATAATGCTTGCCATGCCGCCCATCTTTTTAATCTGGTTCATCTGGTCTAAGAAATCGTTATAATCAAATTCTGCTTTTTTCAGCTTCTGGCTTAACTCTTTTGCCTTGTCCTGGTCAATCTCGGCTTCTGCCTTCTCAATCAGGGAAAGGATGTCGCCCATACCTAAGATACGGGACGCCATGCGGTCTGGATAAAACTGCTCCAAATCTGACAGTTTTTCTCCCATACCTACATAAAGAATGGGTTTTCCAGTAACGGAACGGATGGAAAGCGCTGCGCCGCCTCTGGTATCGCCGTCTAACTTGGTCAGAATAATACCGTCAATTCCAATCTTGTCATTGAACATACCGGCCACATTGACTGCGTCCTGGCCAGTCATGGCGTCTACTACCAAAATGGTCTGATATACGTCCACCTGTTCTTTGATCTCAATCAGCTCGTTCATCATATCTTCATCAATATGAAGACGTCCTGCGGTATCCAGAATGACTACGTTTAAGTTATTTTTTGCCGCGTGCTCAATGGCTGCTTTTGCAATGTTAACAGGCTTCTGCTTGTCGCCCATGGAAAATACCGGAACACCCTGCTTCTCCCCGTTGATCTGCAGCTGCTGGATCGCAGCCGGACGGTATACGTCGCAGGCAGCCAGTAACGGACGTTTGCCTTTTGCCTTTAACTTGCCGGCAATCTTTGCTGTGGTAGTGGTCTTACCAGCACCCTGAAGACCTGCCATCATAATGACGGTAATTTCGCTGCCGCCCTTTAAGGCAATCTCGGTTGTCTCCGACCCCATCAGGCGAACCAGTTCTTCATTTACAATTTTAATTACCATCTGTCCGGGAGTCAGGCTTCCCATGACGTCTTCGCCAACGGCCCGTTCCTCTACAGATTTGATAAACTGTTTGACTACTTTGAAGCTTACATCAGCTTCCAACAGAGCCATCTTGACCTCTTTTAATGCGGCCTTTACATCGGCCTCTGACAGACGGCCTTTTCCCCGCAGGTTTTTAAATACATTCTGCAGTTTATCGGATAAACTCTCAAAAGCCATGTATGTCCTCCTCTACAGCTTTGCGATGTCTCTGGAAATCTCTCCGATTTTGTCAACCAGACGTCCGTCTCCGCTTTTCTGGTACTCTGCGGTCAGATCTTCAATTTCGCGGACCAGTTCTTTTGTCTTTTGAAATTTTTCTACCAGCCGGAGTTTTTCTTCGTAGCCGGTCAGAATCTTATCGCAGCGCTTTACCAGGTCGTGAACGCCCTGTCTGCTGATGCCCTCTTCTTGGGCAATCTCACTGAGCGACATATCATTCATTACAACATCTTCATAGATATGCTGCTGATGCGATGTTAACAGCTCTCCATAAAAATCATAGAGCAGCCCTTGCTGGACTATCTTTTCCATTTCAATCACCTGTGTAATCATACACGAAAGAAAGTTGGTTGTCAAGTGTTTTTTCTTTACGAACTGTTGTTCGATTTGTTCCGTCATCATTTTTCACATTTCTTACATTACTTTTAAAAATATTTACACCATTCTTTTTATTCTATATAATGGCAGCATAAAAAGGAGGCCTGTCTATGTATCGCGAAACAGAACTTAAAAACTTATATGACCGCCTGCGCGCACAGTACCCCCAGTATGAGCTGACATTTTCAGGAGACCATCTGACCATAAGCCGCCTTCACAGCAAAGCAGAGGTAAGCCGGAAAGGGGCAAAATTGTATGCCAATGAAAAATTGTACGACCAGTTTACCAGCGAAGAGGTCGAAGACCTTGACGATCTCTACGAGCTCATTGAACTGTTTTTTCTGGATATCCAGCACTTTGGTATGACGCAGGGAAACGAGACCTATATAGCTGCCCAGAAAAAGGCGTCAAAACTGGGCACACGTTTTTTAATTCTTGCAGGCGCCCTTTTTACTGCCTGTCTGCTTCCATTGATGGCCGCACATAGCCTGTGGCTGGCGCTTCCAGTCTTTATAGGTCCGGCAGTATCTCTTGTGGTGCTGGCCATGATTTATAAAAATGCATTTCAAAGGTACTGGATCTGTCCGGTATGCGGCCGTCCTCTGCCCTTAGACCCTAAAAGCCGGTTTCCTAAAATAGAGTACGTGCCCCAGTGCCCCCACTGCGGCCATATACTGGAACAGGCTCTGGAACTGGAACCTGTCCATCCGGAAATTAACGGACAGAAACAGCCGCTTGATCCCTCCTATCCTCCTCCTGCAAGAGGCAAAAAATGGCCCTGTCTCTTCACAGGCAGTATCACGATTGCCATGGCGCTGTTTTTATTTGTAATCCTATTCTTCTTTGGCGATCCTCTGGAGTCCCAGAACGCAGGAATGACAATGGTACTGCTTCTGGTATTGTCTGGCTTTGGCCTGGCGCTTCTTCTCTGCCGTCACACCGAACCAGAAGACATCCGGCAGCCCCTTGCAGTGCTGCGGGAGCAAAAGATGGTGACAGGCGTTGGAATACTTGTATGGCTGATAGGACTCATCGTTATGTTTATGGCGATTGCTGTCGCTGTTGCTGCTCCTGTTGACGCGGTTACCTGTTTTCTTGCATTAGTTGGTGTATCTGTCACATTTTTTGGCGTCTGGATGATACTTGCGGGACACAATCGGTCTCTGTTCGTACTGCGGGACAATTCTATTTTGTACATCAGCAGTTGGGGAAGGCAGAAAGAATTCGCCCCTGGACAGGCGGCTTCTGTAAAACTTACCATCAACCGCTCCATCCACCTGTTAGATAAAAATGGAAAGAAGCTGGTTTCAGTTGAGACCAATATGCAGGGAATTCCCCGCTTTGTCCAGTGGATCGAGAACTCCAATCTTACTGCTGCCCTGACCCCTTCCATGGAAAAACAGGCAAAACAGCAGGCAGAGACAGCAGCCTCCGTTCAGTGGCGGGAAGAATATCGTACCCACTGGCATGACCACATTAAAGCCATCCGGACAGGAATGTGGCTGGTTCTGTTTTTCTTTGCTGCCGGTACTATCGCGCCTATTCCGCTGTTTCTCTTTGCTGGTGTGAAATTTCGCACCCTGATGGCCATTTCTGCCATTGCTCCGGTTCCATTTTTGGTGTTTTGTCTGGTATTTGCCCCGGTTCTGCTGTTTGACGACCGGCCTGCAAATGCCACTCCTGAATGGAATTCCATGCATATTAAGGTACCCCTGATTCCTGCCCTGCTGATCGGACTTCTCTATATGGGACAGGTTCACTACATCTGGGATGGATTGATTCTTCAGGAAGCAGATGACAGCTGGCTCTGGCTGATGCGGATTCTGACTATCGGCACAGCACTGACCCTGCTGCTGATCTGCCGTACCCCGAGGCGGCTGCGGCTGGGAACCGGAATCTTTATGGGAATGATGAGTTTTTGTCTCGCAATTGGCTTTCATTACTATGTCAATGCAGCGTTAAGCGGATCTGCCCGTCACTATCCGGCAGTCATTTTGGACAGCCACGCCAAAGATCCGGACATTGAGGACGACGACTACACGCTTACCATTCAGATGGATAACGGAAAGGAAGCTACGATTGCCGTACTGGAAGAAATTTATGAACAGGCCATACATGGCGAACCGCTGGATGTCTGCCATCGGGAAAGCCCACTGGGCGTCAGCCTGTTAGACATCCATGCACCGAAAAAGAAAAAACAGCAGTAAGAAAGGAGGCCTGCAATGGAACAAAAAGCAAAAAGGAAACGAACCATCTACGATGATTCACTGCCCCGAATTTTTCTCTGGTCGGGACTTACGGTGTTTGTAATACTGGTAATCGCCTGTGTAATCATCGGGACTGTTATATTTTTTAGTAATTACAATCAGAGGGAAGGGCGAAGGATAATCCTTGCCTGCCTAGCTCTGGCAGTGCCTGGTTCCTATGGATTGCCCCTGATTAGTCTCATTAAGGTCTGGAACCAGGAACGCGCCCTGGGAATTTACTGGAAAAACCGGACGGATCAGGAACGTCCGGAATGGGAACGGGACTGGTATCTGGCCTATGACAGAGGCGGCTTTATCCTGATTCATAGAGCCTATATCCAATGCATCACAGGATCAAAAGAAGAGCTGGAAGACACTGGAAGTTATGCCAAGGGAACCGTTTACCGCACCACATATGAAGACATCAACGGAACTCACCATTCGCTGAAATTTTCCTCGGAATCCGGAGCAAAATCTGGATCAGTATAGGCGAATTTCTCTTTTATTCCACCCCAAACGATACCGGCGTAACGGCATAATTCTTTCTATCTCCACCGACGCCGCAGGCCAGCGCCTCAATGGTTCCGATGTTTTCCCGCTCTATCGGATAGATAAGCTGCAGGCGGTTTCCTTCCATTTTTGAACTCAGAGGCCCCTCATAGGCCGCTGCATTGTCCCAGCCTTTCTTTTTTAAGAGAACTACATTTTTTCTGGAAAATGGAGCCAATTCGTCTTCGCTGCCTTCCAGGCATAGCAGCAGGGCATTAGAATAGACTTTTGCCTCAGTAAGCGTGATCGGTTCTCCATTCATTCCCATAACGTCCAGATTCATCGGGATTTCTTCCGGCTCTTCCGGAGGTTTGACCTGGTAACGCAAGTCGTAGCTGGAACCGCTGCTGGAAGCATGAATTACAATTTCGGATACCTGGCCGTCTGTGTTCCAATATTCAAACTGGATGGCAGTCTCTTCTCCTCCGCCCCATCCATAAGCCTGATTTTCCAATGCTTTTCTATTTTTATCCAGAAATTCTGCCTCTATCATCAGCTGATTATTTTCTTCATCTGGCGTATAGTTTGGAGGCTGTACCCTTCCAGTGCCGCCTTCCCGCATGACTAATCCTAATTTCATGTATTCTCCCAGATACTGTTCTTCTGCTATATCCAGATAATTGTCAGCAGGAATCTGCTCCGGCTGGCTGTCTGATTCCAGTTTGGTTTCACTAGGGCTTTTCTGGACAGCCTGTTCGGTTACTACTTCCGGAATGACAGTTTCAGCTTCTGCAGAAACCACCGCCGGTTCTTCTGCTGTTTTACTTCCGGTAAAGGTGCAGGCTGCAAGTAAAACCGTACATCCTGCCAAAATTGCGGCTGCTGCCGCAGAATACTTTTTTCTGGATGCCAGGGTTTTTATTCTTTCTCTCATCGTCTTCCCTCCGCTTTCAATGGTCGCTCCCGCATAAAAAAACTGGCTGGCAGAGTTCTTATGCTCCAATATATACAACAGAGTACGCCCATAGGGAATCCGTTCCGTTTCTCCCAGCAATCGGATCGCTGCTTCATCGCAGGCCAGCTCACAGTCTTTTTTTGACAAAATGGCTGCTGCCCACACAAAGGGATTTACCCAGTAATAACATAGCAGTCCGACTCTGACCACTCCCCAGATCTCATCTTTATGCCTGGCATGGCAAAGCTCATGGGCTAAAATATGGGACAGTCTTCTTTTTCCTTCTGGCGAGTTTTCCCGCGCCATTCCCTCCGGCAGATAAATAGAGCTCTCCCCCAGATAGCACAGGTAGCAGGGAGACGAAATTTCCGGTGTTTCATAGACTGGAATCTCTCTAAGGTTTCCCTGAAGTCCTTCTGAAACTCCTTTGCCTGGAAAAGCGTCTCCGGACAAGAACAAAAACCTTCTATGGGTTTTTAGTCTTTTTGCAAACCGGATATTAACCGCTAGAAACCAGATTCCGAATGCAACTGCGCCGATTACCCAGACTGCCATGATAAGAAGCTGCCAGTCGATTCCCGCCGCTTTTTTCAACGGTGTCACCGGAGTATCGTAGGTTCTTACTACTCCGTACATGATATTTTCTGCTAAATCAGCCGCCGCGCTGTTGTCGATTACCCTGACTTTTACCCGCTCTGCTGCATTCATAACGCTGAACCGGCTGGTAAGCTGTCCAATAAGCTGATTCAGAGGATAAAACCAGGGAATTACCAGACGGACAGCCGCCAGTCCCCACAAGCTGTATAAAAACAAGGGACGGATCCTGCCTTTTCCAAAATATCGGATCAGACAGATGGAACCAATCAGAACAGAAGATGCAATTAAAGTCTCAATCATAAAATTCCTCCTCTGCTTGTTCTAAAATCTTATAGAGTTCGTCTAACTCTTCCCTGCTGACTTTATTAGAAGAAATCAACGTATTTACCATAAGGCCCAGACTGCCGTTATAAACCCGTTCCAACAGTCCGCTGGTTTCCTCTGCCGCCGCCTCTTCCCGTCTGATACAAGGGTAAAATTCCTTTGCTTTTTGCCCTTCCTCATGGCGGACTGCTTCTTTTGCCTCCAGCCGGTTCAGCATCGTAATGATCGTGTGCTTGCTCCACTGGGTCTTTTCATACAGTTCTTTGGTCAGCTGGGTAATGGTCTTAGGCGGATTCTGCCACAGCGCCTCCATCAGCTTCCACTCCCCATCTGACAAATTAATCTTTTCCATGAAATCCTCCTTCCCCTATAAAGGTATACGTATGTATACCTTTATAATACCATTTAGGTACACAAGTGTCAACCTAAAAAGCAAATAAAAAACGCATTCGAGGCAGCGAAAAAGTCTTGCCTGAAACGCGTTTTTTATCCTGTTTCCGTTTAGTATACCCTTCCTGTGAAAATCGCTACTGTTCTTGGCCGCATAACATAAGAACCGTCAATTCTGGGTTCTTTCCCCCTGGGATAAACATATTGTCCAGCCTCATCTCCATAGGTATCGACACTAAGATGCCATATTCCCCTGTGATTCAGGTTGGGCAGCGTAATGGTCACTGGTTCCCAGTAGGTATTAATGGCCATATAAATAATGTCGTCTTTTCCCTTTTCTCTGTCATATCCGGCGAAGCTGACCGCAAATGTCCTGGTATTTTCCGGCAGATTGGTGTTTTCTGCATTTACATCATGGGAATGGAGCGGTTCCATTCCGCAGACTGCATCAGGGAGGCGCTTGCGAATCGCCGGATGTTCGTGACGGTAATGAATCATAAACTTGAAAAACTCAAACAACTCTTTGTTTTTTTCCAACAGGCTCCAGTCCAGCCAGGAAATCTCGTTATCCTGACAATACCCATTGTTATTGCCGTACTGGGTGTTGCCGAATTCATCTCCTGCCAGGAACATGGGAGTTCCCCTGCTGCACATCAAAACAGCGCAGGCATTGCGAATCATCCGGTAGCGGAGCTTTAATACTTCCGGATCCGTGGTTTCGCCTTCCGCTCCGCAGTTCCAGCTTCGGTTGTCATTGGCTCCATCCGTATTGTCCCATCCGTTCCCCTCATTATGCTTCTCATTATAGGAATACAGATCATACAAGGTAAAACCGTCATGGCAGCTCAAAAAATTAATGCTGGAGTTATATCCTGCATAGTTTTTATCATGCTCTGGATCAAAGCCGCCATACAAATCGCTGGAACCGCAGATGCTCCAGGCTGCAGTCCAGGAAAGCCAGTTCTCGCCCTTCAAAAATCCCCGGATCACATCCCGGTACCTTCCGTTCCACTCTGCCCACCTTTTGCTTGCCGGAAAACTTCCTACCTGGTACAGTCCGCCTGCATCCCAGGCCTCTGCAATCAGTTTGACGTTGCTCAGCACTGGATCATAAGCCAATGTACGCAGCAAAGGCGGATTGTTCATAGGCGCGCCTTTTTCATTGCGTCCCAGAATACTTGCCAGGTCAAAACGGAATCCGTCTACCCGATAGCTGACCGTCCAGTAGCGCAGGCATTCCAGAATCATCTGCTGGACGATTGGGTGGTTGCAGTTTAAGGTATTGCCGCAGCCGCTGAAATTATAGTAATTACCATCCGGGGTCAGCATATAGTAAACCTGGTTGTCAAATCCTTTAAAACAGAATATCGGCCCTTTCTCATTTCCTTCTGCAGTGTGGTTAAATACCACATCCAGAATAACCTCAATGCCATTGTCATGAAGGGCCTTTATCAAGGTCTTTAATTCCGTGCCTTCATGGTTGTATTCATCCGAAGCCGCATAACTGGTATTGGGTGCAAAAAAACCTACGGTATTATATCCCCAGTAGTCCAAGAGCCTCTTTCCGTCAATTTCCCTGGAATTCATGGTTTCGTCAAACTCAAAGATCGGCATTAGTTCCACTGCATTGATCCCCAGCTCTTTCAGATACGGGATTTTTTCCATAAGACCGGAAAATGTGCCCCTATTTTCCACTCCGGAGCTGGGATGCTGGGTAAACCCCCTTACATGGAGTTCATAAATAATCAGATCGCTGAGTTCTCTGGAGGACTGGGGCATACTTCCCCAGTCAAAAATATTTTTTACCACCCTCGCATGATAGGTTTTCCCTCCTTCTACGCCCCAGACTTTCCGGCTGGTAACGACTCTGGCATACGGATCCAGCAAAATATTGTCCTTGCAGAACAACTGTCCTTTCTGGGGATCGTAAGGGCCGCTGATGCGGTAAGCGTATTCAAACTCTTCAATATCCAGGCCAAATACAATCATAGAATACACATCGCCGATTTTATAAGACTCTGGAAAAGGAAGGACTGCATAGGGTTCTTCTTCATCTCTATGAAACAGCAAAAGCTCGCATCCCGTCCCTTCCCTGGTATGGACGGTAAAATTAACGCCGCTGGCTAAAGCCATCGCTCCGTTTACATCAAACAGGCCGGGGCGGACGTCAAATCCGGCAATGTTGTCTGTCGGGTTAATCGGGGTCTGAACATCTGCTGTATATTTCTGACTGTAAAGTTTCACTGGCAGCGCCTCCTCATGGTAAATGGTTAATTCATGTATCGCTTCAATGTTTTGCTGACTCTTTTATAAACTAAACGGGTAATGACGGAAGTTACCCCGCATTTAATCAGGTTAAAAGGAACAATTCCAAACAAAGCCAGCGTAAGGGTATTTTTCATCAGCGGATTGACCGCCCCGCACATGGCGACAATCTCTTCCATACTCATTCCCATCAGCTTTACATAGAATGGGAAAATCAGCAGCAGATTGCTGGCAACTGCTGCAATGGAGCAGAGAATGGTTCCTGCTGCCATTCCAATCTCTCCTGATTTTCTGGATTTGTGATGATGGTAAATCCAGGCGGCAGGTACTGCATAGGCGCAGCTTAGCAGGAAGTTGCTGACTTCCCCAGTCAGCATGGTACTGGTTCCCATAAAGGCCAGCTTGACTAAAAGCTTAACCAGAATAATCAGAACCGCCGCCCACGGCCCCAGCACAAAGCCTCCGATTACCTCTACCAGACCGGACAAATCAAACTCCATAAAGGGCGGCATAAAGGGCAGAGGAAATTTAAACAGCATCAGCACTCCGGACAAGGCCCCTAAAAGTCCAATCATTACCAGCCTTTTTACATTTGTTACCTGTTTCATAATAAAGTCACCTTTCCGCTTTGGGTCGGCGTCTTTAGAAGAACGACAAAAAGCCTGGGAATACAGTAAGCCCAGGCATCATCTCTAAAAAACGTCTTTTCTCATCCGGACTATACCGTCGGTGCCGGAATTACGCCGGCTCAGCCGTTATCAAACGGGTCATGGACTTTTACCATCGGTAGGGACTTTCACCCTGCCACAAAGACTTATTATATTTTACGGCCATTATTATACTACTGCTCACACCGGTTGTAAAGGCCTTTTTTAAAGCTGGCTCATGGCGTTCTCCGTCATTTTTTCCAGTGCTTCTTTTACGAGCTGCAGCGTTTCTTCTCCGATTCCTGCCGTAGTATCCGCTTTAAATTGTTCCACTACTGGCAGAAGATTTAAGCACAGGTCTTTTCCGGATTCCGATAATTCCAGGTATTTTACCCGTCGGTCTTCCTTAGACGACTCTCTTATCAGATGGCCTTCTGCCTCTAACTTCTGAAGCACCGGCACAATGCTTGGTTCTTTTAATACCATCTGTTCTGCCAGCTGTTTCTGGGTCAGAGGCCCTTTGCTTAAAATATAATACATGGCAATCCACTGGGTTCTTGTCATATGATATTGATTCAGCCGTTTTTCCATCGCTGCCGCAAAAATCTTACCGGATCGGCTGGTTACAAAGGCCATACAGTCATTTAAATCAAACACGCTTATTCCTCCTCACCGCGTCCGGCCCCTTTTCCCAGACGCTGATTGGCTTTATGATAACACGTATCTTCCCAGCTCGTCAAATACTTCATCTTCATCATACCACCGTCCGGCCAGCCGCCGTTCACACTTCTGCCAGTCCACTGGTTTTAAGCAGTCTGTATAAATCCGGATGTCCGCAATCCGCCCGTCTTTTACGGAAACCAGTGCAGATACCAGTCCTTCCGGAAAATGGCGTTCCAGCTGTACGCTCCAGTCGGGTGACTGGCCGTAAAGCCATTCCGGACTCTGAAGTTTCAGGATTTCTTCTCTTGGTACCACGATTCCTGCTTCTTCTGCAGAACGTATCCTGGTTTGTTCTGTCCTGCCAAACGTTTGAATAAACTGGTCTGCCAATTGTTCTGCCACCTTGCGGATCGTCAGTTCCGGTATGACTTCTGACAGATTCATTACCCTGCTTTTTACCGAAGAAATCCCCTTGGATTCCAATTTTGCCGCCGACGGAGTCAGAGCTTTTTCCATCATTTCCAGATTCGTGCTGCATAACATGGTTCCATGGTAAAAAAGCCTTCCGTCTTCTTCATAATAGGCGTGTCCGGAAAACTTTTTTCCATTGTATAAAAGGTCATTACGACCTGTAAACTTGCAGGAAATCCCCATAGTCTCTACCGTTTTCTGAATCATTTCAGGGAACTGTTCCATTTTTACATCCTCTGCCCCGCAGAGAAATGTAAAATTCAAATTTCCCTCATCCTGAAAGACAGCGCCGCCGCCGGAAAGGCGGCGGACTGGCAGAATGGATGCTTCTTTTAAATAGGCCAGGCTGCATTCCATATACAAGTTCTGGTTGCGCCCAACAAAAACGCTTGGGCAATTCTTCCACAGAAAAAGGGTGATTCCCCTGGGATTTTTCTTCATCAGGGTATATTCTAATGCTACATTATAATAAGGGTTCGTCTGATTGGAGTATAGGATCTGGTTCATTACTGATGCAGCGCTCCTATGCCAAGGCCCATAGCCGCTTCATGGATCACTTCGCCGGTTGTAGGATGGGCAAAAATGGTTTCTGCAATCTGGTCTGCGGTCACATGGTTCTTTATCGCCAGGGTTACCGTAGAAATCAGTGCGGAGGCGTCTGCTCCCATAATGGTGCATCCCAGGATTCTTCCCGTCTCTTTTTCTCCTATCAGCTTAATAAATCCCTGAGGACGGCCTAACGCCAGAGCCTTTCCATTTCCTTCGTAGGAAAACCGGCTGACTTTATAAGCAATCTGTCTGGACTGGCAGGCCTCTTCCGTCAGACCTGTACTTGCAATCTCCGGAGCTGTAAAAATAACGTTTGGAACTGCCGTATAGTCCATTTCTTCTGCTTCGCCCAGAATGTTTTTTACTGCTACAATTCCCTGATGGGAAGCAACGTGGGCTAACTGCATAATATTGGTAACATCTCCGATGGCATAAATGTGTTCTTTATTGGTACGCATATGGCTGTCTGCTTTTAAGCCTCTGCCCCGCTCATTTAACTCCAAGCCTGCTTTTTCCCAGCCAAGGCCATCCATATCCGGCTCTCTTCCAATAGCTGCCAAGACTTTTTCACTGACTATCAGGCTTTCTCCGTTCTGTCCCTCGCAGACCACAGCGGCCTGATTATCCGTAGTCTTTTTAATCTCTTTTACCTTCGTTTTCGTATGAATCTGGATTCCTGCCTTTTTGGCTTCTTCCTCAATGGCTTCGGACGCCTCTTTGTCTACCATTGTCAGCAGACGGTCCATAAATTCCACCACATGGACTTTTGCCCCAAGATAGGCATAAATAAAGGCAAATTCCATACCAATGACTCCGCCTCCAATAATCGTAACGGACTGGGGCAGTTCTTTTAAATCAAGGGCTTGGGTACTGTTCATTACCATTGGAAGATCCATTCCTGGAATCGGGATTTTTGACGTTTTCGATCCGGTTGCAACGATAATATCTTTCGCCTTCACAAGATAACGCTTCTTTCCCCGAATCTCTGCCTGGGTTTCTGATAAAAATTCTGCTGTTCCTTCCAGAACCTGAATCTGGTTGCTGTCCATTAAACTTTGGATTCCGTGAAGCAGCTTCTTTTTCACTTCGTCTTTCCGGGCAATGACCCGTTTCATATCCACGCAGGGTTTTTCTGCCTGGATTCCAAACTCTGCCGCGCCTGCAATCTCGTGACAGACTTCTGCGGAACGTACCAAAGCTTTTGTCGGAATAAACCCTGCATTTAAGCAGGTTCCGCCTAATGCTTCCCGCTCTGCCAGAATCACGCTCTTTCCTCTCTTTGCCGCATAAATCGCCGCCACATATCCTCCTGGGCCTCCTCCGATAATGAGAATATCTGCGGTCTTCTCTTCTGCCGGTTCTTCCCTTTCCGGCGCCGCTTCTTTTGCAGCCGTTTTTTCTTCCCGTTCTTCCAATTCAAATAAAAGCTGTTTTGGCTTTATTTCATCTCCCTCAGAAAACAGGATTTTCCGAATCACTCCGTCTTCCGGAGCTTTTACAGGACGGTTTCCTTTTCCTGTCTCTACCTGGGCCAGCAGCGTTCCTTTTTCTACTTCTGTTCCTTCTGCCACCTGTATCTTTCCCGCAATTCCCGGCTTACTGCCTGGGAACACAGACATTCTTATTTCCATTTTTCCTTCCCCTTTCTACTTCTACTTAGAAAGGAGGACTATTGCCCCCAGCAACCGTCCTCCCTCAGCCTGCGCCATTTATCCTTCTGGCACATGATTCCGATCATGTTTCTATTCTCTGACAACTCCTGTTCTTACCAGTTTCACTCCATTTACCAGGCAGTCTCCTACCGGACAAGTCTTCTCGATAAAGTCTGCAAATGCTTCTGCTGCTTCCTGGGTTTCGTCTGTCTTAAAATGAATGGTATAGCGAATCTCCTGGAAACCGTTTCGCACATCGTCTGCCAGTCCCATAAATCCATCTGGATCCAAGTCGCCTTCCAGATCAATGTGGAGTTCGTCAAAATGGAATCCCTGTGCTTCTGCAAATGCAGATGCTACAATACTCTGGCAGGCGCCCAGTGCACACAGCAGCGCTTCTACCGGATTCATCGCCGCATTGGTTCCTCCCAAATCTTCCGGCTCGTCCATCATAATTTTAAATCCCCTGGAATCCGTGGAAACCTGAAGTCCCTCCGGAAGTTTTTTCGCTGTTGCTTTAAATGTAGTCAACATAACAATACCCTCCTTTAATTTTTGCTTTCCTTTTGTGCATATTGTATCACAGTTCCCGCCAAAAATCAATAGTTAGAAAACTAATTATTTAAGTAAAAAAGAAGGGACTTATTCCCCTTCTTCTGCAAGAGCATGAAAAATCAGTTCTTCCACGCTGTTAAAAATTCTGGAAGCTGCCTGCTTTGCCGCTTCGCAGCCCCTTGTAATGGTATAGCCGTTAAAGTCGCGGATCATATCCACGTCGTTTCCTCCGTCTCCTACAACAAATAAAGGCTCTCCTTTTCTTCCTTCCAGTTCCAGATACCGGCTGATTCCAACGCTTTTGCTGATTCCAGCCCTGACAACATCAATGCTTTTCTGATTGTAATATGCGGTCAGCTCTTCTCCCATCTGCTGGTTGATTTCCGCTGCGCAGGCCGCCGCGCTTTCTTCATCCCCACAGCCTAAGCTGAACTGCCAGACCGTTTCCATCTGAAACAGCTCTTCCAGGGAAATGTGGGGCGCTTTCAACTGAATTCCAAAAATCGCCGGCTCCTTCATGCGTACTGTAAAAGTCCCCTGAGAAGAAATCGCAAAAATTCTGGGAAGATCGTTTACCTCAGGAAGCCTAAAAAACTCTTTTACCGCGTTTTTACTCATCGGGCTGTGCTCAATCACAGCGCCGTCCAACCGGTAAATCGCCGCCCCATTGTTGCAGATTAAAAAATCCAGGGGCAGGTGGTATTCATGTATGGGAAGCAGCGCCATTTCGTAAGAACGTCCGGTTACCAGTCCAAACTGATGGCCTTTTTTTCTCCATTCTGCTACTGCTTCCAGATTTCTAAGGGTCTGTTCTTCATCCACATGGAGTGTTCCATCGTAGTCGCTTGCAAGTATCATTTTACTTGTCTCCTTTATTTTATGTAACAAATGTGCTATGATAAACTCTATGAATTTTCAAAAGGAGGTCTTTCATATGCACTTACCGAAAAAAGTCTGTTTCTTTGTCCATAATCTGTTTCTCTTTGCCGGTCTGATTATTCTGTTTATTGCAATCTTATGCACCGAGCTTATGACCGTTATGGGCGTCGGCGCTATGGGCATGGCATTAATCGGCCTGGCTTACGGATTTGTAGCGCTGTTTTGGCGCTGTCCTTCCTGCAAAAAGCGTCTGCCCTGGAAAGAGGGAAGACATCAGGTTTCTTCCTGTCCTCACTGCGGCCACAGATTGGACTAATCCTTAATTGGCCTTCCGGTTAATAAACTCTGTCCGGGTCTTCGAATACACAAACTTCTGGCTGCTGTAAAGCCCATAATATCCGGACAGGGTAAAGGATACTGCTACAATCACAGCAAAATACGGCATGGCGTCATATCCAAACAATTCTAACGCTATCATCAGAGCCGAAACCGGACAGTTGGTTACGCCTACAAACAGGGCTGCCAGACCGCAGGCTGCACATAAAGATGGAGCAAATCCTGCTGCAATTCCCACAACACATCCAAAAGAAGCGCCTATCGACATAGTCGGCACGATTTCACCACCCTTAAATCCTGCGCCCAGTACAATGGCGGTAAACACCATTTTCAAAAGAAAGGTTTCCCAGCCTGCCTGCCCTTCCATAGCCCGTTCAATAATCGCTGTACCGCTTCCCAGATATTCACTGGTTCCCAGAAGTTTTGTAAGCCCGATAAAAATAACGCTGGCTGCTGCAATCCGGATATACGGATTTTTCAGATATTTCTGGTATAAATGCTGGGTTCCATGAAGGACGATGCACAAAAGAATGCTGACCAGGGCGCACAAAATCCCCAGAAATACAATAAATAATGCTGAGGTTCCCGTAAAAGCAGGAACTTCCAGAATGGTAAAGGCCTCTGGTTTTGTTCCAAGGGAAATGGAAATTCCCGCGCCAATAAGAGATGAAAACAGACAGGGAACTAATGCCGCATAGTATAAAACACCTACGCTGATCACTTCCATTGAGAAAATTGCCGCAGCAATGGGAGTTCCGAACAATGCTCCAAATAAGGCGCTCATTCCGCACATCACTACGATTTTCCGGTCTTTTTCATCCAGTTTCATAACCTTTCCCAGCAGATTTCCCATACTTCCACCAATCTGTAAGGCTGCGCCCTCTCTTCCGGAAGAACCTCCGACCAGATGGGTGAGAACCGTTCCCACAAAAATCAGAGGGGCGGTTGCAGGGCTCAAATCGGTTGTAGAGGAAACCGCAGTCAATACATCATTGGTTCCTTTGTTGTCCCCTTCTTTTGCCAGCTGATATAGGCCGACTATCAGAAGGCCTGCAAACGGCATCAGGTACAGCGTCCAGGGGTGGGTCTGCCGGAAACTTCCCGCCCAGCCGACGGAGTGGGAAAAAGCAGCGCCCACTACTCCTCCCACACTGCCCATCAGGCAGGAAATCAAGGTCCATTTTATAAAATAAAAAATATTTGACGCCAGCGGCGTTTGTTTATCACTCATTATAGGTGCCTTTTCCTTTTACCAGCCTTGGCCGGTATCCCTTTTCATTTAACGCCTGTAAAATCGCCTGTTTATGGGCAGTTCCAAACGCTTCCATGGTGATGCGAAGCTCTACTGCCGCATTGCGGTTGATGCTGACAAACTGGTTGTGCTCCAGCTTGATAACATTGGCCTGCTGTTCAGCAAGAAGGGAAGAGACTTTTGCCAGCTCGCCTGGCTTATCCGGCAGAAGAACCGATGCGGTAAATACCCGATCCCTTAAAATCAAGCCGTGCTGAACAATAGACGCCATGGTAATCACGTCCATATTGCCGCCGCTTAAAATAGAAACAATCTTTTTCTTCTGGACATTTAAATGCTTTAAGGCAGCTACAGTTAAAAGACCGGAATTTTCTACGATCATCTTGTGGTTTTCTACCATATCCAGAAATGCCACAATCAGTTCACTGTCGTCAATGGTAATGATGTCGTCTACGTTTTCTTTTATATAGGGGAATAAAAGGTCTCCCGGAGTCTTTACTGCCGTACCGTCTGCAATGGTATTGACAGAAGGAAGTCCTACCACGTGTCCGGCTTCTAAGGAGGCTTTCATGCAGGCAGCTCCTGCCGGCTCTACTCCAATTACCTTAATCTTTGGATTCAGCATTTTGGCCAGAGTGGAAACGCCGGTACACAGTCCGCCGCCGCCGATAGGAACCAGGATGTAATCAACAGTAGGAAGCTCTTTGATGATCTCCATAGCAATGGTTCCCTGTCCGGTTGCGACTGCCAAATCATTAAAGGGGTGTACAAAGGTACCGCCGGTCTTTTCTACCAGTTCGTAGGCATAACTGCAGGATTCGTCAAATACATTGCCCTCTAACACCACTTCTGCGCCGTAGCTCTTGGTGTGGTTAATCTTAATCAGCGGGGTGGTAGTCGGCATGACGATAGTAGCCTTAATACCTGCCAGCTTTGCCGCATAGGCAACGCCCTGGGCGTGGTTGCCTGCGGAAGCCGTCACCAATCCTCTTGCCTTTTCTTCCTCTGACAAGGTGCTGATCTTATAATAAGCTCCGCGAACCTTATAAGCGCCGGTGTACTGCATATTTTCCGGCTTTAAATATACCTTGTTGCCGGTTTGGTTGGAAAAATACTCACTGTAGACCAGCTTGGTTTCCTGGGTTACCTGGCTTACGATTTCAGATGCTTCTTCAAATGCCTCTAATGTTAATTTTTCCATAATGGTTTCTCCCCTTCTTTTCCTGTCCTAATTTTTGTCTGAAACGTTAAATAAGGCGTTTACAAAATCATCCGCATTAAATTTCTGGAGATCGTCAATGTGCTCGCCTACCCCGATGTATTTCACTGGAAGTCCCAGTTCAGACTGGATCGCTACGGCAATTCCGCCTTTGGCCGTTCCGTCCAGCTTGGTCAAAATGATTCCCGTAATGTCTGCCACTTCCATAAATTGTCTGGCCTGGGCCATGGCGTTCTGGCCGGTGGTTCCGTCTAACACCACCAGGGTCTCCCGGTAAGCGTCCGGATACTCTTTGTCAATAATCCGGTTAATCTTTTTTAACTCTTCCATCAGGTTTTTCTTGTTGTGAAGGCGTCCTGCCGTATCGCAGATCAGCACGTCTGCATGGCGGGATTTAGCGGCTGCCACTGCGTCATAAATAACTGCCGCCGGATCGGATCCTTCTTTCTGGGCAATGATTTCCACTCCCGCCCGGTTTGCCCACTCCGTAAGCTGCTCAATGGCAGCCGCCCGGAAGGTATCGGCTGCGGCCAACATTACCTTTTTGCCGGAATCTTTTAACTGTCCGGCCAATTTTCCAACCGAAGTGGTCTTTCCCACCCCGTTGACGCCAATGACCAGCACAACGGATTTGCGGTTTTCAAACTCATAGGCGTTTTCTCCCAGATCCATCTGGGCTTTGATGCTGTCGATTAAAAGCTGCTTGCACTGGGCCGGCTCTTTGATATGCTGCTCTTTTACCTTGTGCCGCAGATCTTCTACAATGGCCATCGTGGTCTGGATGCCCAAATCTCCCATAATCAGGGTTTCTTCGATTTCCTCATAGAAATCGTCGTCAATGGCAGAAAACCCGCTGAAAATCGAGTCAATGCCAGATACAATGTTGTCTCTTGTCTTGGTAAGACCTTCTACCAGACGGCTGAAAAATCCTTTTGCCATACTCATACTCCTTAATTTTCTAAATCTGCTTCGATTAAATTAACAGAAACCAGGGCGGAAACTCCCTTCTCCTGCATAGTAATGCCGTAAAGCCGGTCTGCAGACACCATGGTGCCGCGCCGGTGGGTAATTACAATAAACTGGGTGTTGGCCGTCAACTTATGAAGGTAGCCGGCAAACCGGTCTACGTTGGAATCGTCTAAGGCCGCCTCAATCTCATCCAGAAGACAGAAGGGGGACGGCTTTAAGTTCTGGATTGCAAACAAAAGCGCAATGGCTGTCAGGGCCTTTTCCCCGCCGGAAAGCTGCATCATATTCTGCAGTTTTTTGCCTGGCGGCTGGGAAATAATCTGGATGCCTGCTTCCAGGATGTCTTCTCCTTCCATCAGTTCCAGCGTGCCTCTTCCGCCTCCGAACAGTTCCTTAAACACCTTGTCGAATTCTTTGCGGATCAATGCAAACTGCTCTTCAAACTGCCGCCTCATTCCCGTATCCAGTTCCTCGATAATCTGAATCAGGGTCTGTTCTGCAGTCACCAGATCGTCGTGCTGGGTTTTCAAAAATTCATACCGTTCTGACACCTCTTTGTAGTCCTCAATGGCGTTGACGTTGACATTTCCAAGTCCTTTTATCTGGGCTTTCATTCCCTCGATGTCTTTCTTCATCTCCGGTATGGACGTCTGGTTTTCATCCCGCAGTTCTTCTGCTGTGGTATAAGTCAGCTCATACTCATTCCACATATAAGCTGCACAGGATTCCATCCGTTCTTCCAGTTTTTCTTTCTGCCCCTGAAGGCGGAACAGGTCTTTATCCAGTCCGGATACCTGTCTGGACAGTTCTTCCCTCTTGTCAAAAAATCCCTTCTGCCGTCTGGCAGTCTCTTCTTTTTCCTGGGATAAAGACAGGATTTCTTCTTTCAGGGTTTCTAAAAGCTGTTCCCCATCCTTCATTTCTTTTTCAATTCTGGCAATTTCTTCTTCTTTTCCCTGAATGACCAGGCCGCTTTCTCCGCTTCCTTCTGTAAGGCCGGACAGTTCTTCTTTTACCTTTCGGATTTCTTCCTGCACCCGTCGGATGTTTTCTTTTAAGAAATTGTCTTTCTGCTGAAGTCCTGCCGTCTCCATCTGGACAGCCGACAGATCCTTTGCCAGAATCTCCCGCTTCTGCCGGTAAGTTTCCAGAACGCCGGAAAGATTCTGAATCTCTTCCTGGTTTTTCTCGCCCTGGGCTTCTAACCGGCTGGTCTCTTCCATTAACCGCATCCGGCTGCTAGTAATTTCCCTTACCTGCTCCTCCAACTGCCGATGTTCGGTAACCATATCGGAAGCCGATTCTGCAATTTCTGTTTTCTTTGCTTCTAACTGGCGGATTCCAAGGCGGATGGTATTCTGATCCAGATAAAGAGACTGCTTGTTTTTCCTGTTTTCTTCTAATTCTTCATTCAGGCCCTTTAACAGTTCTTCCTGAAATACCAGGTTTTCATTCGCCTTGTCGATTTCTTCCAGAACCGTTTTACAAGAATGTTCCAGTTCTTCAATCTCCCGCTTTCTTCCCAGAAGATTACTGGTATTTTTAAAGGCGCCGCCGGTCATGGAACCTCCGGCGTTTAAAAGCTCGCCTTCCAAGGTTACGATTCTCAGGGAATACTGGTATTTTCTGGAAAGGGCAATGGCGTTATCAATAGTGTCCACAACCACAACCCGTCCCAACAGGTATTTTAACAGTCCTTCATACTGTTTATCGGCCTTGACCAATTGGTTTGCCAATCCCAGCACGCCTTTTTCCGTCAGGGCCCTGTCCTGGTTAAAGGTACTGCGGTTTCCGATACTGGTAAGAGGAAGGAAGGTGGCCCGTCCGAATTTATTTTTCTTTAAATACTCAATCAGGGTCTTTGCCGTCTCTTCTGAGTCCGTAACAATGTTCTGGATACTTCCCCCAAGGGCCGTCTCAATTGCTACTTCGTATTTCTTTTCCGCGGTAATCAGATCCGCAACAACGCCATGGATCCCCCGCACCCTGTCTTTTACTTCCATTACCCTGCGGATGCTCTGGCCGTATCCTTCGTAACGCTCTGCCAGGTTGCGCAGCGATTCCAGCTTGGTATTGGTTCTGTGGTAGGTCTGCTGATGCTCAGATAACAGACGGTTCAGCCTCTTTCCCTCTGCCGAAGCCGTCTGAACCTGTTCTTCCAGTTCGGTTTCCTTTAAAAGGACGGCCTGGATTTTTTCTGTAATCTCATCCAGCTCTGTCTGCTTTTCTGCAATCTGTTCGTCCTGGACTGACTCGTCGCTTTTGCTTTTTAACAGCTTCTGGCTGACCTCTGCCTTCCGCATATTGACCTGCTCCAGCATTGCCTCATATCGCTGATCTTTGGCATTTACGGAAGCCTTTTCATTTAAGGTGTCAATAACAGACTGTTTCAGCTGCTCTAATGCCCCTTCGGTGTCCCCAATCAGAATGTCTTCTTCCATTAAGGACAGCTCAGCCTCTTTCTGCCGTTCTAAGACTTTGGAAACCTGGACTGACAGCGCTTCTTTTTCTGTCTCATAACCGGAAATCTCCCCTTCTCTCTGGGCAATTTCTGCTTTTATGGATTCCATCCGGTGACGGATGTGCTCTGCATTCATCCGCTCCGTATTAATCTGCTCTTTTAAAACGTTGATCTGGCCTTCCAGATTTCCCCGTTTTAAGATTTCCTGAGCCTGGGCGCTGCGGCCGGCGGTTACTTTTTCATCCAGAACCGTCAAGGCTGCATCTAACGTGTCATATTCGCTGCGGATGGTTTCCGCCTCTTTCTGGACCCTCTCCAGATCCTGAGATACAATGGCTTCATTTTTCGAAACCGATTCTATCTGGCCTTTTAACGAACTGGTCTCTGCCAGAAAGAGATTAGCGTCCAGATGTTTTAAATTTTCTTTTAACCGCAGATATTCCCTTGCCGCCTGGGACTGCTTCTCTAATGGGCCGACCTGTTTTTCCAGTTCGCTTAAAATATCGTTGACCCTGACCAGGCTCTGGCGCTCATCTTCCAGTTTTTTCTGGGCAATGGCTTTTCTGCGCTTAAACTTTACAATGCCTGCCGCCTCGTCAAACAGCTCCCTGCGTTCTTCCGGCTTTCCGCTTAAAATCTTATCAATCTGACCCTGTCCGATAATGGAATATCCTTCTTTTCCAATACCAGTATCATAAAACAGTTCATTGATGTCTTTTAACCGGCATGGACTTCCGTTAATCCGGTATTCGCTTTCACCGGAACGGTACAGCCGTCTGGAAACCGTTACCTCGTCATACTCAATGGCCAGTTTATGATCTCCGTTGTCCAGGGTAATGGCCACATAGGCAAATCCCTGAGGCTTTCGAAGCTCGGTTCCGGAAAAAATAACATCCTGCATGGAAGCGCCCCGAAGCTGCTTAACCCTCTGTTCGCCTAACACCCAGCGGACTGCATCGGCAACATTGCTTTTTCCGGATCCATTGGGGCCTACAATGCCGGTAATCCCATTATGAAATTCAAAGACAATTTTGTTGGCAAAGGACTTAAAGCCCTGAATTTCAATACTTTTTAAATACATACGTCACCTGCCTGCAAAGAAGCTTCTGATTTGCCTTTTAAGGTCAGAATCGCCTTATACGCAGCCGTCTGCTCGGCTGCCTTTTTGGTTCTTCCGGAACCCCTGCCAATCTCCCTGCTTCCCAGCATAGCCCTTACTTCAAATACTTTGTTGTGATCGGGTCCTTCCTCTTTTAAAATCTCATACGAAAGAAGTTCCTCTCCCATGCTCTGCACCAATTCCTGCAGGATAGTCTTGCTATCATAAAAGAGCTGTTTATGCTCCATATCATTCAGTACAAAACGGTCAATAAACTCTTTTGCATTAGCAAGACCACCATCCAGATAAATCGCGCCGATTACCGCCTCTAACGCGTCTGAGATAACGGACTCCCGCATTCTTCCGCCAGTCG
>CAJMQQ010000021.1 GCA_905215625.1 uncultured bacterium
ACCAGATAGGAATTGCCGGTAAATAAAGGCTCCATGAAAAGACCGCTTTTCTGGATGCTGGAATCCAAAAGCCCGGAAATATTAATGCCCAGAATCAGGTCTGCGTCCTCTGGGATAATCAGATCCGGAAGCTTGCTCATACTGAGCATCGAAGTATGGACTTTCATGGCTGGAAACCGGTGGCTGCATTCTTCTAACAGAAGAGGCAGGATGGAATCTGCAATAACCGGAATAGTATAAAGCTGAAAGGTTCCGGACAAGGCTTCCTGGTCAGGAGAGGATTTGAGCTGACGGGCCTTTTGCTTTAAAGAATAAAGGTCAGCCATAACAGTCTGCATATAGGGAATCAGGGCTTCTCCTTCCGGTGTCAGCCGGACGCCGTCTACGGTGCGGGAAAGAAGAGGGACGCCCAGTTCGTCCTCCAGCCCTTTGATGGAACGGCTTAAAGCAGGCTGGCTGATATATAAATTTTGTGCAGCAATGCTGATGGAATTGGAATTTGCAATTTCGATAAGAGATTCAAATTGTTCAAGACGCATAGGGGCTGCTCCTTTTTTATCATAATATTGTCTATTTTATAACGAAATCCTGGTTTTTTCAACCAGGAAACGAGAAATTTCTAGTTGGGGAGGTAGTTTGGGATGAATGTTAAGGCAACCTTAAAATCGGAACAGGGCAGACAGATATTGAAATGGGCGGCAGTCCTGATCCTTACGGCGATAACACTGCTGATACCGGTCAGCGAGGTGTACACGCTTCCATTAAAAGAATTTCTGGCAATTACGGTATTTTGCATTATGCTGATTGCATTTGATCTGATGCCGACTATGATTCCTTGTATTCTTCTTCCGGTGGGATACGTCCTGTTTGAAGTAGCTCCGGCAGAAGTGGTATTTCATGGCTGGTCCCAGCCGACACCATGGATGTTTCTGGCAGTCTTTATTATTGCCAATGCCCTGACCCGTACCGGATTGTTAGAACGGATCGCCTATGCGTCCATTGTCCGGCTTGGCGGCGGATTTAAGCGTCTGGCAATCCTGATTCTGGGACTGGGTCTGATACTGTCTCTGGCCCTTCCGGGAGGAAACGCTCATGTGCCTCTGTTTTTCTTCGTCCTTGGCGTCTGTCAGGCAATGGGATGGAAAAAGTCCAAAGAGACGGCCCTTTTGCTGGTATACACCTATCTGGGAACCTATACGACCATTAAATTTTTCCTGAATCCCTATTTGTATTTAATTGCCGGAACCCAGAGCAGTGTTTCTATGGGAAATATGAGCTTCTTTATTTATCTGAGGGATAATGCAGTATTTTTAATCTGGCTGGTAATTGCAGCAGTCGTGGCATACCGGCTGTTAAAACCAGAAGGAAAGATGCAGTCCCGGGAATATTTTAAAGAAAAATATCGTTCTCTTGGGCCGATGACAGGCGATCAGAAGAGGGCGGTAGCAGTAACTGTTTTGTTGATTGCATTGATTATGACCACAAACCTGCATCACATCCAGATGGCTTGGTGCTTTGTTCTGGTATGCTGTATCATGTATTTCCCTGGAATCGGATTTGCAACCCAGGAAGATATCCGGAAAGCCAACTACAGCATGGTATTTTTTGTGGCCGCCTGTATGAGCATAGGAAGCGCAGGCGTAGCGGTAGGAATGAGCGACATGATCAGCGCGATGCTGACCCCGTTTCTAGCACAGATGGGTGTCAGTGGATTTTTCCTGATTATCCTGCTGATGGGATTTTTCGGCCTGTTTATTATGCCGCCTCTGGCAGTATTGGCAGTCTTTACAGCTCCCCTTACCCAGATTGCAGTAGAACTTGGCATCAATCCGCTTCCGGTGTGGTACACCATCAGCATTTCTACGAATTTGATTGTATTTCCATATGAATACATTGCCTACAAATTCGGCTATTCCTACAACTTAATTGAGATGAAGGATTTCGTCAAAGTGTATCTGACAAAATCGCTGCTGCTAATTGCCTTTACCATGCTGGTGGCTCTGCCTTACTGGAGACTGATTGGCATCTTATAAGACTGGAGGGACAAAATGGAAGGAATGGTTTTTAACATTCAAAAATTCAGCGTTCACGACGGGCCGGGAATCCGGAGTATTGTATTTTTAAAGGGCTGTCCCCTGGCCTGCCGCTGGTGTTCCAATCCGGAAGGAATCCATAAAAATCCCCAGTTCTTTTTCAGGGAAGACCGGTGCATTGGAGAAAATGAGTGCGGTCTGTGTAAAGAAGGATGCAAAAAACAGGCGATTCAAATGGAAGATGGCCGTCCGGTTTTTTTAAGAGAGCTTTGCGGAGACTGTACGGACTGCGCAGAGGTCTGCCCTTCTAAGGCCATTGAGCGGACAGGAAGATGGATGACCCCGGAAGAAGTGCTGGAGGAAGTCTTGAAAGACGACGGATTCTACAGCAGAAGTGGGGGCGGCCTGACGTTAAGCGGCGGGGAACCTCTTTTGCAGGCAGAATTTGCCGCAGAACTGTTAGATCAGGCCAGAAAAAGCGGCCTGACCAGCGCCATAGAGACGACAGGATGCGTTTCCTGGAAACAGGCAGAACCGGTGTTTCGCCGTCTGGACGTGATCCACTACGATTTAAAGTCTATGGACACAGAAAAACACAGGCAGTTTACGGGAGTGGGAAATGAACTTCCAAAAGAGAATTTCCAAATACTCTGCAAAACATTTCCGGAAAAACCCATTATAGTCCGGACACCGGTAATTCCTGGATTTAACGACACGCCGGAGGAGATTCAGAAGATTATTGATTTTATTGCTGAAAACAGAGGAGAGGCAAAGGTTATATATGAACTTCTTCCGTACCACGCATTTGGCGTGATGAAGTATCAGTATTTAGGCAGAACATATTTAATGGAAGAAAAAAATATGGATAAAAAAATCGTGGATTCCTTAAAGAATCATTTGATACAAAAAATACCTGTTTTATAAGCGGTAAAGCCACTGGAATATTTAGTGCAGAATATACATATAATTTAAAATGTGACGAGAAAAAGTTATAAAAATTTTACAAAAAGTTAATTTTTAGCTATTGATATATCGTCCGGAAAGGAGTATGCTTAAAACGTAAACAGAAGACGTCTTTGGGAAGGCGGCGGAACACCTGCAGGGTTCCGCCGTAAGCTATTCAACAGCAGTTGAAGAAAGGAGACAAGAATGACCAGAACATATTCAGACGAGGTAGGACCGTTTTACACCATGGATACGGTCATGGAGGAGGCACAGAGATGTTTGCTCTGCTTGGATGCACCATGTTCTGCGGCATGTCCTGCGGGAACCGATCCTGCAAAATTTATTCGGAGCGTGCGTTTTCGCAATTTAAAGGGAGCAGCCGAGACGATTCGGGAAAATAATGCGATTGGCGGCATCTGCGCAAGGGTTTGTCCGACCGAGCGTTACTGTCAGCAGGCCTGCTCCAGATGCGGAATTGACCGCCCGATTGATATTGGCGGAATCCAGCGGTTTGTAACAGATTTTGAACATACAGTCGGAATGGAAATCCTGAAAAAGGGCGAAAAGAACGGAAAGAAGATTGCCATAATCGGAAGCGGCCCGTCTGGACTTCAGGCAGCAGCGTCCTTGCTGGAACTTGGATACGAAGTCGATATTTTTGAAAAAGCAGAGAAAGCTGGCGGCTATCTGCGATATGGAATTCCGGAATACCGGCTGCCAAATGCAGTTGTGGATCGGGAAATAGAGCGGATTGAAAAACTGGGCGCAAAGTTTTACTGCAAGGTCTGCATAGGAAGGGATCGTACCATAGAGGAATTAAAAGATACATATGATGCAGTTTTAGCAGCAGTTGGGTTTAGTGCTGGAAAAATGCTTCCTATGTTTGAAGGAAACGAATATGCTGAGACTGCAGTTGAATTTTTAGCAAGAGTAAAAGAAAACGGAGGAAACGAAGAGACGCCGGATCATGCTCTGGTAATTGGCGGAGGAGATGTAGCCATGGATGCGGCCACCACCTTAAAGCGCCTTGGCACAAAGCGGGTAACCGACGTAGCGTACGAAGAATTGTGTGAGTTTCTGGCTTCTGAAAAAGAACTGGAAGGAGCGAGAAAAGCAGGGGTTACTATTATTGACGGCTATGTTCCGGAACATGCAGACAAACAGACGGTAACCTTTAAGCACCGCCATATGGATGCAGAGCTTACGCTTACTGCGGATAAGATTATTCTGGCAGTTGGCCAGAAGCCGGATCTTGCCGGTCTTGGCCTGGAACGAAAGGAAAAAGAAGGAGAGGCAGAAGGATATGAGACTGCAGATCCCAAAGTATTTGTAACAGGAGATCTGGCTCTGGGAGATAAGACGGTTGTCTGGGCTGTGAGAAAAGGAAAAGAAGCTGCGCAGATCATTGACAAGAGCTTGCAGGAAAGGGGGAGCCGTTTATGATTAACAAGGATCTGTCCATTGATTTTTTGGGAGTTCATTTTGAAAATCCATTTTGTTTATCTTCATCTCCGGTAGGAAACTGTTACGATATGTGCAAGAAAGCATATGATACCGGATGGGGCGGCGTTGTGTTTAAGACCATTGGTCCGAAGCATTTCCTGATTGACGAGGTTTCTCCGCGATTTGCAGCGCTTACAAAAGAAGGAACGCCGTTTGTCGGCTTTAAGAATATGGAACAGATAGCAGAACACCCTCTGGAAGAAAACCTGGCGGATGTAAAGCGTCTGAAAGAAGAATATCCGGATAAGGTTTTGATTGCATCCATTATGGGAACCAATGAGGAAGACTGGGTAGAATTAGCGCGCCTTGTAACAGAAGCCGGTGCGGATATGATAGAAATGAATTTGTCCTGTCCGCAAATGACGTCCCATGATATGGGTTCTGATGTAGGAACCAATCCAGAACTGTGCCGGAAATACTGCGCAGCAGTAAAGAGAGGTTCTTCTCTTCCAGTTCTGGCAAAAATGACGCCGAATATTACCGACATGGTTGGAGTCGCAAAAGCCTGTCTGGAAGGTGGAGCAGACGGCATTTCTGCGATAAATACAGTAAAATCCATTACGGACGTGGATCTGGACCGGAAGATTGGTATGCCGATTATTAATGGAAAATCTTCTATTTCTGGATATTCCGGAAAAGCAGTAAAGCCCATTGCCCTTCGGTTCCTTCAGCAGCTTAGAACGGCAGAAGGCCTGGAGGATCTCCCAATTTCCGGAATCGGCGGAATCGAGACATGGGAAGATGCAGCAGAGTTTATTCTTCTGGGAGCTTCTACCCTGCAGGTTACCACTGCGATTATGCAGTACGGCTACCGGATTGTAGAGGACATGAAAAATGGCCTTATGCATTACATGGAAGAACAGGGAGTGGAACATTTAAGCCAGCTGGTGGGACTGGCAAACCAGAATATTATCCCGGCAGAAAATCTGGACAGAGATTACATCGTCTATCCCAGAATTGATGAGGAACAGTGTATTGGATGCGGCCGGTGCTATATTTCCTGTTATGACGGTGCACATCAGGCCATGGAATGGAACGAAAAGACCCGTAAGCCTGACTGCAATACAGATAAGTGCGTAGGATGCCATCTTTGTGCACTGGTATGCCCGATTCATGCAATTTCCAAAGGAGAGATTGTTTTAAAACCAGGAAGAAAAGGAAGTCCGCAGGACAAGAAAGTGTGATGATATGAAAGATGCCTCCGGACATTGCAGAGATACTTATAAATCTGCGTTTGCGACAGCTGTTTTGTGCACACTCTGGATGGTGGCAGCCACGTTTTTTGGACTTCCGGGATGGGCTGGTTTTGCAGGATGTACGGCATATTTTGCAGCGCCCTGGAAAGGTGTGGAAAATTTGCCTAAGACATTTGCCTGCGTGGGAAGCGGAATTCTTTATGCCATGCTTTCTCTTGCGGCGGCAAAGCTTGTGCCAGGGCAGGCAGCAGGCCTGGTTATGACGTTTTTAACTACGTTTCTTATGTGCGCAGCTGGAAACAGCCGTCTTCTTGCCTTTGTTCCAGGCGCTTTCATTGGTTCTTTTTCGACCTTTGCGTCAGGAGGAGATGTAAAAGCAGCTGCAGCCATGCTGCTGGGGATTTTGCTGGGATTTGTTTGCGATATGTTTGGGAGGTTTTTGTGCAGTGTGAAAAAGGATAGTTGTCAATAAAGAGATTCTGCATTAATAGCGGGGTGGTATTCTCAGAAACCAAAGAATACCACCCTGTTTTTATACGCATATTCATCTGTTAGATAAGTAGTTTTTGATGAGCAAATTTGGTACAAAAGCACAAAAAGGATATATAAATTTGTCTAATATTACAATAGCAAACAATAAATCGATATGTTATAATTTAATTAAATTAAAAAATAAATATGAGGCGTAGTTCACTAAAACGGAGGGTAATGAAAATGAAAAAAATTGCAGCAATACTTTTAACGTGTGCAGTGGCATTAGGGACAGCAGCATGCAGCAGCACTGGAACCAGCGAAACAGCAACGAGTACTAAAACAGAAACAACCGTCGAGAGCAAACAGTCAGAGGCTGAAGAGGATTCTAAATTGGTATATTTTGTGGGACTTCAATCTGGCGGTCCTGCCTGGGTCCTGGCACAGAATTCTTTTAAAGAGGCCTGTGAGGAATTGGGATGGGACGGCGTTTATGTAGCGCCTACAACTCCGAATGATATTTCACAAATGGTTACTTTATGTGAGACTGCAATTACAGAAGGCGCAGATGTACTGATGACAACTATTTTGTCAGAGGACAGCTTTGCAGATGTACTTACACGTGCAAGAGAACAGGGTACAATCGTAGTATCTTTGAATACTTCTGCAAGTGAGAAACTCATTGATTTCTGGTATGGTACAGACCCAATCACGATGGGAACAAAGCAGGCAGATTATATTATTGAAAATATGAATATGGACGAAGAATTTACGATTGCTTTTATGGCAGCAGGATTAGGCAGTGATATTATGAATGAAAAGTATAAGTATCTTGCTGAACGTTTTGCTGAATATCCGAATGTAACCCTTATGGAACCCCAGATTCCAGGTAATGATGCAATTAAGACAGCAGATATGCTGAGTGCGTTGTTAAAGACAAATCCGGAAATCAAAGTAGTGATTGCAGATAGCGGTCAGATTGCATTGGGTATTGGAAATTATGTGCAAGAGAATGGGTTGGAATCTGAATTGTTAACCATTGGTATTGACCAGTCACCAGATACCCTGAATTACGTGAAACAGGGAGCACTGGATTGCACAATGACACAGGGATGGTATATCATGGGTCACGATACTGTACTTGCAGCCAATGATTTGATGAATGGAAAAGAAGTTGCATTTGACAATGACGCTGGTGTTGTATGTGTGGAAGCAGATGGAGTAGAAGCATTTGCAGAAGAGGCAGGAGTTACGTTAGAGTAATAGCATAGCAGCAAGAGGAGGTACATATGACCAGTAAGGAACATTCTTTAAGCTTAAAATCATTACTTGTAAAGTTTTTTCAATGCCGTGAGGTAGGAGTAATTATTCCTTTGGTAGTTCTCGTGGTTGCAATTAGTCTGCGAAACCCGGCTTTTTTATCAGTAAATAATTTGATAGATATTTTACGTACCACCAGCTATTCTCTGGTAATGGCAGCGCCTCTGACCTGCTTGATGATTACTGGAGATAACGATTTGACAATTGGAGCATGTGCATCTTTAGGAGGGGTTTGCGCAGCATGGGGAATGATTTCTTTTGGATGGGGAATTGGACTTTCTGTACTTTTTGCCCTTGTGGTTGGCGCATTCTGCGGATTGGTCAAAGCTGTAATTGTAGTTGATGGAAAACTTCCTGTATTTGTCGCAGGACTGGGCCTTCAGTATGTAATTAATGGATTTATTAACATTACTACTTCTGGCAATAACATTACAGGTGTTCCGGATGCTTTTAAGGTAATTGGGCAGAATAAATTTTTAGGAATTCATTGGACCGTTTATATTGCACTGATTCTTGCAGTAGCAGTACATATTATGCTGAAATATACCCGGTTCGGACGAGAAATTTACGCAGTTGGAGGAAATAGAGAGACAGCCAGGCTGGCAGGCATTAATGTAAGGAAAATCAGATTTATTCTTCATATTGCAACATCTGTATTTGCAGCTCTGTGTGGTGTTTTGATGGCTTCCCGTTTTAGCAGCGCACAGGTTACTGCAGGTGCGGGAAAAGAACTTACATTGATGTCAGCTGTAATTATCGGTGGTACTTCATTCGGCGGAGGTTCTGGCGGCGCACTTGGAACACTTCTGGGATGCTTAATGCTTGCTGTGATTGATAATGGATTGGTATTAATGAGAGTATCTTCCTATTGGACTAATTTGGTATTTGGCGCAATTTTAATTATCTCACTCTTTATGGATCTGATTCGTGAGAAAAAGTCAGCAGGAGGTGCAAGATGATGAAGCGGGATATGGGCACCATATTGGAAATGCGAAATGTTACAAAGCGATTTCCTGGAGTAATTGCATTGGATAATGTTAGTATTGATTTAAAATACGGGGAGATCCTGGGTGTTTGCGGAGAAAATGGTGCTGGCAAATCAACGCTGATGAAAGTCTTGTCAGGAAGTTATTCGGCTGAAGAATATGAGGGAGATATTCTGATCGACGGTCAGAAAATGAAGTTTTCCTGCGTGGAGGATGCACAGAAAGCCGGTATTGAGATGGTGTATCAGGAAATCAATATGATGCTTGACCTGTCTATTGCAGAGAATTTGTATGTGGGGAATCTGCCTCGGAAAAGAGGATTTTTAGACTATCCTAAGTTGTATGCAGATACACAGCAGGTTTTAGATACGATTAAAATGGATTTAGATCCAAGAGGAATCGTCAGACCGTTAAACGGTGGTCAGATGCAGATGCTGTCCGTTATGCGTGCCAGAGTAAAAAATCCGAAGATTTTGGTACTGGATGAACCGACAACAGCACTTACCGACCAGGAAGTAGATATACTTTTTCAGATTCTTAATAAATTGAAAGAAGAAGGGGTATCCTGCATATATATCAGTCATAAGCTTCCTGAAATATACCGGATATGCGATCGGGTGGCAGTCATTCGTGATGGACATACCATCGCGAGTCATAATATTACGGAAGTAGAAGAGCAGACTTTAATAGAAGAAATGGTTGGGCGCAAAGTAGAAAATATGTATCCCAAAACAGCTGCCAAAATAGGAGAAGAAATTTTAAAAGTAGAACATTTAAGTGTTCCGCATCCTACGATTCCGGGAAAGCACATTGTAGAAGATATTTCTTTTAGCCTTCACAAAGGAGAAATTTTAGGAATAGGAGGCTTGGTGGGAGCTGGACGAAGTGAAATTCTTGGTGCGATTTTTGGGGAGATTGATAAAGGTGTAAAAAAAGAATTAACATTAAATGATAAAAAAATTACAATTCATCAGCCCAAGGATGCAATCAATAATGGATTCGGATATATTACGGAGGAACGTAAGTTAACTGGCATTATCTGGATGCTTAGCATTCGGGACAACATTAGCCTTGCAAGTCTGAAAAAATATTCTGGCCGCGTATTTATGAAGACAAAACAGGAACAGCGGGATATTGATAAAATATTTGCAGATTTGCGCATTAAAGCGCCATCGGTACGGACAAAGCTAATCCAGTTATCCGGAGGAAATCAGCAGAAAGTGATTTTAGGAAAATGGCTTTTAAATTCCCCGCAGATTTTGCTTGTAGATGAGCCGACAAAGGGAATTGACGTAGGAACAAAAGCAGATTTTTATCGTATAATGTGTCAATTGGCGGACTCAGGCGTGTCTATTATCATGGTTTCTTCAGATATGCCAGAACTGTTATCCATGAGTGATCGCATTTTGGTCATTGCCGGGGGCAAAATTACTGCCCAATTAGAGGGGGCAGAAATGACGAATACAAATGTAATGCGTGCTGCTATTGCAAATTAAGCGGAGGAGACTTAGATGTTAAAGGGTGCCTTATATCAGTGCGAAAAAATAACAGCAAAAATTATTCGTATTACAACAATCACAGGCGAATGTATGTATTTGTGTCAGGGAAATGATGCGGCAGTACTGATTGATACAGGTGTTGGTTTTGCAGGCTTACGGGAATTAACGGAACATTTAACAAAGCTGCCGTTGTCTGTACTGTTGACTCATGCGCATCCAGACCATATGCTTGGAGTATCTCTGTTCGATAAGAAAACACCCGTTTACCTTTGCGAAAAAGACAAACAATTATTAGCGGAATTTCCTATGGAAGAACAGAGGATGGAATATATCAAGGGCATTCTGGGCAAAGAAACGTGTGAAGAATTGAAAGGTCAGTTAGCGCCTGCAGTACCATTCAGTATGATTCCGATTTGCGACGAACAAATATGGGATTTGGGAGGAGAGACAGTAGAGGCGATATCTCTGGAAGGACATACAGAAGGCAGTATGGCTTTTTTACTGCATCAGTCCAAAGTGTTAATTACTGGTGATGGATGCGCTCTTTGTACATTACTGTTTTGCAATGAGAGGATTCGTGTAAACCAGTATAGACAATCACTGTGCAAACTGGCAAAAAGAACAGATGGAAAGTATGAACATCTATTTATTTCACATAGAGGTGGAGAGGGGCCGGTGGATACAGTACACCAGGCAATCCATCTTTGTGATGAGATATTATCAGAATCAAATTCACCAATGCCTTACTGGAACGGAAAAGAAGATGTATTTTTCGCATATCCAGTAGACCGGAACAGAGACCGCCTTGATAAAAAACCAATTAATCTGGTTTACCACAGGGTTCAGGTGTAACGAGGGGGATAGATAGACATGTTTCTGGAAAATCGTAAAACCATGACTTCTTGCGGCATGGCAGAAGGGGTGGCGGCAGGAAACCCTGGATATACCGTATTTCGAGGGATTCCATTTGGAAAAGCGCCAGAAGGTGAATTTAGATGGTATAAACCGCTGAAACCGGAAGCCTGGGAAAATACTCTTCAATGCGGACAGTTTCCAGCAGCAGCAATACAGTATCCGGGAAGAAATAAAGGGACAGGATTATATCATAAAGAGTTTAAACCCGCTGAAGTGGAAGAGAGCGAAGACTGTCTCTATCTGAATATATGGACCCCCAATTTGTGTCCGGAAAAGAAATTGCCAGTTATGGTATGGATTCATGGCGGAGCTTTTTCAAATGGTTATAGTTATGAGATGGAATTTGATGGAGAGGCTTACTGCAAACGAGATGTTATTCTTGTAACAATTCCGTACCGTTTGGCGGCTTTGGGATTCTTGGCCCATCCGGAACTTTCTGCCAGAGAGAATGGACTATCCGGTAATTATGGTGTGCTGGATGTAATTGCTGCATTAAAATGGATAGCCGGGAACATTGCATTTTTTGGAGGAGATCCGGAGAATGTGACAGTTTTTGGTCAGTCAGCAGGTGGGATGATGATAAATGTGCTGTGTGCATCTCCCCTTGCAAAGGGATTGTTTCAGAAGGCAATTATTCAGTCAGCTCCAATTACGGGTGACATGTCAAACCTGCCTGCATTGACAGAGGCAGAAGAAATGGGACAGAAAATGCTGGATTATCTTGGCACTTCAGTAGAAAAATTAATGAATTTGCCGGGAAAGAGAGTAAATGAAATGCTGATTCGTGCTGCAGAACATTTGTACGGCAGTACCATGAAAGTGTTTAAGCCTATTGTCGATGGATATGTTTTAGAAAAATCTCCCTGGGATGTACTTTGTGAAGGAAACTATCCGGATATTAATTATATTGTTGGAGCAGTTGAGGGAGATGGAAAGATATTTGCTGCCGGCGAGAATGAAATGGAATATTCCAGAAGGTTTTCGGCAGAATGGATGAATATGCAGAAAAAGAGTGGAACGAAGAATTCATATCTGTATTATTTTAATCGGCATATGCCTGGAGATAGTAATGGAGCATTTCATTCATCGGAATTATGGTATGTGTTTGGTACGCTTCACAGATGCTGGAGAACCCAGGAAAAAGGATTTCACGGAGGGGATTATATCCTTTCTGAACGAATGCTGGATTACTGGACGAATTTTGGAAAATCAGGAGATCCCAATTTAGGAGGAAAAGAGGTTCCTGCGTGGACAGAGTATACATTATCCGAACCTGTTTGTATGGAGTTTAATGATAACTTGCTTGGAATGAAGAAGATGTCATAGATTATTAGAAAAAGTTTTATCATCAGGAAAAATCATGTATAATCAAAATAAAACAGGCAATGGAGAGGATGGGTATCGGGCGTTATGAATATAAAACCGGGTTCAAATTTAACAAAGGTCAGAAAAAATAATTATACTGCAATTCTTGGAACGATTTATCAGCAGGGGCCTGTTACAAGGAATCAGATAGCCGGTCAGCTGGAAGTAACGCTTCCAACAGTAACGACTACGATTAAACCTTTGCTGGAAAGAGGTATTTTGAAAGAAGTGCCAGTTCAGGAGACAGAAAGTTTGCTGGGAAGAAAGGCAGTAGCAGTAGATTTTGAGGAGAATTCGGGTTATGTTATTGGTATTGAATGGAACTTGTCCGGTATTGTTGTCTGTGTAACCAATTTGAGAGGCAGGCTGATTGGAAAACTGAATCGGGAACTGGATTATACAGAAAAAAGCTATCAGAATATGTTGGAAGAAACCAGGGGCTGTGTGACAAAACTGTTTGAAATGGTAAAACCTGATCGAGAAAAGATTATGGGAATCGGATGGGCGACACCAGGAATGGTAAATGCAGAGACAGGGGTACTTGTGCACAGCACGATGAGGAAGAGTATGTGGCGCAATGAACAGGTAAAAAAGGATTTAGAACAGATGTTTCAATTGCCTGTCTGCGTGGAAAATCATGTTCGTGTGCGGGCTATTGGACAGGACATGTTCCAGAGAAAAAAACGTCCGGATATATATCTGTACTATTTTATGCAGGCTGGTATTTCATGTTGTATTATGGCAGATGGAGAGCCATTCGGCAGAGGATACTATGGAGCGGGTGATATTGGACATACGGTTATGGATATTAATGGTCCTGTGTGTATTTGCGGGAAACGAGGGTGTCTTCAGGCTTTGGCCGGGGAGCATGCCCTTTGTGATAAGGCAAAAGATTTAATAAGAAGCGGAAGAGCACCAATTCTCAAAGAAATTTGTGTAAATCCTGAGAAGCCTGAAACAAATGAGATGGCAATGGCTGTGGATCAGGGCGATGAGGAATTGAAAGAAGCCTTGCTTCCGGCAGTTCGCTATATGGGAATATCAATAGGAAATACAGTGAATCTTCTAAACTGTCGTATGATAGTAATAGATTGTGCGCTGTTCGATAGTGAGATTTTGAAAAATTATTTGACGGAAGTGATTTTAGAAAATAATGTATTTCGTGATGAAATAAATTTGGAAATAGAATTCATCCGGGCGAACAGATATACCGGAGCTCAGGGGGCATGTGCACTGGCAATACAGGAGTGTGTAATAAATGGACACCCTTAGCCGGTTATAGTACAGTTAAAGGGGTATCACTCCATCATCTGATTTGATGATGGAGCGATACCCCTTTGTAATTACTTTTCTAAGATGATAGAGGTCAGTTCCATTGGATCTACGATCTTGCCGTCTTTGTAAACGCGCATATTTCCGCTGGCAATTTCATCAATCAGGATAACTTCGCCGTTGTTGTAGCCGAACTCAAACTTGATGTCATAGAGCTTTAAGCCCTTCTTCGCCAGGTCGTCTGCAACGATCTTGGTAATCTTTAAAGTCTGCTCCTTCATGGACTCGAACATTTCCTTAGTCATAACATTTAAAGCAACCAGGCCTTCGCAGGTAACCAGCGGATCGCAGCGGTCATCATCTTTGAAGGTTGCCTCTACATAGCCGCCTGGAAGCTCGGTACCATCTTCAATGTATGCGCCGTAGCGGCGGATGAAGCTTCCGGTTGCAACTAAACGGCAGATAACCTCAAGGCCTTTGCCGAATACAGTAGCAGGAAGAACTTCCATAGTTGCGTCATCTAAGTTTGCGCTTACATAATGGGTCTTGATTCCAGCCTCTTTTAACAGTTCAAAGAAATGGATGGAGGTCTCTAAATTGGCCCTTCCGATTCCTTCAATGGTTAAACCTACAGAATTTTCGCCTGGATCGAATACGCCGTCTTTTCCAGTGCAGTCGTCCTTAAACTTTAATAATACATTGCCGTTGTCTAACTGAAATACATCTTTGGTTTTGCCTTCGTATAATTTCTTCATATTGACCTCCGCATAAAAGTTTCTAAACTTAAGTACAGGTGTAGTGTAGCACAAAATGAAACAGAATACTATATTTTTATTTTGATAAAATTATTTGGAACAAAATGCTGTTTTTTCGTTGTTTTACACAAAAACGAGAGGACTTCTATCTGTTTATAATGAATGTTGCAAGATATACATTAGCAAAACTTATTAATAAAACGGTATTTTTCTGCAGCTTCACAATTTTAAAGAATTTTTAAAGACCAGATTAAGGAATATTACGATATTCTAAAACCTTTGGAATTCTATTGAAAATGAAAAAAAGCTGCGCTATAATCCAGACTCGTAACAAGACAACTTGGTTTACTGGAAAATTTACTTGAAAGAAAAGAGGAGATTATTATGAGAAAATTAGCATTAGCAGTTACCATTGGAGCAGCCTGTCTTGGCATCGCAGCGTGCAGCCAGAGTGCAGAATCTACAACAGAGACTACGACCGCACAGGTAACCGAAGCAGTGACAGAAAGCGAGAATACAGAAACCGAAGCTGAAACCGAGACCGAGACTGCTGAAAAGGAAAGCGAAACGGAAGCTGAGGAAACTGAGTCTGAAAATGCAGAAGCAGAAGCTTCCAAATCTACCGGAGCAGAGCAGGCTGGTCTGGATAACTTCTCCGTAGATATGGAAACCGTAGCTGCAATGGGAAAAGACATTAAGGCGGCAGTAGAAGCAAAAGACTTAGATGCTCTTGCAGAGCTGACTTCTTATCCGGTATATGTAGGATTAGAAGGCGTAAAGGGTGTTGAGACAAAAGAAGACTTCCTTGCATTAGGAGCAGACGCTATTTTCACAGACGAACTGGTTCAGTCCGTAACCGGTGCAGACGAGACTGCGTTAGAAGCAAGCAAAGCAGGATTTACCTTATCTTCCGGTGATTCTTCTGCCAACGTTATTTTCGGCATAGTAGACGGAGAATTAAAGGTTACTGGAATTAACTACTAATTATTAAAGAACAGATGATCGGATGACAAAAAGGTGCGCAGGCAATATGCTTACGCACCTTTCGTGACTTAGAGGTTATTTTATGCCAGACGGGTTGCGATTGCCTGGATAAACTGCTGGCTGTTTAATACGGTAGGATGTTCCATGGTAGTAATCAGGGCTAAATCTTTGGTCATGGAACCGCTCTCAATGGTGTCTAAGGTAGCCTGTTCCAGCTTATCGGCAAAGGCCATTAATTCTGTATTGCCGTCTAACTCTCCACGCTTTCTTAAAGCGCCGGACCATGCGAAAATAGTAGCAACGGAGTTGGTAGAAGTTTCTTCGCCGGCCAGATGTTTGTAGTAGTGGCGCTGTACCGTACCATGGGCTGCTTCGTACTCATAGTATCCTTCTGGAGAAACCAGAACCGATGTCATCATAGCCAGAGAACCGAAGGCAGAAGAGATCATGTCGCTCATAACGTCGCCATCGTAGTTTTTGCAGGCCCAGATGTAACCGCCTTCGGATTTCATAACCCTGGCTACGGCGTCGTCAATTAAGGTATAAAAATAAGTAATGCCAGCTTCTTTGAATTTTTCTGCATATTCTGCATCAAAAATCTCCTGGAAAATATCTTTAAAGGTGTGATCGTATTTTTTGGAAATGGTATCTTTGGTCGCAAACCACAGATCCTGCTTTACATCTAATGCATAATTAAAGCAGCTTCTTGCAAAACTTTCAATAGAAGCGGAGATGTTATGCATACCCTGGATAATGCCCGGACCGCCAAATTCGTGGATGGTTTCCCGAAGCGTTGTTCCGTCAGCTGCAGTATAGACCAGCTCGGCTTTTCCTGCTGCCGGAATTTTCATTTCTACGCCTTTATATACGTCGCCGTATGCGTGTCTGGCAATGGTAATCGGCTTCTTCCAGTTTTTTACACAAGGTTCAATGCCTTTTACCACAATGGGACTGCGGAATACGGTTCCGTCTAAAATGGCGCGGATAGTTCCGTTGGGGCTTTTCCACATTTCTTTTAAATTATATTCTTTTACTCTGGCAGCGTTAGGAGTAATGGTAGCACATTTTACAGCAACGCCGTATTTTTTTGTAGCCAGGGCAGAGTCTATGGTTACCTGATCATTGGTAGCGTCTCTGTTTTCCAGACCTAAATCATAATATTCTGTTTTTAAATCAATAAAAGGAAGTAAGAGTTCTTCTTTAATCATCTTCCAGAGGATTCGGGTCATTTCGTCCCCATCCATTTCAACCAGGGGAGTGGTCATTTTTATTTTTTCCATGAAAAGCCTCCTGTATTTTGTTTTTCAATATTTTACTACAAGAACGTCGGATTGTCCACTTGCACCGGAGATTTCTATGAAATTGCCTTGTGATTTCCAGGTTCCGGAGGAATAATTGCAAAAAGACGGCACAGACTAAGCATGGAAAAACAAACTTAATCAGGGAGGCGCTTTTATGGGCAGTTCAGAAAAAGAGAAAAAAGAAATGGAAGAAAAGGATAATCAGATGATGGAAGAGTACGGTCAGATCCGTCTGGAAAACAGCAAGAGCCGTCACAACATCCATCTGCTTTCCATCATTGGGGAAGTGGAAGGCCACGAAAACCTGTCTGGGAACAGCAAAGCCACCAAATATGACCATGTGCTTCCAAAACTTGCAGAAATTGAAGATGACAAAGAGGTAGAAGGGTTGCTGGTGCTTTTAAATACGTCCGGCGGGGATGTAGACGCAGGGTTAGCCATTGCAGAAATGATTGCGTCTTTAAGTATTCCTACGGTATCCCTGGTCCTAGGAGGAAGCCATTCCATTGGCGTTCCCCTGGCAGTGGCTTCCGATTATTCTTTTATCGTTCCGACCGGAACCATGATGATTCATCCGGTCCGCATGAGCGGAATGATTATCGGGGCATCCCAGACCTACGAATATTTTGATATGATTCAGGATCGGATTTTAAGTTTTGTATCCCAGCACTCCAAAATTGGCTATGAAAAATTGAAAAGACTGATGCACAACACAGAAATGCTGACCAGGGATTTGGGAACCGTACTGGTAGGGGAAGAAACCGTAGCAGCAGGGCTGATCGATGAAGTAGGCGGAATCAAAGAAGCATTAGAAACGCTTCATAAGATGATTGACAGTACAACCGCGGGCTTGCAAATTTTTTGAAACTTTTGTATACTATCAACAATGGGCAACTTTCGGTTTTGCCTGAGTAGGAAGATAGTAGGAGGCAGTATTTCGTGGCAGAAACGAAAAAAACAAGAAAACCATCACAAAACAGTAAGAAAAAGCCAGGGCGTCCCAAAAAGCAGCCGGAGCCCCAGTATGATGAAGGCGCGGAGATAATACGGGCAGAAGTCTTTATTATCAGTTCCTTTGTAGTGGCCGTTCTCCTGTTTTTAAGTAATTTTAATCTGTGCGGCGCAGTGGGACAGATTTTAAAAAGCGCCCAGTTAGGCCTGTTTGGAAGCGTCGGATACCTGGTTCCGATTTTCTTATTTATTGGAACCTGTTTTGCCCTTTCCAACAGGGGAAATGTGCGGGCAACGCTGAAACTTTGTGCAGCCATTGGCGCGGCGCTGGTCTTATGCGGGTTGTTTCATCTGCTTTTCGGCGGAAAAGAGGCGGCAGGAACGAGATTTTTAGAATACTATAAGCTATCTGCTGCAACTGGAAAAGGAGGCGGCCTGGTGGGCGGCTTGTTAGCAGGCGGGTTAGCGGCCGTTGTTGGAACTGTCGGCGCTTATGTGGTGCTGATTGCGGTTCTTATTATCTGCATTGTCTGTATTACGGAGAAGTCTGTAATCAAGGCCATGAAAAACGGCGGGGACAAGGCCTATCATTATGCGAAGGAAGACCTGGACAGACGGATGGAAATCCATGCCGAACGGCAGGAAGAACGGCGGATTCGCAGGGAACAAAAGGTACGGGGAGTGGACTTGGGCGCCACCAAAATTGACGATCCAGCAGACGTTCCTCTGTGCACCGACGCGCCGATCCGTTCCATGTTTGAGCCGGCTCCGGAACCGCCGTCTTTAGAAGAGATGCTAAAGAGAGCAGAAGAAGACAAAAAACAGGAGAAAAAGCAGAAAGAAACGGAACCGGCTCCAGAACCTCATTCCGCCGATGTGTTTACTGGAAAAATTGCACATTCCGGAGCAGAATCCGTGACAGAGCCAGAGAGCTTGGAAGATCAGGATCTGCCTCCATTTGAAGAAGATGGGGCAAATCTAGGTTCAGGAGCTATTTCTTTTGTAGCACCGAAAAATACCAGTACTCTGACGGAAATGGATCTGTTGGAACAGACAGGCGATTATTACCGTCTGGATAAAGAAAACCAGGGTATCAACTATGAAGGAGAATTTGATCCGCAGCCAGAAGAAGAGGAACCGATCCCCTTGGAGTTTGCATCAGAGCCTGAATCAGAAGTCAGACCGGCGATAGAAGCAGAACCAGATGCAGATCCAGACCCCGTTCCATCCTCGGTTATCATGGACGAAGAGCCGGTAACGGCGCCGGATTCCGTATATGTGCCGGAGGGAGAAAAGCGGGTGGTTACCGCCACTGGAAAAGTGATAGAAAGCGAGACAGAACTTCTCCAGAAAAAGTTGGAAAAACGGAAAACAGAAATCCGGCAGGAGGGCGATTCCCAGGCGGCAGTCGCCATGGAAGCCAAGGAAAAGATTGAGGAAGTCCACAAAGAATACATATTCCCGCCGACCAGCCTGCTGAAAAAGGGCAATAAAAATACCACCTTTTCCGAACAGGAATACAAGGATACGGCAATTAAGCTGCAGCAGACCTTACGGGATTTCGGCGTAGGAGTAACGGTGACCAATATCAGCTGCGGCCCTTCTGTTACCCGTTATGAGCTGCATCCGGAACAGGGCGTAAAAGTAAGCAAGATAGTAGCTCTGGCAGATGATATTAAGTTAAGCCTGGCGGCGGCAGACATCCGTATTGAAGCGCCGATTCCAGGAAAATCCGCAGTGGGCATCGAGGTTCCTAATAAAGAAAACAACATTGTCTATCTGCGGGATCTATTAGAATCAGAAGAATTTAAACGTCATTCTTCCCACCTGGCATTTGCAGTGGGCAAGGACATCGGGGGCCAGACGGTCGTGACAGATATTGCCAAAATGCCGCACTTGCTGATTGCAGGCGCTACCGGTTCCGGTAAGTCCGTATGTATCAACACCTTGATTATGAGCATTATCTATAAGGCAAATCCGGACGACGTTAAACTGATCATGGTGGATCCGAAGGTCGTAGAGTTAAGCGTTTATAATGGAATTCCTCATTTGCTGATTCCGGTTGTTACCGATCCGAAAAAAGCATCCGGTGCCTTAAACTGGGCTGTGGCGGAGATGACGGATCGTTACAAGAAATTTGCAGAATACGGCGTCCGGGATTTGAAGGGTTACAATGCCAGGGTAGAGAAGATAGAGGACATTGAAGATGATAAAAAACCGAAGAAAATGCCTCAGATTGTCATTATTGTAGACGAGCTGGCGGACCTTATGATGGTGGCTCCAGGAGAAGTAGAAGACGCCATCTGCCGTCTGGCACAGCTGGCGCGTGCGGCAGGCATCCATCTGGTTATCGCAACCCAGAGACCATCGGTAAATGTTATTACAGGATTAATTAAGGCCAACGTGCCGTCCCGGATTGCCTTTGCCGTTTCTTCCGGTGTGGATTCCCGGACGATTATTGATATGAACGGAGCCGAAAAGCTGCTTGGAAAAGGTGATATGCTGTTTTATCCGTCTGGTATGCCAAAGCCTCAGCGTGTACAGGGCGCATTTGTTTCTGACAACGAAGTGGCCCAGGTAGTTGAATTTTTAAGCCAGCAGGGATTTGGCACGCCGTACAGTCCGGATGTGGAACAGCAGATTGCAAAAGGCCCCCAGGGAGGTCCTGGCGGTGGAGATAACCGAGATGAGTATTTTGTCCAGGCGGCAAAATTCATCATAGAAAAAGACAAAGCTTCTATCGGAATGCTTCAGCGGGTGTTTAAAATTGGATTTAACCGGGCGGCCCGGATTATGGACCAGTTGGCAGAAGCAGGCGTAGTAGGCGAAGAAGAAGGAACAAAACCGCGGAAAGTTCTGATGTCTATGGAGCAGTTTGAAGAGCTGATGGAACTGGGCGGTTGAGAAAAAATAGTCACAGGAGGATGAAGGATGAAAACGGATATTGAGATTGCACAGGAGGCAACCATGCAACCAATTAAAAATGTGGCTGCAAACTACGGCATTTTAGAGGATGAGCTGGAGCTTTACGGAAAATACAAAGCAAAGCTTGGCGACGAACTGTGGGAAAGAATTAAAAACCGTCCAGACGGCAAACTGGTATTGGTTACCGCCATCAATCCGACTCCGGCAGGAGAAGGAAAAACTACTACGTCCGTAGGACTGGGACAGGCATTTGCAAAAATTGGGAAAAATGCCCTGATCGCATTAAGAGAACCATCCTTAGGCCCGTGTTTTGGTATTAAGGGCGGAGCTGCTGGCGGCGGTTACGCACAGGTTGTTCCAATGGAAGATTTAAATCTGCACTTTACCGGAGACTTTCATGCCATTACCTCCGCAAACAACCTGCTTGCTGCCCTATTAGACAACCATATCCAGCAGGGAAACGCCCTAAGTATTGATCCAAGACAGATTTTATGGAAACGCTGCCTGGATATGAACGATCGGGTTCTGCGCAACGTCGTAGTAGGACTTGGAGCAAAAGCAGACGGAATGGTAAGAGAGGACCATTTTGTAATTACCGTTGCTTCTGAGATTATGGCAATCCTTTGTCTGGCAGACGATATGGAAGACTTAAAAGACCGTCTGGGAAAAATCGTAGTTGCATATAATTTTGCAGGGGAACCGGTTACGGCAGCCCAGTTAAATGCAGTAGGCGCTATGGCAGCCCTGTTAAAGGACGCTTTAAAGCCAAACCTGATCCAGACTTTAGAGCATACCGGCGCTATCGTCCATGGCGGCCCCTTTGCCAATATCGCTCATGGCTGCAACAGCGTAAGAGCAACAAAGACTGCTTTAAAGCTGGCTGATATTGTGGTAACCGAGGCTGGATTCGGCGCAGACTTAGGCGCAGAAAAGTTCTTTGATATTAAGTGCCGTAAGGCAGGATTAAAGCCAGATGCAGTCGTTTTAGTTGCTACCATCCGCGCATTAAAGTACAACGGCGGCGTGGCAAAGACCGATTTGGCAGAAGAAAATTTAACCGCACTTTCCAGAGGAATTGTGAACCTGGAAAAGCACATTGAGAATCTGCAGAAATACGGCGTTCCAGTAGTGGTAACCTTAAACTCCTTTATCACCGATACCCAGGCAGAATACGAATATGTAAAAAAATTCTGCGAGGAGAGAGGATGCGAATTTGCGCTTTCCCAGGTCTGGGAAAAGGGCGGCGAAGGCGGCATCGAATTAGCTGAAAAAGTTCTTCACACCTTAGAGAGAAAAGAAAGCAATTTCCACGTTCTGTATCCGGATGAAATGTCATTAAAGGATAAGATCCATACGGTTGCTTCTGAAATCTACGGAGCAGACGGAGTCAGCTATTCACCGGCTGCGGAACGGGCATTAAAGCGGATTGAGGAAATGGGCTTTGGAAACCTTCCGGTCTGTATGGCAAAGACCCAGTATTCTCTGTCGGACGACCAGACTAAATTGGGACGTCCAACCGGATTTACCGTAAACGTTAGAGACGCGTATGTATCCGCAGGAGCAGGCTTTGTAGTCGTGCTGACCGGCGCGATTATGACCATGCCGGGACTTCCGAAAAAACCGGCTGCAGATAACATTGATGTAAATGAAAAAGGAGTAATCACCGGATTATTCTAAAAAATGGATTGGAGGCCGCTTTGGAAGAATCTGAAGCGGCCCAAGGTCTTTTCAGAAATAGGAGGATTTATGGCAGTTAGAGAGTGGCTTGGCAAAATTTCTTATACCCTTCTTCAGGGAAATCTGGACCAGGAAGTCACAGAAGTGATTTACGATTCCAGAAAGGCGGCAGAAAACACCGTGTTTGTCTGCATGAAAGGAGCAAAGGCAGACTCCCATGACTTTATTCCATCTGTGCTTTCGGCAGGATGCAGAGTTCTTGTGGTCGAACATCCGGTAGAGGTTCCAGAAGACGTTACGGTCATCCTGGTAGAAAATGGCCGCAGGGCCCTGGCCCACATTTCGGCTGCCAGATTTGGGTATCCGGCAGAAAAAATGGTAACTATTGGCGTAACTGGCACAAAAGGAAAGACGACCACTACCCATATGATTAAGGCGATTCTGGAAGCCTGCGGGAAAAAGGTGGGAATGATTGGAACCACAGGCGTTGTAATCGGCGACCAGACCTGGCCGACCGTCAATACCACCCCGGAGTCATGGACTCTTCAGGAGGCTTTTGATAAAATGGTAAAAGCAGGCTGCCAGTATGTGGTCATGGAGGTCTCTTCCCAGGGATTGAAAATGCACCGGGTAGATGGAATTACTTTTGATTATGCTTTGTTTACCAATCTGTCTCCGGATCACATCGGCCCCAATGAGCACGAAAGCTTTGAAGAGTATTTATACTGGAAGTCCCAGATTTTCACTCTGGCAAAAGTAGGAATTTTAAACCGGGATGACAGCCACTATGAAGAGATAAAAAAATATGCCAGCTGCCCTGTTTATGAATTCAGCCTGGAAACGCCTTGTGACTTCTTTGCTTCCAATATCCGGTGTGTGGCAGACGGAAGCTTTGTAGGCGTTGAATTTGATATTAAAGGAAACTATGAGGCCGACGTAAAAGTAGGAGTTCCGGGGCGGTTTAATGTATACAATGCCCTGGGCGCATTTGCAGTGGCAAGCTTTTTGGATCTTCCTAAAAGTCAGGTGGAGCAGGCATTAAAAACTCTCCGGGTAAATGGCCGTATGGAACTGGTATACAGTTCACCGGAATTTTCTGTCATTGTAGACTATGCCCACAATGCAGTCAGCATGGAAAGTCTTTTAGAAACCCTGAGGGAATACCATCCTAAACGTCTGGTCTGCGTCTTTGGATGCGGCGGAAACAGGGCGAAAGATCGGCGGTATGCGATGGGCGAAATGGGTGGAAAGATGGCAGATCTGTGCATTCTGACTGCAGATAATTCCAGGTTTGAAAAAACCGAAGACATTATTGCAGATATCAAGTCTGCCCTGATTCCGACCGGCGGCGCTTATCTGGAGATTCCAGACAGAAGAGAGGCCATTTCCTATGCCATTACCCATGCCCAGAAGGGGGATATGATTGCAGTCATTGGAAAAGGCCATGAAGATTATCAGGAAGAAAACGGAGTCCGCCGTCCATTTTTAGATAAGGCCGTGATTGAGGAGGTTATCGGAACATGCCGCAGCTAAGTGTAGAAGAGATTGTAAAAGCAGCCGGAGGAACTCTGGTATGGGGAGATGAAAAAAAACTGGTTACGTCGATTGAGACAGACTCCAGAAAAGCAGGAGACGGGGCTTTGTTTATTCCGGTTATCGGAGAACGGGCAGACGGCCACCGATTTATCTGCTCTGCTTTAAAGGGAGGCGCGGCTGCGTCCTTAACCAGCAGCCATCCGGACCGGGCATCAGTAGAGAGGGAGTTAAACGAAACGGACGCGCCAAGAGAGGCTGCCTGGATTTATGTAGAAGACACTGTAAAAGCCCTTCAGAAAATCGGCGCTTTCTGTAGGGACAAAGTTCGGGTACCGGTTATCGGCGTTACGGGTAGCGTAGGAAAAACGACCACAAGAGAAATGGTTGCCTGTGCCTTGTCCGGCGGCTACAAACAGGTATTTAAAACCTCCGGCAATTACAACAGCCAGGTAGGCGTTCCCATTACCCTGTTCCAGATTGCTCCGGAAGATGAAATCGCGGTACTGGAGCTTGGAATGAGCGAGCCTGGGGAGATGGAAAAGATTGCTTCCATTGCAAGGGTTGATATGGCGGCTGTGACCAATATCGGAATCGCCCATATCGGCCAGTTAAAGACTCAGGAAAACATTTGCAGGGAAAAGTTAAACATCCAGGAAGGCATGAAGGAAGGCGGGATTCTGCTGTTAAATGGAGACGACCCCATCTTAAAGACCCGTACTGCAAAAGAGGGATGCTGCACGATTTACTATGGTACCGGCGAAAACTGTGATTACCGGGCAGTAAATGTGACGACAGAAGATGGATTTCCGGTATTTACCGCCTGCTGTCCGGACGGAGAACAGGCCAAGGTCCGGCTTCAAGTATTTGGAAGCCACAATGTATTAAACGCGATGTTATCGATTGCAGCGGCAAAAGAAAACGGCGTGGCGCTGACCGATGCAGCCAAAGCTCTGGAACATTTTACCGGTTACCAGGGCAGACAGCAGATTGTGGAAACTTCCCAGTATACCATTATTGACGATTCCTATAATGCAAGTCCCGTATCCATGAAAGCGGGACTAGAAGTATTAATGTCCATCCATCCGGGACGCCGCAAGGTTGCAGTGCTGGCCGATATGAAAGAATTAGGAGCAGATGAAAAAATCTATCACAGAGAGATTGGAACCTACCTTGCCGCTCATTTAAAGGATCATATGGCAGATGAAGTGCTGCTTTTGGGAGAACTGGCAGAAGAGATCCGCACCGGACTGTTAGCGGCAGATCCAACAGCGGCAGAAACCATCAAGGTCACTGAATTTTCGGAAAAAGAAGTCCTTTCGGAGTATTTAAGAAACACGTTAAAAGAAGGGGACTGCGTGCTGTTTAAGGGTTCAAACTCTATGGGACTGGGAAGTATTGCGGCAGAATTTACAAAGGAGGCATAGGCTGACATGGCCAGACAATATGCCCGAATCATTATTGACATTTCCCACGAAAAAGTAGACCGGCCTTTTTCCTACCGGATACCAGACCGGCTTACCGGAAGTATCCGGATTGGAAGCAGGGTCCGGATTCCGTTTGGATCTGGCAACCGGGAGCGGACTGGTTATGTAGTAGGACTTTCGGAAACCGCCGGTTATGAAGAAGACAAAATCAAAGAAATTTCGGGACTGGTAGAAAGCAGCGTAAGCGCCGAATCCCAGTTAATTGAACTGGCCTGGTGGATGAAGGAGCGGTACGGCTCGACGATGAACCAGGCTTTAAAAACCGTCCTTCCAGTAAAGCAGAAGGTAAAAGGGGCCGAAAAAAAATACATCCGCTGCCAACTGTCTGGAGAAGAATTAAAGGAAGCTCTGGAAGAAGCAAAAAAGAAACATTACCGGGCCAGGGTGCGCCTTTTTGAAACCTTTCTGTCGGTTCCGGTCATCCCTTATGAGACGGCGGTTCACCAGTTAAATCTTACATCCGCTTCCCTGAAACCTCTGGAAAAGAAAGGGATTCTAATAGTGGAGACAGAAAATGCCTACCGCAATCCGGCAGCTGGTTTTTCTTCTAAAAGAACACAGCCGGAAATTCCAGAGCTGAATGTCCAGCAGCAGCAGATAGTCGATGATTTCTGCGCCCGATATAAGCAGGGAGAACGGGGGATTTCCCTGATTCATGGGATTACGGGAAGCGGAAAAACAGAAGTCTACATGGGACTGATTGAATATATGAGGACGCTGGGAAAAGAAGTCATTGTTCTGATTCCGGAGATTGCCCTGACCTATCAGACGGTTATGCGGTTTTATAAACGGTTTGGCACCCAGGTGTCGTTTATTAATTCCAGGTTGTCCCAGGGAGAGCGCTACGACCAGTTTGAACGGGCAAAAAAGAAAGAAATTTCGATTATGATTGGCCCCAGATCCGCTCTATTTACCCCGTTTCAGAATCTGGGGCTGATTATTATAGACGAAGAGCACGAGGGAGCATATAAAAGTGAAATCTCTCCCAAATACCATGCCAGGGAAGCCGCCATATTCCGGGCAGGACAGAATCAGGCATCGCTGGTATTAGGTTCTGCAACGCCTTCTGTAGAAAGCTACGAAAAGGCCATAAAGGGAAAATACCACCTTTATACCCTGACGGAGCGGGCGAAACAGTCCAGCAGCCTGGCAAAGGTTCATGTAGTGGATTTAAGAGAAGAACTGCGTTTCGGCAATAAATCCATATTCAGCGGCCTTCTTCAGGAACTGATGGAAGACCGGATAAGAAAAGGCCAGCAGATTATGCTGTTTTTAAACAGGAGGGGATATTCGAATTTTATGTCCTGCCGCTCCTGCGGCGAGGCGGTAAAATGCCCTCACTGTGACGTGACCCTGACGCTGCACCGGAACGGGCGCATGGTCTGCCATTACTGCGGATATACGGTACCAAAGCCCGCAAAATGCCCCAGCTGCGGCTCTCCTTATATTGCCGGATTTGGAACCGGAACCCAGAAAATCCAGGCAATGGTGGAACAGCGTTTTCCGGGAGTTCCTACCTTGCGGATGGATTTGGATACTACTTCTAAAAAGGGCGGCCATGAGGAAATTTTGTCTGCCTTTGAACATGGAGACGCCCAGATTCTGATTGGAACCCAGATGATTGTAAAGGGCCATGATTTTCCTAATGTAACCCTGGTAGGCGTGCTGGCAGCCGATACGTCATTATATGCGCCGGATTTCCGGTGTGCAGAGCGGACGTTTCAGCTTTTGACCCAGGCGGCAGGAAGGGCCGGACGAGATGCAGAGGCAGGAGACGTAGTAATCCAGACTTACGCGCCGGACCATTACAGCATCCAGGCAGCGGCAAGACAGGATTATGCCATGTTTTTCGAACAGGAAATGGCTTTCCGCAGGATGCTTAAGTATCCTCCGGCCTGCGGCATCCTTACAATCCAGGCAGCAGACCGTCAGGAAGAAACGGCGGAGCAGGCCATCAGCCAGTTAAAATACTGGGCGGAGCAAGAGGCCGGAGGCAGAGAAACCGTCTCTATGATAGGGCCGGTAAATGCCCCGATCTATAAAGTTAATGATATCTACAGAAAAATTTTATATCTGAAATCAGAAAACTATGATATACTAATAAAAATCAGGACTCGTCTGGAAGAGTTGTGGGAGATGGCCAGATTTCCAAACGAAACGGCTGTCCAGTATGATATTACGTAAAATGAAAGAAAAGGTGAGTGAATAAATTATGGCAATCAGACAGATTCGTACCATTGGAGATGACATTTTAAAAAAGGAATGTAAACCAGTAAAAGAAATGACGCCGCGTCTGTGTGAATTAATTGAGGATATGTTTGAAACAATGTATGAGACCGGAGGCGTAGGACTTGCAGCTCCACAGGTCGGCATTTTAAAACAGATTGTGGTAATTGATGTGGAAGACGGCAACCAGTACGTGCTGATTAATCCGGAGATCATTGCGGAAGAAGGAAGCCAGACCGGTCTGGAGGGCTGTTTAAGCGTTCCGGGCAAATCCGGCGTTGTAACCCGTCCCAATAAGGTAACGGTACGGGCGTTTAATGAAGATATGGAAGAGTTTGAGTTAGAGGGCGAAGGATTTTTAGCCAGAGCCATCTGCCATGAGTGCGATCACCTTCATGGGCATCTTTATGTAGAAAAAGTAGAGGGCGAACTGGAAGATACCGAAGAGATGGAGGATGAGGAATAATGCGGATTGTTTTTATGGGAACGCCGGACTTTTCGGTAGCCGCTTTAAACAGTCTGGCAGAAGCAGGCCATGAGATTGCTGCCTGCGTGACCCAGCCGGATAAACCAAAGGGCAGAGGAAAGGCCGTTTTAATGACTCCGGTAAAAGAACGGGCATTGGAACTGAATATTCCGGTGTATCAGCCGATAAAGGTACGGGATCCGGAGTTTGTAAAGGTTTTAAAAGAACTGGATCCAGAAGTGATTATCGTAGTTGCATTTGGCCAGATTATATCCCAGGAGATTCTGGATCTGCCAAAATACGGCTGTATTAATATCCATGCTTCCCTGCTTCCAAAATATAGGGGAGCAGCGCCGATCCAGCAGGCTGTCATGGATGGAGAACAAGTAACCGGCGTTACCACCATGATGATGGACGCAGGCATTGATACCGGAGATATGCTGGAGACGGTAACTGTTTCCATTGCAGAAGATGAGACCGGCGGAAGCCTTCACGATAAATTAGCTGCTGCAGGAGGGAGTTTAATTGTCTCCACTTTGGAAAAACTGAAAGAAGGGACTCTTACCAGAACCAGACAGCCGGAAGAAGGAACCTGCTATGCCCAGAAACTTACAAAGTCTCTGGGAAATATTGACTGGTCGATGGATGCCGCTGCCATTGAACGTCTGGTCAGGGCGTTAAATCCCTGGCCCAGCGCTTATTCCTCTCTCAATGGCAAAACCATTAAGATCTGGAAGGCAGAAGTGTCAAAGACGGAGTATGCGGGAAAGCCAGGAGAGGTCGCAGAAGTGTTAAAAGACGGCCTGACTGTAATCTGCGGCAAAGGTTCTCTTAAGATTACGGAGCTTCAGTTAGAGGGCAAAAAGAGGATGGATGCCGGCGCATTTCTGCGGGGATTCCCAGTGGAGAAAGGCGCTTTACTGGAAAGGAGAATGCAGTAAATGTATGGATACTAATATCGGTTTGACCCGACCATGATTCTGGTTTTGATTGGCGTGCTGCTGTCTGCCATGGCGTCTGCAAAAGTAAATTCTACGTTTAACCGGTATTCAAGGGTGCGCAGCGTCTGCGGCATGACAGGAGCAGAAGTAGCTATGAGACTGTTAAATTCCCAGGGGATTTACGATGTTTCTGTCCGCCAGGTAAGAGGAAATCTTACAGATCATTACGATCCCAGAACCCGGACGGTCAACCTGTCCCAGTCAGTATACGGCGCTACCTCCATTGCGGCATTAGGAGTAGCGGCCCATGAGTGCGGACACGCGATCCAGGACGCGAGGGGGTATGCGCCGCTGAAGCTTAGAGGTGCCTTTGTCCCCATTGCCAATTTTGGTTCCCAGTTGTCCTGGCCGTTGATCTTAATCGGACTGCTTTTGGGAAGAGGCGGATATATGTTGATTCAGATCGGAATCCTTCTGTTTGTATGCGCGGTTTTATTCCAGCTGATAACCCTTCCGGTAGAATTTAACGCGTCTTCCAGGGCAGTGCGTCTGCTAGGAGATACCGGTATTTTAATGGAAAATGAAGTAGACGGAACCAGAAAAGTTCTGGGCGCTGCCGCCTTGACTTACGTGGCGGCTGCGCTGGGATCCATTCTGCAGCTTCTGCGTCTGGTACTTTTGTTTGGAGGACGAGGACGGGACGATGACTAAGAAAAGCAGTATGACAGCCAGGGAACTGGCTTTGGATATGCTTCTGGAGATTTTGGAAAAAGGAGGGTTCTGCCATATTGTAGAGCGGCAGGCCCTTTCCAAATATCAATATCTGCCGAAAAAGGAAAGAGCGCTGGCGACCCGGCTGACCGAAGGGGTCATCGAGCGGCTCTTTTCCATTGATTATGCCATTAATCAGGTTTCCAAAACCAAAACAGAAAAGATGAAGCCGGTAATCCGCAATATTTTACGAATCGGGGTATACCAGCTCCTTTATATGGATCGGATACCAGATTCGGCTGCCTGCAACGAGGCAGTCAATCTGGCGGTAAAGCGGCGCTTTACCGGCTTGAAGGGATTTGTAAACGGAGTGCTGCGTTCAGTTGCCAGAAACAGGGATACCCTTGTATTCCCGGATGAGGAAACCAGGCTGTCCATTCCTTCCTGGCTTTTTGATATGTGGAAACAGGATCTGGGAGAAGAACAGGCAGCGGCAGTTGCAGAAGCTCTTTTAAAAGAACGGCCTACCTGCGTCCGGTGCAATCTGGAGCAGGCAGATGCCGAAACCATAGCACAAAGCCTTACAAGCCAGGGAGTGACCATAGAACGGCTGCCAGGCTTTGAAGATGTATGGTACATAAGCAATTATGACTATCTGGAAACGCTGGATGCGTTTAACCAGGGGTTGATCCAGGTACAAGATGTAAGTTCTTCCCTGGTGTGCCGGGCAGCCGGCCCTAAGGAAGGGGATTTTGTCCTGGATGTGTGTGCAGCTCCGGGAGGCAAAAGCCTTCACATGGCAGATTTATTAAAGGGAACTGGTATGGTAGAAGCCAGGGATCTGACCTACCAGAAGGTAGCTCTCATTGAGGAAAATATCAGCCGTATAGGAGTTCCCAATATCCGGGCGAAAGTCTGGGATGCCCTGGAAGAAGACCCATCCATGAAAGAACAGGCAGATATTGTCCTTGCAGATCTTCCCTGTTCCGGACTGGGCATTATCGGCAGGAAACCGGATATTAAATACCGGATGACAAAAGAAAACTGCAGAGAACTTGCAAAACTTCAGAGAGAGATTCTGTCGGTTGTCTGGGAATACGTAAAACCAGGCGGTACGCTGGTGTTCAGCACCTGTACCATTGACAAAATGGAAAACGAAGACAACCGGGTCTGGTTTCTGGAACACTTTCCATTTGAGGCAGTGGATATTTCTGCAGCAATGAAGGACGCCTTCTTGGAAGGAACGTTAAAAGAAGGATATATCCAGCTGCTTCCAGCATACCACAACAGCGATGGATTTTTCCTGTCTGTATTTCGAAGAAAGGATTGACGGACTGGCCTATGGAAAAATGTGATATAAAATCCCTGACCCTGGAAGAACTTCTGGGAGTAATGGAACAGGAGGGTCAGAAGGCATTCCGGGGGAAACAGATCTACCAGTGGATCCATGAAAAACTGGCAGACAGCTTTGATGAAATGTCAAATCTCCCCCAGGCACTCAGGGAACGGCTAAAAGACGGCTATTCGCTTACCAGCTTAAAAAAAGCGGATGTCCGGATTTCTAAAATAGATGGAACCAGAAAATACCTGTTTGCCCTGGAAGACGGCAATATTATTGAAAGCGTCTGGATGAAATACAAACATGGTAATTCCGTATGTATTTCTTCTCAGGTCGGCTGCCGTATGGGCTGCCGGTTCTGCGCGTCTACCCTGGACGGCTTAGAGAGAAACCTGCGCCCTTCCGAGATGCTGGATCAGATCTATCAGATTCAGAAGGACACAGGAGAGAGGGTTTCCAATGTGGGGGTAATGGGTTCCGGAGAGCCTTTGGACAACTATGACAATCTGCTTCGTTTCATCCGTCTTCTGACCGATGAAAACGGACTTCATATCAGCCAGAGAAATATTACCGTATCCACCTGCGGCATTGTGCCCAAGATTTATGAGCTGGCGGACGAAAATCTGGCCATTACCCTGGCTCTTTCCCTTCATGCGCCCAATGATGAAGTGAGAAAGACTCTGATGCCCATTGCAAAACGCTACAGCTTAAAGGAAGTGCTGGCAGCCTGCAAAACGTATTTTGAAAAAACCGGCAGAAGACTTACCTTTGAATACAGCCTGGTAAGCGGCGTCAATGATAACTTAGAAGAAGCAAAAGCACTTGCTGCGCTGATTAAGGATTACCATGGACACGTCAATTTAATTCCGGTTAATCCCATAAAGGAACGGGATTTTGTCCAGTCAGACAAAAAAGCCATAGAAGCATTTAAAAATTATCTGGAGCGCCAGGGAATCGCCGTTACCGTTCGGAGAGAAATGGGACGGGATATTAATGGTGCCTGCGGTCAGCTCCGCAAAAGCTTTATTGAGAAAGAACAGGATTTGAACTCTTAAAAAAACGGAAAGGAGGATGGCAGAATGCAGATCAGCGCATATACGGATACCGGAAGGGTGCGGTCTACTAATCAGGATTACATTTATGCTTCCCAGCAGAAAACCGGCCCGCTGCCCAATCTTTTACTGCTTGCAGACGGCATGGGAGGTGCCAATGCAGGAGATTATGCTTCCCGTTTTTTGGTGGAAAAACTGGTGGCTTACATGAACCGCCAGCCGGACGGAGAACCGGAGATTTCAATTTTAAATAAAGGGATTTCTGAGGTAAACCGCAGGCTTTACAACGAATCATTAAAGGATCCGGCGCTTCATGGAATGGGAACGACCATGGTAGCAGCGACGGTTTCAGACGGAGTTTTATATGTAGCCAATGTAGGAGACAGCCGTCTGTATCTGGTTCGCGGCGGATTAATCCAGGTTACCAAAGATCATTCTTACGTAGAAGAGATGGTTTCCCTGGGACTTTTAAACCGGGGAAGCAAAGACTACCAGATGAAAAAGAACTATATTACCAGGGCGATTGGCACAGAGCCGGAGGTAGAGCCGGACTTTTTCGAAGTCTCCCTTCACGAAGGCGATATGATTCTTTTGTGTTCCGACGGCCTTAGCAATATGGTCAGCGATAAGGAGATTTACTCCATTGTATCTGCAAAGGGGACGCTCTCCGAAAAGGCCTGGAAGCTTTTGCAGAAGGCAAATGACAATGGCGGAAAAGACAATATTTCCGTTATTCTGGCAGACCTTGCAGAAAGTGAGGTGACGCCATGCTGAAAGTCGGGGATTTTTTACAGGATCGATATGAAATTTTAGAAAAAATCGGTTCAGGCGGTATGTCAGACGTGTATAAGGCAAAATGCCACAAGCTGAACCGTCTGGTTGCCATTAAGGTACTGAAAAAAGAATTTTGTACAGACGCTGGATTTGTTAGTAACTTTAAGATGGAGGCCCAGGCAGCGGCAGGTCTGTCCCATCCCAATATCGTCAATGTGTACGACGTAGTGGACGATGGAGACATCCACTATATTGTCATGGAGCTGATAGAGGGCATTACCCTAAAAAATTATATTGCCAAAAAAGGGTGCCTGGATAACAAAGAGGCAATCGGAATTGCCATTCAGATTGCCCAGGGCATGATGGCGGCCCATGAGCGTCACATTATCCACCGGGATATTAAACCGCAAAATATTATTATTTCCATGGATGGAAAAGTGAAAGTAGCGGATTTTGGCATTGCCAAAGCCATCAGTATGCAGACGAAAAATTCCGATGTTATTGGATCGGTTCACTATATTCCGCCGGAGCAGGCCAGCGGAAATATCAGCGATGCCAGAAGCGATATTTATTCTTTTGGCATTACCTTGTATGAGATGGTGACTGGAATCCTGCCGTTTGATGGGAATGACGCAGAGGCAGTAGCCATTGCCCACGTGGAGCAGGAATTGACGCCTCCGTCCCGTTTAAACAGCAATATTGCGCCAGGACTGGAAAAGATTATTTTAAAGTGCACCAGGAAAAATCCAGATGAGCGGTATAATTCTGCATCCCAGCTGATTAACGATCTGCGCCATGCCCTTTTAAATCCAAAAGAGGAAAAAAGGGAAACCAGGATTCGAACGGAGCGCGCCGGAGAAAAAGGAAAAGCGGAAGAGCGGACTAGAAAAAAGCCGGAAAAAGATATAAACAAAAGTTTAGAGCGGCTGTTTTCCGTTGGCGGGATTGCCGGGGCAATTTTTATTGTGGCGGTGCTGATTTTTTTGATTGCCCAGATCACAGGACTCTTTGAATTGGGACCGGGTCTTGCCCTCCCAACTGGAGGAAATGATGAAAGCAGGGCAGAAAGTACGATCGTGCTGTCGGACAGCCAGACTAACATTCCGGAACTGTTAGGCATTACAGAAGACGGGGCAAAGGCCAGATTGGCAGAAATGTCTCTGATTCCGGACGTTCGTTATGCCTACTCAGAGACAGGAAGAGAAGGGTACGTGATCTCCCAGGACAACGCAGGAACCGTGGTGGAAAAGGGATCGAAAGTCCGGATTACCGTCAGCAGAGGCAGCGGAAGAACAGAGGTAGAATCACTGGAATTAGTTGGGAAAACAGATGTAGAGGCAAAGGAAATCCTGGATTCCAACGATATTTCTGTCATTATGACGGCAGAAAACAGCGATACGGTGGAAGTCGGCAGGGTTATCCGGACAGCGCCGGAAGACATTGTTTATAAGGGTGGAGATCCGATTGTCCTTTACATCAGTTCCGGCCCAAGCGTAAAAAAGGTGCTGGTTCCCCAGCTGGAAGGACTTCCGGAAGATCAGGCGCTGAAGATGCTGGAAGATGCAAAGCTAAAGCCTGGAGACGTGGAAATGGAACACAACGATATGGTGGACGAGTGGAGTATTATCCGCCAGGCCATTCCGGCAGGCACACAAGTGGACGAGGGAACGGCTGTCGGATATGTGGTAAGTTATGGCCCTGAGGAAGTGCCGGTTCACCAGTCTGTAAAGACCAACAGAAACGTGTATGTCGGTTCCATTGATGAAGAATTTGATTTAAATCCAATTATCGGGCCTGGAAGCGGCAGTACCCAGGTTTCTATAAAAATTCAGTTAAAACAGGTTGTAAAAGGAAGAACCGTATATAAGACGCTGATGCCGGAACATAATGTCAATGGAAGCAGTACGCTGTCCATTGTATTTCCGGAAATTATCGGGGAATACGGAGTAGATGAAGGAGAAGTCGAGGTAGTTAATACCCAGACCGGAAAGGTTCTGGAATCGTATGATATTACCTTTGAACTGGAAGAGTAGGTTATGACAGGAAAGATTGTAAAAGGGATTGCCGGTTTTTATTACGTCCATGACGGAGTCAACCGGATCTATGAATGCCGCGCCAAAGGGATTTTCCGTAACCGGAAGATTAAGCCTTTGGTGGGAGACAATGTAGAATTTACGATTTTAAATGAAGAACAGTCAGAGGGAAATATTGATGCAATCCTTCCCAGAAAAAATGAACTGATCCGGCCGGCGTCTGCCAATGTGGACCAGGCGTTGGTAGTCTTTGCCATTACCCATCCAGAGCCAAATTTAAACCTTTTGGATCGGTTTCTGGTCATGATGGGTGTTCAAATCGTACCAGTTATCATCTGTTTTAACAAGATTGACCTATGCGGGGAAGAATTAATGGAATCTTACCGCAGCATTTATGAAAAGGCCGGTTATCAGGTCGTCTTTATCAGTACCTACGAGGAATCCGGAATGCCGGAATTAAAGGAGCTTTTAAAAGGCAAAACTACCGTGCTTGCCGGACCATCGGGCGTAGGAAAGTCTTCTCTTACCAATTTCCTTCTGCCGGAAGCAGGGATGGAGACTGGAGGAATCAGCGAAAAGATTCAGAGAGGCAAACACACTACCCGCCACTCTCAGCTGTTCTGTGTAGAAGAGCAGACCTATTTGATGGATACCCCTGGATTTAGTTCTCTGTATCTGGATATGAAGCCCCAGGAACTGAAAGATTATTTTGGGGAGTTTGCGCCTTATGAGGATGAATGCCGGTTTTTAGGGTGCGTCCACGTAGGAGAAAAAGTGTGCGGAGTAAAAAACGCGGTAAATGACGGAACTTTAAGCAAGAGCCGCTATGATAATTATCTTCTGATTTACGAAGAGTTAAAGGAAAAAGACAGGAGGAAATACTAATGGAGTATATTTTAGCGCCGTCTGTTTTAGGGGCGGATTTTACAAAATTAGGAGAAGAAGTGCAGACTGTAGCAAAGGCCGGAGCCGAATACATCCATTTAGATGTTATGGACGGCGCTTTTGTCCCCAGCATTTCCTTTGGAATGCCAGTGATCCAGTCTTTAAGAACGGTAACAGATAAAGTCTTTGACGTACACATGATGGTGGAAGAGCCAGGCCGCTATGTTCAGGATATGAAGCAGGCAGGAGCAGATCTAATCTGCGTTCATGCAGAAGCCTGCTGCCACCTGGATCGGACCCTTCATCAGATTAAAGAGGCCGGATTAAAAGCCGGAGTTGCATTAAATCCGGCCACTCCTGTGGAAGTCCTGGAATACGTTCTGCCCCTTGCAGATATGGTGCTGGTGATGTCAGTAAATCCCGGTTTTGGCGGACAGAAATTCATTCCGTATGCAGTGGAAAAGGTAAAGAAGCTGCGGGCAATGATAAAAGCCCAGGGACTTGAAACGGATATTCAGGTAGACGGCGGCGTGACCTTAGACAACGCCAGAACGCTTCTGGATGCAGGAGCCAACATTCTGGTGGCAGGTTCCGCAGTATTTAAGCAGGATGCGGCAGCCAATGTAGCTGGATTTTTAGAAATTTTTAAGGAGTATCAGTCGCAGAAATTATGAAAACTTGTTTAGTCATTACCGGCGGTCCTATTGATTTAGGGTTCGCCGGCGATTTTTTAAAGGACAGAAGCTTTAATAAAGTAATTGCAGTAGATGCCGGATTGGAAGCGGTAAAGGCCTTGGGCATCCTTCCGGATGTAATTGTAGGGGATTTTGATACCGTAAAGCCAGAGGTACTTTCTGAATTCCGGCAGATGGAGCACATTGTCTGGGAAGTTCATCAGCCGGAAAAGGATGAAACAGATACCGAACTGGCTTTAAATCGGGCCATAGCGTCCGGCTGCGGGGAAATTGCCGTATTAGGCGCTACCGGAGGCCGTCTGGATCATATGCTGGGAAACATTCACTTATTGTATCCTTGCCTTCAAAAGGGGATTTTTGCCTATCTTCTGGATCGCCAGAATAAAGTCTATCTTCTGGATGAAGGAAAAGACTTTTTTGAAGAAACGTTGTGGGGAAAATACGTCTCTTTCCTGCCGTTAAGCCAGGAGGTGAAAGGGATTACCCTGACTGGGTTCAAATATCCCCTTCACGAAAAAGATATTGAGATAGGTACCAGTCTGTGCATCAGCAACGAATTGATAGAAGAAGAGGCCAGAATTGATTTTCAGGAAGGCGTTCTCATCTGTGTGGAGTCCCATGACTAAACTGGACTGGGCAAAAATAAACAAACTGGATATTTTGAACAATCCAGTTTTGTGATAGGATCAACTCCATTCGAGGGAAAAGGAGAGGATGACAGATGAATAAGAATATGACCCAACACGAAAAAACTTACAAATTGGCCCTGGCAGGTCTGATGGCGGCGCTGTGCTATGCAGGCTACGCATTTCTTCCTGCCTTCAGCGCAGATGGAACCAAAATCCATTTTGGCAATACGTTTGTAGTACTGGCAGCCTATCTGTTAGGAGGTCTGTACGGCGGATTGGCAGGAGCAGTGGGACTGACAGTGGCAGACCTGTTAGGCGGCTTTGCCGAGTCTGCTCCCAGGACGTTTATCTGCAAATTGATGATTGGCCTGATTGTCGGACTGGTGGCCCACAGAGTTGCCAGGATTTCAGAGAAGCATTCAGCCGGATATGTAACCAAATGGGCGATTCTTGCAGCAGCAGCCGGACTTGGCTTTAACTGCATTTTTGAACCGTCGTTAAAATATATCTGGTATACCCTTTTAACGCCAAACCCGGAGAAGGCGGCAAAAGCGATTGCATCCCTGATGGCGCTGACCACCTATACAACATTTATTAATTCCATTATCAATACCATTACTTCCGTAGTTTTGTATACAGCCCTTCGTCCTGCATTGAAAAATTCCGGACTTCTGACCATGCTGGCGCCAAAACCTGCACAGAAAAAAGCAAAAGAGGATTAAGTTATGACCCAGATTCATCAGAAAAAAATAATGATGATTAACGATTTGTCCGGCTATGGCCGCTGTTCCCTAACCGTTGCCATTCCGGTTCTGGCGGCGTTGAAAGTCCAGTGCTGTCCGGTGCCGACTTCGATTTTTTCCAATCACACCGGTTTTCCAACCTGGCATTTTGATGATTATACCGAACATATGCCAGAATATCTGGGAAAATGGAAGGAACTGAATCTTTCCTTCGACGGAATTGCCATAGGTTTTTTAGGTTCTGCCAGACAGATGGAAATTGTGGAACAGGCGATTTTGACTTTTCAAAAGCCTCACACCAGTATTCTGATTGACCCGATTATGGGGGATCATGGAAAGTCCTATGCTACTTATACCGACGAAATGTGCCGGAAAATGGGACGGCTGATTGGTCTGGCAGATATTATCACTCCCAATCTTACAGAAGCCTGCATCTTAACCGGAACCCCCTATAAGTCTTCTGGCTGGAAACGTTCTGAGCTGGAGGCGATGGCGCGGATCCTTCAGTCCATGGGACCAAAGCAGGTAGTCATTACCGGAGCGAAAGAAGGCAGTTATCTGACCAATACTGTGGCGCTTTCAGATGGAACCATCCATTTTATCCGTACCAGAACCGCAGGAGAGGAACGGCCCGGCACTGGGGACGTATTTTCTTCGATTGTGGCTGGCGGCATGGTGATGGGAGAAGAACTGGCGGTTTCAGTAAAAAAAGCAGCTCGTTTTATTGGAGAATGTATAAAAATTTCGGATAAATTGGAGATTCCCAGAGAAAATGGGGTATGCTTTGAGATGATTCTGGGAAAATTAGCAAAGAGCAGCCAGGTACAAAGCCGTAAAATTTAGCCTCCAGATACATGGCTGCCTTGCAATTATGCAGGATCTGTAGTATAATCCTACCCAGACTATACCGTTTTCCTGAACTTTCCAGAGCAGGAAAAAGTGGACATACCAGGAGGAGATCATGTTAGATTTAAAGTTTGTCAGAGAAAATCCGGAGATTGTAAAACAGAACATTAAAAATAAGTTCCAGGACGCAAAACTTCCATTAGTTGATGAAGTCATCGAATTAGATGCTGTAAGCCGTACCACTAAGGCAGAGGCCGATTCCCTGAGAGCCAACCGCAACAAATTATCCAAGCAGATTGGCGCTCTGATGGGACAGGGCAAAAAGGACGAGGCAGAAGAAGTAAAACGTCAGGTAGGCGAAGATGCAAAGCGCCTTGCCGAGTTAGAGGAAAAAGAGGCTGAGTATGAGGAGCGCATCAAAAAGATTATGATGACCATTCCAAACATCATTGACCCAAGCGTTCCCATTGGAAAAGATGACAGCGAAAACGTAGAGGTACAGCGGTACGGCGAGCCGGTAGTTCCGGATTTTGAGATTCCTTACCATACCGATATCATGGAAAGTTTTGACGGCATTGACTTAGACTCTGCCAGAAGAGTAGCAGGCAACGGCTTCTACTATCTGATGGGAGACATTGCAAGACTCCATTCTGCAGTGATTTCTTACGCAAGAGATTTTATGATTAACAGAGGATTTACTTACTGCGTACCGCCGTTTATGATCCGCAGCAACGTTGTAACAGGCGTTATGAGCTTTGCCGAGATGGACGCCATGATGTACAAGATTGAGGGCGAAGATTTGTACTTAATCGGTACCAGCGAGCATTCCATGATCGGTAAGTTTATCGACCAGATTATTCCAGAAGAAGAACTTCCAAAGACCCTGACCAGCTATTCTCCATGCTTCCGTAAGGAAAAAGGCGCTCATGGCTTAGAGGAAAGAGGCGTATACCGGATTCACCAGTTTGAAAAGCAGGAAATGATCGTAGTCTGCCGTCCGGAGGAAAGCCCGATGTGGTTTGACAAGTTATGGCAGAATACCGTTGATTTATTCCGTTCCATGGATATTCCGGTTCGTACCTTAGAGTGCTGCTCCGGCGACTTAGCAGACTTAAAGGTAAAATCCATTGACGTAGAGGCATGGTCTCCAAGACAGAAGAAATACTTTGAGGTAGGAAGCTGCTCCAACTTAGGAGATGCACAGGCACGCC
>CAJMQQ010000022.1 GCA_905215625.1 uncultured bacterium
TCTTTACATAAAATGTTGAAAACTATGTGGATAATGTGGATAACTATTGTCCTAATAGCTTTTCTCCCACTTTTACAATGTCTCCGGCTCCCATAGTTATCAACAAATCACCGTTGACACAATTTTCCAGAAGAAATGTTTCAATATCATCAAAAGATGGAATATAATGGACTTTTGTTCCCAATTTCTCTATTTTTTCTGCCAAATCTGCGGAACTAATCCCCAGATTATCGGTCTCTCTGGCCGGGTAAATATCTGCCAGAACTACCTCGTCTGCCTCTGCCAGAGACTGGGCAAATCCGTCCATCAGCGCTTTTGTCCTAGTATAGGTATGAGGCTGGAAGACACACCACAGAGTTTTATGAGGATAATTTTTTGCCGCTGACAGCGTAGCATGGATTTCCTGGGGATGATGGGCATAATCGTCGATAATGGTAATTCCGCCAATCTCTCCTTTTTTCTCAAATCTGCGGTGAGGGCCGGAAAATCCTGCCAGTCCTTTCTGGATATCCTCGACGGAAATTCCCAGCTCCACAGCGGCTGCAATGGCTGACAGAGAATTGTATACATTGTGTTCTCCGGTCACTCCAAGGCTAATTCTGCCCGCCTTTTCTCCCTCTATGATTAAATCGTAAGACGGTCTTGCGAATTCATCGTACTCAATATTCTCTGCACGGTACATACTGTCTTCTGCTTTTCCAAAGGTAATAATTTTTCCATTAATTCCTCTGGTAATCTCCTGGTAATGTTCAATATCGCTGTTAATAATCAACGTTCCGCCTTCCGTCATCCGTTCTGCAAACAGATGGAAGGAATTGCGGATGTCGTCTAAATCCTTGAAAAAGTCCAGGTGATCCGCCTCGATATTTAAAATAATTTCCATGGTAGGGAAGAAAGAAAGGAAACTGTTGGTATATTCACAGGCTTCTGTTACAAACAGATCGGAACTTCCAATCCGGATATTTCCCTGAATGGAATCCAGCATTCCTCCTACTGAAATGGTTGGATCCGTCTGTGCTTTTAAAAGAATTTCTGTCAGCATAGACGTGGTCGTTGTCTTTCCATGAGTTCCGGCGATCGCAACGGCCTGATGGTAATTGCGCATCATTTCTCCTAACAGTTCCGCTCTGGAAAGCATTGGAATCTGACGATTTTTTGCTTCCATAAATTCCGGATTGTCTTCGTGAATCGCGGCTGTATAGACCACTACTTCTGTCCCGTCTTCAATATTAGAAGCCCGCTGGCCGATAAAAATCTTTGCGCCCTTCTGCTCTAAATGTTCCGTCAGACCGCTTTTCTGGGCGTCGGAGCCAGACACCCGAAACCCTTCCTGCAGCAAAATTTCTGCCAGACCGCTCATACTGATACCGCCGATTCCTATAAAATGAATTGCCTGAGGCTTATTAAAATCAATCTGATACATACTCTTTTCCATCCTTATCTTCATATAGTCTAATCAATCGGCGCACGATAAAAGCCGCCGTAAAAGTTTTCTGTCTTTACTGCATTAATAATGACATGAGGATCCTGGGATCTCATCAGCATAACGATGTCCGCCACTTCATAGGAAGATACCACCGTATGCAGCAGCGCCATTCTCTGATGACTGTACCCGCCTACTGCATCTACGCAGGAAATTCCATGACGGAAATGAGATACATAGGCTTTCATAATCTCTTCCGGTCTGGATGTGGTGACCTGCAGCGTCACCCGTTCATAACGATGGTGGAAGGTTGAAATCGTTTTGGTAGAGATAAACTGAAACAGAATCGAGTATCCTGCATACAGCCAGCCGAACATCGCACCAAAAATACACAGCAGAACCGCATTTCCTGCAAAAACGTATTCCCAAATGGAATGCCCTGTCTTATTGGACACATACAACGCAATAAAATCCGTACCGCCGGTAGAAGCATTGCCCCTCAGTGCAATTGCAATTGCCATTCCATTGAGAAACCCGCCAAAAATCACATTCAGCATCAGATCGTCAAACAGCGGTTTAAATTGAAATACCTTTAAAAATGCGCTGGCCAGGAATACCTGAATCATAGAAAAAAAGGTGAATCTCGGACTGATGCTTTTGCCACACAAAATTGCAACCGGAATATTTAACACCAGCATCCCCAGAGACGTCGAAAACTCTCCTCCATACCTGGAAGCAATCCGGTCAATCAGAATCGCCACTCCGGTAAAACCTCCGGACAGCAGATTGGAAGGGCGGATAAACACCTGAATCACATAAGCCTGCAAAAGCGCCGACGCTATAACCGCACCGACTGTAATCAGCCTTCTTACTATGATATTATGTTTATATTTGGCAAACATCTGATCCCTCCTGCGCTTTTATACGCTTTCTACCAATTTTCTTACCAGCTCAGCAGAAACAACATCATAACTTCTGGAGTATTCTCCGCTTGCCATGCTGTAAGAAACCCCATTCTGTATTGTAGTCAAATCCTCTATCCAGTCTTTGCAGGAACTGTGAATCTGATTCAGTCCTGTCTGCTCCAGAATCCATTTTGCATTGGCAGAATTAACGCCGCTTCCGGCTAAAAACTCAATCGATCCGGAATACTGGTTGTGCAGCTTGCGCAGCAGTTCTACTCCTTCTTCTGCCTTTGGTTTTAATCCACTGGTTAAAATGCGGTCAATTCCCAGTTCAGCCAAACGTTCTGTCGTCTGAAACGGATCGGCACAGCAGTCAAAAGCCCTGTGAAAAACAGCTTCCTTTTCCCTGCTTTTTATCATTTCCAGCATTCTCTGAATTTTATACACATCCAGGCTGGCATCTTCTTTCAGACATCCAAATGCAATCCCGTCTGCCCCATTTTCCACAAGCATCCGGCACTCTGCTTCCATTACTTTAAAATCTTCTGGAGAATAGCAGAACCCCGCTCCCCTTGGCCTGGCCATTGCGATCACCTTCAGATCCGGCATCTCTTCTTTTACCATGCGCAAAGTCGATACTGTAGGCGTCAGCCCTCCTAACATCAGCGCGCTGTTCAGCTCAATTCTTCTGGCTCCGCCTAAAAATGCCTGCCTGGCATCGTAATAGCTTCCGCAGCATATTTCCACTATCGGCTTCATCCCTGATTTCCTGCCTTTCTTACTCTGGTTTAATCCTCTGCCCATTCTTCTGATGTTTTCTCAAACGTACAGTGGCCGTCCTCTCCTCTGGTTACCTTATAAACGGTCGGTTCCTGTTCTTCAGTTGCCACAACAACGGTAAATTCCTGAATATTGGTTGCTGCTCCCCACTCGCCTTTGTTATTCATGGCAATGAGCGATAAGTCCCCTGCCTGTCCTCTCCGGCTTTTTAGCTCTTTATCCAGCCGATTTACTGCTGTCTCACAAGCCTCCTGGGGATGCATTCCCTCGCCCATCAGACGGACGATCTCATAAGAAATACAGCCCTTCATCAGATCTTCTCCCAGACCGGTCGCCGCTGCTGCTCCCCGTTTGCTGTCCGCATAAAATCCGGAACCTACGATTGGAGAATCGCCCACACGTCCCTTTTTTTTCATAAACAGGCCGCTGGTTGAAGTTGCTGCCGTCATTTTGCCCTGGCTGTCCAGGCAGGCCACGCCTACTGTGTCATGGCCGGAATAAGGCTTTAACTCTTTTTCCCTGATTTCCTGAACCCGCTTATAATAGCGTTCTTTCGCCTGGTCCGTCAGCATATTTTTCCGCTCAAACCCTTCTTTTCCAGCAAATTTTTCTGCTCCTTCTCCCACCAGAAGATTGTTGACCGTTTCCCTGCTCAGTCTTCTTGCAATGGAAACTGGATTGGCATAATCTTTGATTGCTGCCACAGCTCCGATAGAAAGGGTATCTCCGTCCATGTATGCGGCATCCAGTTCTACTTCCATTTCTTCGTTGGGCAGACCGCCGTATCCCACTGATTTATAATATGGAAAGTCCTCTACTTTCCGTATTGCCGTCTCTGTCGCATCTCCGGCATTATTTCCATTCTTTAATAACTCTGCACCTTTGGCTACTCCATCTGCCGCCATACTCCAGGTTGCAATCATTCCCCACATCACTTGTTCCTCCTGTCATAGTTTCTATGTTGTCATCAAGTCGTACTGCTCCTTTTTTGCGCGGATTCCTGCTCCAAACATCTTTCCAGTCTGGCAATCCGTTTATAACTGTCAATCAGCTCAGAGGCAATGATTCGGAATTCTTCCGCGCTCATAACCTGATCCTCGGCGTGTACCAAAATCAGGGAGTTTGCTACCGGCATTCCGGCTGCTTCCTTTTGAATCAGTTCCGAATGGGCTGCGTAGCCTTTTAAAAATTCCTGCTCCCCAGCGTCCATTAAAACTGCAGCCTCCTTAAAATCTCCGGCTTTTGCCTTCTGGATCGCCTCAATATAGATGCTTCTTGCCGCTCCTACGCTGGAAATGATCTGAAAGCAAATCAGTTCTACACCTTCCATAATCCCATCCCCCATTTCAGGATTTCCCTGTGCAGCGTCGCTATACAACCTCCTTTACTAAGGCCTGAAGATAAGCGGCTGCCTCTTCTTCATCTTCTCCTTCCAGAGAAAATGCCAGCTCTGCTCCTTTTTTCGCCGCCAGACTGATCAGACTTAAAACCTGTTTTCCATTGGCTGTCTTCCCGCCGCTTGAAACTTTAATACTGCATTGATATTCTTCTGCCGCCCTGGCAATCTGCAGGGCATTTCTAGCATGAAGACCGCTGACGTCTGAAATCATATAATTAAATGCTATCATAATTTCCCCTCGTTTTTTGACTGCGTCCGCATAAGCAGATGCAAATTTTGTTAGCTCTATCTTACTATTTCAAGATGATAAAATCAACTATTTATAATAAGAAAGAACCATGATATAATTGAAATCGTAACGTTTCTGATTCAATAGAAGGAATCCATGCAGGTTCTTTTCCCATGGATATGGAGGTAGGAAATGGCAAAGCAGAATATCTATGACAATGAAGCTTTTTTTGAACATTTCAAACAGATACGGGACAACAAAATTAACTACAACGAATGCATAGAAACTCCTATTTTGTTTGCAATGCTTCCCGAATTACAAGGAAAAACCATATTAGACATTGGCTGCGGCATGGGCCACCACGCAAAGCAGTATTCTGATCTGGGTGCAAAATCTGTATTGGGAATAGATATTTCTGAAAAAATGCTGGACTATGCCAAAATACACAACAGCGCTGCAAATATCACATATCAGCAGATGGCATTTGAAGATCTATGCCGCCTGGACGAACAATTTGATTTAATTACAAGTTCTCTTGTATTTGATTATGCTGAGAATTTTGAAGAATTGATGAAGAATATCTGCCAGATTATGAAAGATGATTCTCACTTTGTATTTAGTATGTCCCATCCTATGTCAACGGCGTATGACGGACAATATCCCAGATATACCTGCGATGACTCCGGCAAACGGCTTTATGCCAATATCAATAACTACTTTGTGGAAGGAAAACGAACGGTAACCTGGTGTGTGGACAATTACGAGCTTTACCACAGGACCCTTTCCAGCCTCTTAAATGCTATGATAAAGGCCGGCTTTCTCATAGAAGAATGTCAGGAATCCCACGCTTCCGATGAACTAAGAGCGCAATATCCTGATATTTTCGGTGGAACCATCCATCGGCCTGATTTTATATTCTTCAGATGCAGAAAGTCTCCTTTGTGTACCGTTTGACGCGAGCCACTGGCCCCATGATAGTTCCATAAAAAAACTCCGGCAGAAGAGGAATCCATTTCATTCCTGTCTTCTGCCGGAGTTTTTATCGTATTCAATTTTCAGAGTCCCAGCTATTTCTTATCGAATCGCTGCATTCTTAAAAATCAAACCTTTATACTTATCTAATGCAAGCATTAATGCATTTCCTAAAAAGCCAACTGCCAGAACTTCTCCAATTCCCACTGTAAGCATCATATAAGGAATCAAATCCTCTGCCCCATAAGCAAAGCGGAGAACGAATGGGATAATCAGAGCATTGGCAGCGATCGGCGGAATGCATACCAGCCATTTGTTTTTTCTCAAAGCGTAGGATCCTGCTGCTCCAATCAGTGTTGCCAATGTACCGAAAATAATATCCGGCATCATAGCGCCGCAGAAAATGTTGGCCAGCAAGCATCCCACTGCAAGTCCAGGCACTGCTGCCGGAGTAAAAAACGGCAGGATACACAGAGCCTCTGAGATACGGAACTGAACAGGGCCAAAACTGATAGGCGCAAAGAGCAGCGTCAATGCCACATAGATAGCCGCAATCATAGCTCCGTGGGTCATAAAGTACACGGTTTTGTTGTTTGTTTTCATTGTTCAATTTTCTCCTTTAGTTTTGTTTTACGAGTGGAAGGTCGCGAACACTCGATTCATTTTACGCCGGAAATCGGCGGAAAGCCCGATAAGACCTTGTTTTTGTAGGCTTTACAACGGGGGTAAGTATAGCACACACAAAATCTAAAATCAAGAAAAAAGGAGAAAAGTTTATAAGTTCTAGGACTTTCCTATTCCTCTTCCGGATATTTCATTCCCCACTGCCTGCGAATCTCTGTCATCATATCCATAACATCCTTTGTATATTGCAGATGCATGACAGACTCTTTTCCGCCAATTGCAGCTTCCATATCCTCTATTTCATAAGAAAGAGCGTTTTCTGTATTACCTGCAGTAATCACTTCTTTTTCTCCAGTATCTGTATAAGTAATTACAGCCTGTTCGCCCCGCGGATATTCCATAATTTCCAGGTATCCGTGGTCAAACGATACCATTCCACGTTTGGGCTGCTTTGCATGAAGAGATAAAATTACCGTCGCCATTTCTCCTTCTTTATTCTTCAGCAAAATCCCTGCCTGCTCGTCTACTCCTGTCGGAGCAAATTTTACCTGAGACAAAATCTGATCTGGTTTCGAACTCATAAACCATCTGACAAAGGATAACGCATAGACGCCAATATCCAGCATTGCGCCGCCTGCCAGATTCCGGTTGAAGAACCGGTTATTCATATCATACTCTTTATAACTGCCAAAATTCATCTGAATCAGCTTCAGCTCTCCCAGCTTTCCAGAAGCCAGAATTTCATTTAATTTCTTGTAAATCGGCATATGGTAAATTGTCATTGCCTCTGCCAGAATCACCCCGTTCTCTCTGGCCAACTCCATGGCTTCTTTCAGTTCTTCCGAATTCAGGGTAATAGACTTTTCGCACAGTACGTGCTTTCCTGCCTTTAATGCCTTTCGCAGATATTCTGCATGGGTATTATGGGGAGTGGAAATATAAATGACATCGACCATCTCATCGTCAAACACGTCATCAATTTGTTCGTATACTTTCGAAATACCATATTTTTCAGCAAATTCCACGCCTTTGCTGTAAGTGCGGTTTGCCACGGAATACAGCTTCCGCCCCTTGCTTTCCATTGCTTTTTCCAGCTGGTTGGCAATCACGCCGCAGCCCAGAGTTGCCCAACGTAATTCTTCCATGTTCCTTCCTCCTTATGGATTCAGCGAGTCCACCGTCGGAAGCGTCTCTTCCGGTGACGGCGTCTTTCCTGAATCTGTATTTTCTGATTCGACAGCGCTTTGATCGCCGCTGTTTTCAGGCAGAGAAGTTTCTTTTATCTCTTCCTTTGTTTCCTTTGGCGCCTCTAATGATGGTTCCGGACTGACAGCTGCACCTTCTCCTTGTACATAATCATCCGGCATACCATCAACCGTCTGCGCCACCGTAGTTTCAGACACAGATTCTGTTTCTTCTGGTAAAAGCTTTTTATTACTGGTATTCCGGCGAATCACTGCCGCATGGCCTTTATACGTTTTTTCATGATCTTTCACGCGCTCTATTTCTTTTCCATCTTTATAAACTACTTTGTAGGTTACCCAGGTAGTTCCGTTGCTGCCGGCCTTTTCTATCTTTTCTGTACCCGGATCCAATGTCTGGTCTTCCACATAGGTTGGCTCTGGAGGTTCCACTTCTCCTGTCTTTTCAGAATACAGATCCCAAGTAACCCCTTCTTCCAGCACTGGAATTCCATAAAGCGAAACCGTAGCTTTCTGATCTGCATAGCTGGCCCTGATGCAAATCGGTCCCTCTGAACGATTGATAAACCTAAAATCCGGCTGTTCCCAGCTAATTGCTGCGTCCTGTCCTGGGGTTACATAGTTCGGTTCAAATGTGTGCGAACGCCGGTATGTAATCTCCATTCCCGACTGAAATACCACCCTATATAAGGTACTGGAAATCTGGCATACACCGCCTCCGATTTCCTGAACCACTTCGCCGCTGCTGTAAGCTGCTGCTGCCTGATAGCCTTTTTCTTCCGTCCTCTGACCCACAACTTCATTAAACGAAAACTCTTCTCCCGGCTGTACAATGGTTCCGTTCAATGCCTCTGCCGCCAGACGGACATTGGTATTTCTCTTAGCATTGCTCGTTGTCTTTGTCGTAAATGTAGCCAGGGTCTGATACTGTGATTTTACCTTGTCCGAATCTTCTGGCGCTGCCTCCTCAAACGGCACATCGATTGTCTGTCTGTAATTGCCGCTGGCAATCACGGTTTCTATCTCTGCAGCCAGCTTTTCCTGGTCTACAATTTTTCCGGTTTTTCCTTCTGTAAACACAAATTTTCCGGTATTATTATCGAAATGATCTAGTTTTGTATTTTGAGGTTTCACATCCCAGGTTCTTGCTACTGCGGCAACCTCCGCTTCTATCGCCTCTTTCTCCCCGTCGATTTCCAGAATATAGTCTCCGCCTTCTTTTGATGTAAAAATCTCATCCAGAAGTTTATCAATTTCTGGTTCCACCATATTCGAAATCGTCAAAGTTTCTTTTCCATCTTTTCCTTCTCTGGCAACCTGAAGATTCCAGGGATATTTTTCCATCAATGTTTTCTTTGCTTCTTCCCTGCTCATTCCTTCCAGCGAAATGCCGTCTACCGTAACCGGATTGTGAATCGGGGCTTCGGTACTTTCTGTCTCTGTAACGAAAACTTCTGTTTTTTTGTTTTCTTTTCGCGGCCAGAAAATTACAGCCGCTGTCAGCGCAACAACTGCTGCCACACCGACGCTGGCAAACATTATTTTTTGTTTCTTTCGCTTTTTCTGCTGGGCTAACCGCTTGCTTCTTGGTCCCTTATAGGACGATTTTCTCGGAAAATCTGACTGATTCATATATAATTAATTTTTCCTTCCATTTAAGTCTATATTTAAAGTCATTTCTTCAAAAACTCCAGATGTTCTTTTATCTGCTTTTCATAGCCATTATCTGTCGGCTCATAAAACTGGCTGTCTTCCAGTCCGTCTGGCAGATACTGCTGTTTTACATAATGGTTTGGATAATCATGGGCGTATAGATATCCTTGTCCATGTCCCAATTTTTCGGCTCCTTTATAATGCTTGTCCTGCAAATGGGTTGGAACTGGCATAGTACGGGTCTCTTTTACTGCTTCCATTGCCTGGAACACTGCCATGCAGGCCGCGTTGCTTTTTGGCGCGGAAGCTACATAGGTCACTGCTTGTGACAAAATAATCTGTGCCTCCGGCATCCCAATCCGCTCCACTGCCTGGGCCGCGCTGACTGCCACTGTAAGAGCCTGGGGATCCGCATTTCCCACATCCTCTGCTGCGCAAATCATAATCCGCCTGGAAATAAACTTAATATCCTCGCCTGCATACAGCATTCGCGCCAGGTAGTAAACCGCCGCATCTGGATCCGATCCTCTCATGCTTTTAATAAATGCTGACACAGTATCATAATGGTTATCCCCGCTTTTATCATACCGAACCGCCCGTTTCTGGATGCATTCCTGAGCCACCGGCAAATCAATATGGATTATGCCGTCAGCGCCCCGCTCTGTCGTCATAATTCCCAGCTCAATGGCATTTAAAGCCGCTCTGGCATCTCCATTTGCCACATCTGCCAGAAACTCCATGGCGTCGTCCTCTATCCTGGCTCGGTACGTTCCCATCCCCCGTTCTTCATCTGTGACAGCCCGCCTTAGAAGTTCCTTAATGTCCTCTTTTTCCAGCGGCTTTAGCTCAAAAATACGGGATCTGGACAAAAGCGCTCCATTCACTTCAAAATATGGGTTTTCTGTCGTGGCGCCAATCAGAATCAATGTGCCGTCTTCCACAAATGGCAGCAGATAGTCCTGCTGGCTTTTATTGAAGCGATGAATCTCATCCACAAACAGGATTGTTTTCCTGCCGTACATTCCTAGTAAATCCTTCGCCTCTTTTACCACATCCTCCATGTCTTTCTTACCAGCTACCGTCGCATTAATCTGTTTGAATTCTGCGCTGGTCGTCCCTGCAATGACTTTAGCCAATGTAGTTTTTCCCGTTCCAGGCGGGCCGTAAAAAATAATTGACCCTATCTTATCTGCCTTAATTGCACGGTATAACAGTTTGTCTTTCCCAATAATGTGCTGCTGGCCTACTACCTCATCCAGTGTCCTCGGACGCAGACGGGATGCCAGCGGAGACTCCGTTTCTTTCGCTGTCTCTCTCATATAATCAAATAAATCCATAATTCTTTCCTTCGTCAATCAATAATCAGTTCATCTGCTGTAACAAAAGTATAGCCCTGCACCTGCAGAGTGTCAACGATTTCCAACGCTGATTCTACGGATGTAGGAAAAATATCGTGCATCAAAATAATATCGCCGTCTTCTACATCTTTTAATACCCGATTGGTAATTTTCGGCGTGTTCTGATACTTCCAGTCCAGGCTGTCCACAGACCAGAAAACTGGCGTTAAATCCATTTTCTCTGCTAGTTCTTCATTCCAGTCTCCATAAGGCGGCCTCAGATATTCTGGTTCTTCCCCGATTATTTCTCCAATTATTTTTCCTGTTTTCTCTACAGATTCTCTAACCTTTTCTGCGCCCTCTTCTGTCATCTGGACATGGCGGTAGCCATGATTGCCGATCAAATGGCCATCTTGTTTCATCTGCCGGACTAATTCTTCATTTCCTTCTATATTGGAACCCATGAGAAAAAAGGTAGCTTTTATTCCGCGTTTTTTCAGTCCTTCCAGCAGCTCTTTCGTATAAACAGAATGAGGCCCGTCATCAAACGTCAGCGCCACTACTTTTTCTTCCATTCTAGTTTCTGAAACCGTTCCCGTGAGACCGGTTTCGGCCGTTTCAGCAAATTCCCTGCCCAAAGTTCCATACACCAAAATCAACAGCAATGCAAAATCTATCCCAACTGCCAGCAATAACTGTCCAATTTTCTTTCCCATTTCCCGCTCCTTCCTGTTCTTACAATATATGCAGAAGAAGGGAGAAATAGAAACAGGGAGGCCTGCGCCTCCCTATTCCTGACTTAACCTTTTATTTAATTGCTTTACCGTTCTTCTTTCCCACAAAATAATAATGAACCAGACTCCAGCATACACGATTCCAAATATCGGAAGCGTCTCTCTGACAAGCACACCTATCTTAGCCCGGTACAATAGCCATGAAGTAATCAGCGTTACCGCCCAGCAAAGGCTTCCATGAATCAGCAGACGCATCCAGAAAGCCGGCCTTTTCCAATCCATAATCATTGATAAAAGTCCATATGCTGCCGATGCTGCTAACCATCCTGTCGTTTCTATCAAAGTGCTTTCTGTCCGTCCCATCAACCACATACACGCTGTTGATATTACAGCGCCAATCCCTATTCCAGTAAACGTATATCCTATTACTTTCCGAATCATACTATTTCTCCTCCATTACATATTTTCGAAATTCCTTCATATACGATCTGGAAATTTCCAGACGGCTCTTTCCATCTTTTAAAAACGCTGTATAATTACCGCTGAATCCGGCCTCAACCGCCGCTACAAACCGTATATTAACCAATGTTCCTTTATTAATTTGAACAAACCCCTGCTTCGACAGCATACTTGCCAGCTCATACAGCTTATACTTTGCTTCTAATGGCCCATTTCCTCTTACTTCTCCAAAAATCTTTCCTCCTCTGCTCTCAAAATATTGAATTTCAGCAGTTTCGCAAAGAAACTCCCTGCCTTCTTTATAAAGAAAGATTCTTTTTCTCACGTTCTTCTCTGTCTCCACAAGTCCTTGAAGCGTTTGAATCAGTTCTGCTGTCTTTTTGTCTTCCAATCGCCCCCGAACGATAAGTTCCGGAACATCAATATCCGCCTGCTCCCATATCAGTTTCATCTCTGCCTCCCTTGTCTGTCTTTCTGTAATTATTCTCTATGCTTACTATAGCAAAAACAACAGCATTTGTCTTATAAAATCCTGTATCCGGTTGCTGCTGGACGATAAGTGGCGTTTAAGGAAACGTATCTGGTCTAAAAAAGAGAAACAGCGCCAGGTGTCTCCTGACGCTGCTCCTCTTTTAGGGTGGTTATCTATTTAACAATATGGGGAAATGAAACTATTTTATTGATATGATCCTATTTGTTTTATTTTGCTAATACGGCTTTGTAAGCTTCTGCCATGCCTTTTTCCTGAATCAGGTCATAATATCCCTGAACCATAGGAATCATCTCGGTTAAGTCAGCGTGCCAGTAGTCTTCTCTCTTCATAATTTCTTCTACCGATGCAGTCTTCATAAATTCCATGATTTCTGCGCCGTCATTTGCCTTATCGGTTCTGTAGAATGCAATCAGAGCGGCCATAGAGAAGGTCAGAGCCTCTGGATACTTGCCGAATTTTTCCTTGTATTCTAAGATGGTCGGCAGCACGCGTACCTGGAACTTGCTGACAGAGTTTAATGCAATGCTTAAAAGCTGATGCTTGATAAATGGGTTGCTGAAGCGCTCCAGGACGTCTTTTGCAAACTGGATGTCTGTCTCGGTATTTCCTAAAGTAGGTACAATCTCATCAAACAGGCACTTCTTTAAGAATGCGCTGACTGTTTCGTCCTTTAAGCACTCGCCTACTGTCTGTAGGCCATACAGATATGCGCCTAATACCATGGAGGTATGACCGCCGTTTAAGATACGTACTTTTCTCTTCTTATATGGTTTTACATCGTCTGTCCATACAATGTTGTATCCAGCTTTGTTAAATGGAAGTTCATATTCGTGATGGCCGCCGATTACCCATAAATGGAAAATCTCTGCAGTGTCAATCAAGTTATCTGTGTAGCCGAGCTGCTTGTTCAGTTCTTCTGCCTCGTCCTTCGGATAGCCGGTTACGATACGGTCAACCAGGGTGCTGCAGAAATCATTCTCATTGTTAATCCAGTTCTTGAAGTCCTCGCCTAATTCCCACAGATCTGCATATTTTAATACGCACGCCTTTAAGTTGTCGCCGTTGTTGTCAATCAGCTCACATGGAAGCAGAATCATTCCAGGAAGGCCGGCTTCAAATCTCTTATATAAAAACTGGGTCAGCTTTGCCGGATAAGATTTTGGAGGCATATCGGTCAGCTTTTCTGTACCAAGATACTCAATACCTGCCTCAGTCGTATTGGAAACCAGCACTCTCATGTCAGGGCTGGTAGCCAGTGCAATGTACTCTTCATACTGGGTATAAGGATTCAGCGCTCTGGAAATGGAAGTAATGTGGGTATGTTCGTTTACTACTTCTCCATTGCTGATGCCGCGAAGGAATAAATTATACTCGCAGTTCTGATCTGCCAGCATCTGGCACATACCTTTTTCAATCGGCTGTACAACTACGATCTTGCCGTCATAAAGTCCCTTCTCCTGTAATTTGTGGAAAAAATAGTCCACAAAGCCTCTTAAAAATCCGCCTTCACCAAACTGAATGACTGTCTCTTTTACATTGCCGCTCATGGTAATAACCTCCATTAACATATAGTTTTTGTAAGTGCTTACATTTTTGAGAAAACCTGATGTTTCTTTGTTTTGTTACCCATACTATACACCAGGTTTAAAAAATATTCAAGAGGTTTTTCACATTTTTTGTAAGTGTTTACATTTTTATTCTTCCGGTAAATATAAAAAATTATTATCGTTTTTACTGTCCCCTATCATGGCCCGCATTTCTTTTACTTGTCTGCTGTCTGGAAGCAGCCGGATCCACCACTGCCAGGCGACGGTATTCTTTACTGCCTTCTCGTCAATTACCCTCCCGGCATAATAATCCTCATAGAGTTCTGCATACAAGCTGGTCATGTCATCTATCAGTTCCCAGGACACTGGATCCATTTTCTTTTCGATTTGACGGGCAATCAGTCCTTTTATATACTGATAAGAATAGTTTTCAAAATCCAATAAATCTCCATTATCAATTTCATTTTTCCTGGCCCATCCAGACACATCGGTTAACTTCGTCTGATAGGTTAGATTGCCTTCTTCATCCCAGCGCATCATTCCATATTGACAAGGTGTAATGCTGATGGAATCGCTGACGATTTCATAAATACCGTAAGGTTCTTCTTCCTGATCTGCATTCTGCTTTGCCGTCAGTCTGGGGCCAGGTCCCAGACGCTCTTCTGACAACTCTGCCTGACTGTGCTTTTTCAGACGCTGCACATGGAGATGACCGCTGACATACACTGGCAGTTTCCATTTTTCCAGCAGATCCACTACTTCTTCATAATTCTCCATCGCGCAGTCTGTCGTATAAAGGCTGCTCTGAGGCATCAGGTTATGATGGCCCACTGGAATTACCGTAACGCCCGCCTTTTCTGCTTCTTCCAGCTGGCTGTCCATCCAGGACAAGGTTTCCTCTTTTAACCGTCCTCCAACCAGGTTGACCGGATCATACTGACAAGTATCCAGCATCATCAGCCAATACCGTTCATCCAGCTCATAGACATAACTAAGAGAGGCCTGATCCCTGCTTTTTGCCTGATCATATCCGAATCTATGGTAATACCCATAAAATTCTTCCGGTGTAACCGGCTGACCCTGGGTTTTCGTATCTCCAAAATAATAAGAAGCATGAGGATTGTTAATATCATGGTTCCCTGGAATTACCAGAACCGGAACTCCCCCGTTCTGGATCTCTGCCAGCTTTTCCGACAGTTCCTGATGGTTTTCTTTTTCCCCATTCATGGTAATGTCTCCGCTCAAAATCAGCGCATCCGGCTTTTGGGCAAGAATTTCCTCAGAAAATGCCTCTAACAGCTCCGGCAAATAGTAAATCAGTTTTCCATCGCTGGATGCAATAAAATCCCGGTATGCCTTTCCAAAATCCGTAATGGAATGGCTTTGATAGTGAAGGTCAGATGCAATTGCCAGCGTTGGCGGCTCATACGGCGATTCTTCTTCCAGAGTTATTTTTGTCTCATTCTCATCCAAATCTCCGGATTCTGCCTGTTCTGATTCAGCGCTTCCAGACTCTTCGACTGTTTCCGGAGGCGTCGGTGTCGTTTCTTCTGAAGGGAGTTCTGCTCCCGTCTCCTGTTCTTCTAAAAACGGTCTTGAGGTTTCCTGAACTATTCCGGTTTCCCTGGCCAGACGATCTTTGTAATCTCTGCTGATAATTCCTACTACCGCCCCTATTGTAAAAAGCAGAAGCAGCACTGCAAGTGCTGCTCCCAGATCATTTTTCCTGATTTTTTTCATGCAGACCTCTTATTCTGTCAAATAATGCCCAGTTCTTTCATGGCCCAGGCCACTCCATCTTCTTCTACCGTTTTTGTAACAAAGGTTGCATACGGTTCCAGACCTTTATCATGTTTCCCCATGAGAACTGCATTTTCTGCAAATTCAAACATAGACAAATCGTTCATGCTGTCTCCGAACACATAGGCATCTTTTAACGGAATCTGGTACTGATCCAATACCCACTGAATTGCCGTTGCCTTAGAATGCCCTTTTGGCACGCATTCATAAAAACCGCCTCTGTCAATAATGTCAAAGTCCTCTCCGATTACCTGGAAAAATCCCTCTTTATCTGCTGTCTCGTCTGCCGTCATGCAGAATTTGTCAAACTCATAGTCGGTTCTCTCAAGAGAATGGGATGGACCCCCCATTTCTTCGTTGACAGATAGGCGGAGCCGCTCCATCCATGGAGTACGGTATGGTTTTTCGTTGAAATAGCAGCCCTGGGAACCTTCTAATACGGCTTCTATCCCATAGTCCTTAATTGCTTTGCGAAGCTTGATTCCCTTCTCATAAGGAACATGGCAGGCATATACTTCTTTGCCTCCTGCCACAATACAAGTGCCGCATCCGCACAAGGCTCCGTCTGTTTCTATTTCCTCCAGCAGCGGTTCCACTAGAACATAACTGCGGCCAGAATTGATAAATACCAGATGGCCTTTCTTCCTCGCCTCTTTTAAAGCTTCTTTGGCGCTTTCGGGAACCTGTCTGGTAATTTCGCTTAATAATGTTCCGTCAATGTCAAAAAACAATGCCTTTCTGCTCATATTCTGATAAATTCTCCTTATCATCAAATTAAACAGAGCTGCGCCGGTTTCCCATTGCAGCCCCTTTTTTTAATTCTCCCGGAAAATAACCTCTCCTGTCGTCGGATCCATGCTCTCTACAATAGCCAGAGACTCCAGATGGATTCCCTTTTTCCTGATTGCGTCTCCGCCTCTCTGGAAACCTTTTTCTATTACGATTCCAGCTCCTACCAGGGTAGCGCCTGCATCCTGAACCAGCTGCGCCAATCCTTCCAGAGCCTTTCCGTTAGCAAGGAAATCATCAATCAGAAGAACCTTATCCTCAGGTCCTAAAAAGTCTTTGGACACAATAATATCATAAACTCTGCCATGAGTATAAGACTCTACTCTGGAAGTATAAACATCTCCAGCGATATTTTTCGTCTTGGTTTTCTTGGCGAAAACAACTGGAACATGAAAATACTGAGCCACAATACAAGCAATTCCAATTCCGGAGGCCTCGATGGTCAGAATTTTATTAATCTCTTCTCCTTCAAAACGTCTACGGAATTCTTTTCCAATTTCCTCAAACAACTCAATATCCATCTGGTGGTTTAAAAAGCTGTCCACCTTCAGAACACCGCCCTCACGAACAATACCGTCTTTCCGTATTCTATCTTTCAAGAGCTGCATGGTACATCCTCCATTTTCTTTTGGGTTATTATTATTTTGCTACGGCTTTAGAAGTTAAGAAATTCAACACTTTAATCTGAAGAGCTGCTTCGTCTACCATTTCCTGACCAGCCTGCTCTACCAGGGTGCTGACATCCTCTAAGCCCTGAGCTTTTGCCAATACGTCGTAATCTGCGTCTTCCAGAGTGAAGTTTTCTTTTTCTGCAATGGCTTTCAGAGCCAGATCCAGTTTTACAGAATTACTTACCTGCTCTTTGAAAATTTCCTGGAATTCTTCCACGCTGGACATTCCGTTCATAGCTGCGTAAATCTCCATGTCCATTCCATACATAGCCGCCATATTGGTCATCTGCTCCCACTGTTCGTTGTAATCTTTTTCAATGCGGGCATCAATATCGCTGAACTGGCAGTTGGCAATTACACCTTCTAAAACGTCGTTTTCCATCCGCATTTTTGCCATTTCTTCGTTGTTCTTCTGCAGCTCGGTGCGGATGCTTTCCCGATATTCATCTACTGTCGCAATACCGGATTCTAACTCCAGTCCTTTTACAAAATCATCGTTTAATACAGCATCCTGTTTTTCTTTTACAGAGTTTACAGTAACGTCAAAGGTAACATCCTGCCCCTTTAATTCTTCGTTATTGTAATCCTCAGGGAAGGTCAGGTTTAAGGTTACGCTGTCGCCTTTTTTGGTGCCAATCAGGCCATCTTCAAAACCGTCGATAAAGGTATCAGAACCCAGCTCTAAATCGCTGCCTTCTGCAGTACCGCCGTCAAACGCAACTCCGTCTTTCTTGCCTACATAGTCAATATTTACCGTATCACCTTCTGCTGCCGCCCGGTCAACTTCTACCATATTTGGATTGGAATCCAGCGCATACTGGATAACTTCTTCTACATTCTCGTCAGTAACTGTTGTATCCATAGGGGTATACTCAATTCCGATATATTCGCCAAGGACTACGCTGCCTGCCGGAACGTCCTCTTCTGCTGCAGTGGTCTCTGCCGCGCTGCTTTCTACGCCAGCCGCTGCGGTGGTCTCTGCTGCAGTCGTAGCAGCGGTATCATTGTTTGAACAGCCGGCCAGCACCATCATAGCTGCTGCGCCGCATACCAGTAATCTTTTTGTTTTTCTCATAATTCTCCTCACTAACTTGTCCATTTTACCGGCAAGGGCTTCCTTTCAGCCAGTTTCTGTAGTATATCACACAGTTTTCTGAAAAGAAAGCCCTTCCCTAAAAAACGTTTTTATTTAATAAATGCCTTAAATGCTTTGTAAGTATTGTATACATCCAGTTTGGAAGTCAGTTCAAACGGCGCGTGCATGGAAAGTACCGGTACGCCTAAATCTACTGTATCAATATCCATGTGGGCTACCAGCTTGGCGATGGTTCCGCCGCCGCCTTCATCCACTGCACCCAGTTCGCCTGCCTGCCAGTAAACGCCTTCATTTTCCATAATGCGGATTACTTCTGCCATTGTCTCTGCGCTGGCATCGTTGGATCCGGACTTGCCTCTTGCACCGGTATACTTAGTCAGAACGCAGCCCTTATTGATATAGCTGGCATTCAACGGCTCGTACACCTGAGGGAAGGTCGGATCAAATGCTGCGTTTACATCAGAAGACAGGCACATGGAATTGCGCAGAAGGGTACGGATGTTGACTCCGGCCTGCTCTGCCAGATCTTCCAGATAATGAAGCAGGAAATCGGAATTTAATCCAGTATTTCCTTCTGAACCGATCTCTTCTTTATCTGCAAAGAAGGTTACAGTCGTATGCTCCGGCATATCTGTATCGATCTCTGCCATCATTGCCGTATATGCGCATACTCTGTCATCCTGTCCGTAAGCGCCTACCAGACTTCTGTCTAAGCCTACGTCGGTTGCTTTTACTGCCGGAACCATCTCGATTTCAGCCCGGTAAAAATCTGCTTCTGTAATGCCGTATTTATCATTGAGAAGCTTTAATGCCAGCAGTTTTACCGGCTCTTTTACTTCGTCGTCCTGGTAAGGAACAGAGCCTACTACAATGTTCAACTCCTCGCCGCGGATACCGTCGGAAAGCTTTCTCTCATTCTGCTTTGCAGACAGGTGAGGAAGTAAGTCCGTAATACAGAACACTGGATCTTTTTCGCTCTCGCCGATTACCACATCCACTACTTCTCCATCCTTCTTTACTACAACGCCATGCATGGCTAACGGAATCGTCGTCCACTGGTATTTGCGGATTCCGCCGTAATAATGGGTTTTAAACAGAGCAATATCGTCTTTCTCGTACAGTGGATTTGGTTTTAAATCCAGTCTTGGAGAATCAATATGGGCGCCATTTAAACGAACGCCTTTCTCCAGTCCCTGTGCGCCGAAGGTAGTGGCAATCAGGGATTTTTTACGGTTTACATAGTATACCTTGTCGCCTGGCTTGTAAGAAGCGCTGGCGTCATAAGGCTTGTATCCAGCCTTTACCAGACGGGCAGTGATTGCAGAAACGCATTCCCGCTCAGTTTTTCCTTCGTTTAAGAATTTCTTATATCCCTCGCAGAATTTTTCTGCCTTTGCAATCTGCTTTGGCGCATCCTTTCCAATATTTGGAGCTTTCCAAACTAATTTTTCAGCCAGTTCCTGGCCCTTTGTCTTTTTTGACATCTTTCTTCCTCCATTTTATCTGCTGTTTCTCTCAATTTTAGAACAGCTCCCCGCTGTCTAATGCCAGTGTAAAGGGACCGTCATTTACCAAATCGATTTTCATGTCTGCCCCAAAAATCCCATGCTCCACCTTGTCTGCATGGTCTTTGCAGCATTCCATAAAATACTCGTAAATCCGGTTGGCATGATCCGGAGCTCCTGCCTTAATAAAGCTTGGACGGTTTCCCTTTCTGCAGTCTGCATAAAGCGTAAACTGGCTGACCACTAAAAGTTCTCCTCCTACATCTGCCAGCGACAGATTGGTCTTGCCGTTTTCATCTTCAAAAATCCGAAGGCGGCAAATCTTATCCGCCAGCTTTCTGGCGGTTTCTTCCGTATCTTCATTGGACACCCCCAAAAGGATCAGAAATCCTTTTTCAATCTGTCCGACTGTCTGTCCGTCTACCGTCACAGCAGCCCGTGTTACCCGCTGTAATACTGCCTTCATTTTCTGTCTCCTTAATTGTCTAGGTTTCTTTTTCTGCTTCTTCCTGCTGCGCCTTTACAATCTCAGAAATTGCTTCATTTAAAGAAAACATTTTCGCATCTAAAATATCTACCATATCTGCGCAGGCCTTTAATTCCTGGAGAAGCTTGACCGGCGGATTGCCTTCTAATTTGTAAGCAATCTTATGCTCTAAACTGGCCCAGAAATCCATGGCCACGGTACGAATCTGGATTTCCACCTTGGTTTCCACCGGTCCATCCGTTAAATATACCGGAATGGTAACCACCATGTGGTAACTCTTGTAGCCGTTGGGCTTTGGTTTTTTAATATAATCTTTTACATAAAGAACTGTCACATCTGCCTGTTTTGCAATCATATCTGCAATCTGGTAAATGTCTGACATAAAAGAACAAATAATCCGGATGCCGGCAATATCGCTGAGCTTCTCCTTCATATTTTCGATTGTAACCTCATAGCCGTCTGCCTTCAGTTTCCGGACAATGCTGTCCGCTGTCTTCAGTCGGGATTTGATGTGTTCGATGGGACTGTAATCATAACGCTCCGTAAACTCATCATTCATAATCTCTATCTTTGCAGTAATCTGCTTTAAGGCAGCTCCATAGAGGAACATCGTCTCTTTCCACTGATCCACCGGTTCGTGTCTGCGGTGACCTGGCGTCATTGTTCCCCACCTCACTCGTTTTTCTTTATAACTTTAACCCTTTTAACAGCGCCCCCAGTCCGGTAGATGCGCTGCCGGTTTCTTTGTAATCAAAGACTTCTTCCGGTTCGTCTTCTGGCTCTATTGCCTTCATGCTCAGGCTGATTTTGCCGTCGTTTAAACCGATAATCTTCACCGTTACTTCCTGGCCTTCTTTTAATACCACTCCAGGATGTTTGATTCTCTGGCTGCTGATCTGAGAAATATGCAGAAGACCGGTCAGACCGTTTTCCAGCGTAACAAAGGCGCCGTAATCTTTTAAAGTCTCGACAGTACCGGTTACAATGGCGCCGACCTGGCACTTTGCAACCTTTTTTCTGGTCTCAGCCGCCTGTTTTTCTCTTGCAACCTCTTTACCGGACAAAACAAGGCGTTTTTCTTCCTCATCAGCAGTAATAACGGTCACTTCTACACTCCTGCCATTCCATTCGTCCAGATCTTCCACATACTCCGCTGCCAGCTTAGACGCTGGAATAAATCCTCTGATGCCTTCCAGATAAGCAACTGCGCCGCCCTTTACGATCTCGCTGATCTTTACGGTAACAACCGTCCGTTCTTCCAGCATCTGTTTTAATTTATCCCATGCTAAAACGTCATTGGCTTCTTTTTTTGACAGCAGAATATTGCCTTCGCCATCGTCTCTCTTTACCACCGTAGCGCTGATCTCGTCGCCTACGTGAATGGATTCTTTTATATTGAAGTCGGGATCACTGCTTAGATTATCTTTGGTAATGATTCCCTCTGCATAATACTTTAAATCCAGTACCACCCGATCATCTTCTACTCCGATTACCGTACCGGTTAAAATATCTCCTTCATTTACTCTGCGAAAAGATGCCTCCAGCTCAGCTGCATAGTCCTCCATGCTTTCTGTTCTCTCTGCAATCTCTTCTTTTTGTTCTTCACCCATTGTTACATACCTCGCTTTTTGTGAATCTCCATTTATCAGGGAAGTCCCCATTTCCCCTTCTACTATTTAAACACAAAAGCTTTTTTTTTACCATAGGTTTCACAAAAATTTAATAAAAAGTGTGGTATACTAATAAAACAATCTTTATTTAGGAAAGGATGATTTCATGACTGACATCATTGATCTTCATACTCATACCCTGGCCAGCGGTCATGCATACAATACGCTGATGGAAATGATCCGCTCTGCAGCAGACAAAGGATTAAAGCTTTACGGCTGCGCCGATCACGCTCCTGCCATGCCCGGGACTCTGGGCAGCTTTTATTTTCAAAATTTCAAGGTAATTCCCCGGAACCTTTATGGAATCCAGATTCTTATGGGCGCAGAGTTAAATATCCTGGACGCTTCTGGAAACGTGGATCTGCCGGAAAGCATTCTGGCCCGCCTGGATTACGCCATTGCCAGTATTCATCCACCCTGCTACTCTGGAAAGACAATTTCAGAAAATACCTCTGCTTATCTGGGTGTATTAGAAAACCCTTATGTCCAGATTATCGGACATCCGGATGACGGGCGGTTCCCCGTGGATTATGATACCCTGGCCGCTGCAGCAGCTGAACACCACAAGCTGTTGGAGGTCAATAATTCTTCCCTCCATCCTCATGGATTCCGGCCAAATGCCCGCGAAAATTACCAGGTTCTGCTGGAATACTGCCGCAAATACAAAACCCATATTATTATTAACAGCGACGCCCATATCTGTTTTGACATCGGCAACCATGATTTTGCCCACTCAATGCTGGCTGAACTGGATTTTCCAGAAGATTTAATCGTCAATACGTCGCTGGAAAAACTAGCTTCGTTCCTTCCTGTGAAGTTAAATCTGCCGATAATACCAGAGCTAAAAGTCTGAAAATCTATATGGAGACTTACAAACCGGACTATGCAATCAAACTGTCTGCCAAAAACTTTGGTTTTGAAGACGGAAAAAAGACGTTTTCTCTCTATGCGGCATTCTGTGTATAGCAAAACCGATGGGACATAGGCATTCTGCCTGTGCCACACCGGTTTTCCTTCATTAAATCCCTATTTTCGCACCGCGCACTATAATAAAATAATCTTATGTTCTTCGCAGATCCTGCGCATTTCTTCCGGCCACAGACTTGCCTGGACTTCTCCTACATGGGCTCTGTCCAGCAAAAGCATACACAGTCTGGACTGGCCGATGCCGCCGCCAATGGTATACGGAAGTTCTCCTTCCAACAGCATTCTATGGTAAGGAAGCGTTCTTCTGTCATCACAGCCAGCCTTGGAAAGCTGCTCGTCTAAACTCTTTTCATCTACCCGGATACCCATGCTGGAAATCTCCAGCGCGCATCCCAGTGTCTCAAACCAGAACAGAATATCTCCATTTAACTGCCAATCGTCATAGTCCGGTGCACGTCCGTCATGCGGTTTTCCGCTGGCCAGTTTATCGCCAATCTTCATTAAAAATACGCAGCCGTATTCCTGGGTAATCAGATTTTCCCGTTCCTTTGGGGTCTTGTCAGGATAGCGATCCTCCAGCTCCTGAGTCGAAACAAATGTAATCTCTTCCGGCAGTTTCTTGACCGCCTGAGGATATTTGTACCAGACTTCATGTTCCATATGTTTAATAACCTTAAAAATGGTTTTTACTGTATCTTTCAGCGTATCCAGATTTCTCTGGTCTTTGGTAATTACCTTTTCCCAGTCCCATTGGTCAACATAGCAGGAATGGAGATTATCCAGTTCTTCATCCCGCCGAATTGCATTCATATTGGTATATAAACCTTCTCCCGGCTGAAAACCGTAGCGTTTTAACGCCATTCTTTTCCACTTTGCCAGAGACTGCACGACTTCTACAACCTCATCCGGTTCTCCCAACAAATCAAACTGCACCGGTCTCTCTGTTCCGCTTAAATTATCATTCAGACCTGAACTTTTCTTAACAAATAACGGAGCGGAAATTCTCTCCAGATTCATTTCTCTGCCAAATTCTTTCTGGAACGTGTCGCGAATATACTTAATTGCTTCCTGGGTTTCCCGCACTGTCAATCGTGGATCATATCCTTCTGGTAAAATTAAAGCCATACTCCTGTCCTCCTGCCCTTTCCCTATTATAGCCGCAATGAACTGAACTATATCTGCTAATGTTACCACCGGATATTCCATTCTGCAAGAAAAACTTACATTTTTTCTGACGGGCCGTCTGCAATTTCCAAAAGAGCCTTGATTAACATCAGAGCTGCAGGCCCCAATAAAACGCCCCAGATTCCAAAAAGTCTGAGACCGATATAAAGAGCCGCCAAGGTTTCCAGGGCAGAAAGCCCGATTCCTTTTGCCATCAGTCTGGCCTCCAGAATCTGCCTCAAAAGATAGCAGACCACGTAAATTCCGATTAGGGCTGCTGCTTTTTCTCCCCGTCCTCCAAGAACTTCTGCGACTGCCCAGGGAATCAAAGCCGTTCCAGTTCCAAACAAAGGAAGTGCGTCTAACAACCCGATTCCGGTTCCCAGCAGCATATAATATGGATTTTTCAGCAAAAACAATCCTACAATACAAATTCCTGTGGTCAGCAGCAGAATTACCGCCTGAACTCTTACATAGGTTTTTCCAAATGCCCGGAATTTTTCATGAATAATCCGGAATTCCTCCCGAAACAGAGACTGATTTTCGAATTTGCGGATTTCGTCCAGTTTTCCCAACGTCAGAACCGATGCCAGAAATAACACCAGTATCACTACCATTCCGCCGGCAATCCACTGCACCACGGAAACCGAACTTACCATTAAATACGGCATTGCTGCTGTTTTTACAGATTCCCCCAGATCTCTTAACATATTTTGAACCAGACGCACTATATAATCCGGTCTCAAATGAAGCATCTTCTCTGTCAGACGACAGCACCCTGTCAGCCAGGCGTCAAACTGTCTGACCAGTTCTGGAAGCGCCTGAAAAAACAGTTCTGTCTGAACCAGCAGTCTCCGTCCGGCAACGTAAAGTCCTGTTCCCAGAAGGCCAAACAGAACAACTAGTTCCCCGCCCCCGATCAGTTCAATAGGAATCCGGACAGCTCTGCTGCCGCGGAAGATTGTTAATTTTCTTTGTATCCATTTTGCAGACGGTTCCAGCAGAACTGCTGTTACATAAGCAGCAAAAAAAGGAATTACCAGAGGCAGAAGGTATTGAAATCCTACATATACTGCCCCTGTAATTCCCATTATAATAAAAATTTTCTTCAGTTTTTCCTTCGGCTTTTCCATGGACTCACCTATTTCTGATTTGTACTTCCTTTGTACAAAGTCTATTATGAACAATATCCACAGAAATATTCCCGTTTTTCTGTTTTTTAAAAATTCCGGAATGGAGCCCCCTGCGGTTTTGCTGAAAAGCTCATAACTTCTCCGGTTGCCGGATGGAGAAACATTAACTCCATTGCCCACAATGCCAACGGTTCCCGCCTGCGCCCCACCGATGTTCCGTTTGTTCCATTTCCATATTTAATGTCTCCCAAAAGAGGAAAACCGTGACCAGCAAATTGAACTCGAATCTGGTGATGGCGTCCTGTCATAAGCTGAATTTTTACCAGCGACAGCTTCTGTCCGTCAACCTGTTTTGTCCCTATTATTTCATAAGAAAGTTCTGCACGTTTGCTTCCATCCACAGACTTATCAACAATTTGTGAATAATTGCTTTTCTCATCTTTCCGCAAAAAATCCACATATTTTCCCGCATTATCCACAGGTTGTCCACAAATTACTGCACAATACGTTTTTTTCAACGTTCCGTCTTGTACCTGCTTCGACAAGGCTGCAGCAGCTTTCTGGTTCTTGGCATATACCATTACTCCCCCTACTGGTTTATCCAGTCTGTGGATAACTCCTACATAAGGTTCCGGCAGATTTGTGGACATCTTTGTGGATAACCCTGCAATATGTTTGCGAATCTCGCTGACCATATCCGGTTCAAAGCTGTGGACAGATTGGGATTGTAAACCAGCCGGTTTTACCGGCACAATAATATCTTCATCCTCATATAAGATCGTAAGCATCTTTTGTTTTCGCCTTTCTATTTTTTCCCTCTTGCATTTTTCCAAAAAAGGTGTATAGTATGTAATATGTTACTATGTAGTATTGAATACTACTTGTTGCCGTCATTAGATTTTAGGAGGTGTTTTTATGTCAAAGCAAACGATAAAATCCAATCTTTTAAAAATAAAAGATCCTGGCAGCGCGATTACTCATTTTATTGCAATGGCTCTTGCAATTCTCGCCGCAGGCCCTCTCTTAATAAAAGCGGCAAAAGATCCGGGGCAGTTCCATGTAACCGCTCTGGCAGTCTTTATTGTCAGCATGATCCTGCTGTATGCAGCCAGTACCACCTACCATACGCTGGATATTTCACCAAAAATCAACCAGATACTGCGCAAGCTGGATCACATGATGATTTTTATTCTGATTGCCGGAACCTACACCCCGGTATGTATGATTGTATTAGGAGATAAAGTCGGATGGTTCCTGCTGGGACTGGTGTGGACCATTGCCATCGCTGGAATCCTCATAAAAGCCTGCTGGATTACTTGTCCCAAGTGGTTTTCTTCCCTTTTATATATTGCAATGGGATGGGTATGTGTTCTGGCTTTTACCAGAATCATCCAGGCGCTTCCTCCAGCCGCATTTGGCTGGCTCCTTGCAGGCGGTATTATCTACACCATTGGCGGAATCATTTATGCGCTTAAACTTCCGCTGTTTAACTCCCGTCACAAATACTTTGGCTCCCATGAAATTTTCCACTTGTTCGTCATGGGCGGCAGTCTCTGCCACTATATTATGATGTATGAGTTTGTTGCATAATAAGCCGCTCTTTTTGTTCTCTTTTCAGCTTTTTAATCGCCGCTTCCCGGCGCATGGCCTCTGACTTTGTTTCAAATTCTTCATAATAAGCCAGAGCCACCGGCCTGCGGCTTTTTGTGTATTTTGCCCCATGTCCGCTGTTGTGGGCCTCCAGCCGCTTTTCCAGACAGTTTGTCCACCCGCAGTACAGCGTGCCGTCGGCGCACCGAAGAATGTAGGTATAATTCATAATCGTATGTCTCTTTCCCAGAATACCTTTTTACTATGTAAACGGTAATATATGCTTTGCAACTGCATAATTACCGCCCAGGTTTCCCTGTATCTATTATAAAGCACCAGCCGGATGCGCAAGGTGTTTATACTTTATTATATCACACAATTCAGAAACCGTGTATGTCTACTGCAATTCCGTTTTCCAAAAACCATGGAGATTACAGTAAGAATAAACTGCCACTGGCTTATCATCCTCTGCCACCCAGAATTCTGCTTCTGCCGGCTGGTCTGGTTCCAGCATCCGTCTCTGACATCCCTTTTCTGTTTGAAGATAAATCCACTGGATGCTGTGTTCGCTGCTCATTGGATGGGGATTTTCTCCTACCTTCACACAAACCCTGTTATCATTTATAGTAACCTGGGGTATATGCTTCTCCTTTGCCCCATCCGTCTCATTAGCCAGCAGCAACCCCATAGGCTGATCGCAGCATTTAAAATTTTCCTGATGGGGGCCTCCAATCACCTCTATGATCGCCTGACCATGTTCTCCTACTAAAAATATCGGTTCGCCGTTTGATTTCATAATAAATCCTCCTGTCAAATAAGGCGCAGCCAGACATGAAACACCTCATCTTCTGCCTCATGTTTTGGCCCGCCTCCAAGTTGTTTCATAAATTTCTTCTACAATATGGTATCTCCAATTTTCAGGAAAATATCCCTATGCCACTTCTTTTACCAGAATCAGCCTGTCGCCCGGCCGGATTTCTTCGTTGCTTAACTCATTCATGGCCATAATACTTTCCACGGTAGTATGAAATTTTTTCGCAATTTTCCACAAACTATCTCCTGGCTGGACAATATAACCCACGATTCCGGGCATTTCCTGGAGTTTCTTCACATCTAGAGGCTTTTCTGTCACATCGGTAACCACTGCCTCGCACACTGGCTGAAGCACCAGAATGTCAAATGATGCGGTTCCCTTGATTTCTACGCTGTCTCCTCCTGCCATGACTGCTGATAATTGTTCCAGCCCCGGCGTAACCTGGTAAACACTGTTTTCCTTTATCCCTATGGCTTCTGCCTCGCAGTGAAACGGCGCCATACGGACTGCCGACTGAATGGGCGCGGCATCATCGCTGGTCAGATACAGCAGGGAAACTTCTACTGCCCCATCTATCATGAGCTGGTTTTCTCCGATCGAAATCTCATCTATTTTTACGGTTCCGCCGCTGTGACAAATCTGCAGAATCCTCTGATTCTGATCCAAGGAAACTTTTTCTGCTATCCGGCATTTACAACTGTTTTTTGTAAGAATCTGCTCAAAACAGGCATCTGCTGTGACCGGAATCACTTCCCTGTCTGTTGCATAAAGATCGCTTAAAATCTGTATCTGCTGTTCCTCATACAGTTTCATATCCAGTTCCAGAACCGCTTCTGCCTCCAGTTCCCGCATTTCTCCGTCATAATCCGGACGGGCTTCCACGTCTTTATGGGCCAGGCCTACCGTTACTATAGGAATCATGTCCTCATCGGCTCCCGAAATTTCTACTTCCCCTGAAAACGGAATGGTTTCTTCCCACCATTGAACTGGAGTATCGTCTCCCTCGCCGGAATAAATAACAAATACTTCCAGGCTTCCGTCTATCAGCATTCTCTCGTCCGATGGACGGGCAGAAATGCCGCACAGCCGCATCTCTTTCCAAAGAAGCTGGCCGATATTTGGCTTGCTGCCAGACAACGTTATCTGTTCCTTGATGCGAAGCGTGTCTTTGTGACAAGCTGCTATCGCCGCAATATCCATAGTCCGATGTTTGAGACGCAGCTTTTCCATCTGTTCTTCTGACTGGCCGCCTCCTTCCCGGACATCTTCCGCCGCTTCTGACTGGTAGAGACTTTCCACCCGAACTTCCAGGGTAACAATGGCTTTCACTCCCAGTTTTCTGGAATTTACCATGCCTGTACTCAAATCCTCCAGTTCTGAACTTAAACTAATGTCGTCCCGATCTTCCAGTTCAGGCACATTGACCGGTTCTTCAAATGGAATACTTCCTCCTAATGTCTGAAGTCCGCCTTCCGCCCGTCGGTAAAGAACCTGAAAATCCAGCCTGCCTTTGATTAAAACCTTTTCCCCCTGGTTTTTAACCGATTCTATCTGGATTTCTCCATTGTCCAGAAGTACCTGATCCATATCGTCCATGGTATCCGGCACGATAAAGTCATCATCTAACGTCACCTGGGTAGTTGTGTTCCCCTTCCAACGGTTCATCTGTATCTTTTGCCTGATTAGCTCCATACTTCCTGCCCGCCTTTCTTTCACAAGATCTCATTTCACACATTGATCCTTAGAAAAATCTATGCAGGCAGGCGGACATTTATGAAAACAGGCATAAAAATATTCAAGCAGACAACACGGTGATTCCGGATATGAAAATGAAGGGCATCGCTCTATCATCTAAGTTTAATGATTTTGCGACACCCTCATAGGATCGGTTTTTATTCTATAAAATGACTTTCTATTAGGAAACGCAGCATACCACGTCAGCGCCCAGTCTCTGCGCAACCTCCAGCGCAATTTTTACCGCTGGGTATTCCGGTATACAGATGTGTGCCTGTGGCAACCGTTCGTTCAGCATCCGTTCTATCTGTCTCCTGATCTGCTGATTCTTTAAAAGTACACTTCCCCAGAAGATCACATTTACCGGCTCTTCTGACTGAAGTTCCATTTTTCTGTAGTTGTCCCAGATTAGCTGAAACAACGCTTCCGCCGTCTCCAGCAAAATTTTCTGTGCTGTCATCGAACCCTCCGCTGCTGCCTGACTTGCAAGCGGTGCAAGATTGGAAATCGCATTTCTGGTCATGATATTGTGATTCACAAGGTTACTCAATTTCTCCAGATCATCTATACCCGTTACCTCATAAAATTTTTTATAAAGAATGTCATCACAGGTACGCTTGTCTAAATGATCCCCTATTGCTTTCACAATGCGCATACCAATATTGAAACCACTGCCTTCATCGCTCAGGATATGTCCCCAGCCACCAGTGCGCACTATTCTACCTCTTTTGTCCATACCAAAGGTAATAGAACCAGTACCTGCTACCAGAATGATGGACGGCGCATCATATGCCTGCAGGAAGATCTCGCAGTCATTGAATACGAAAATCCGCTGCTCTGGAAAGCCCATTTCCGTAAAAAACTTCTTGCAGAGTGCACGCAGCGATTCCGAATCAATGCCGCTTGCTGCCACACAAATGCCAGTACAATCCTCCGGCTTAAGTGCATTTTCTTCCAGTATCGGCAGAACCAGCTCCTGGTATTTGCGCTTTGCACGTTCCTCTCCGCCTGAATGAATACTGCTGCCACCACACTGGTACTCTCCAATGCTTTCGCCGTTTTCATACGCCAGCCGTATTCTTCCGGTCGTACCGCCAATGTCTAATCCCGCATAATATTTCATATAAAGCCTCCGCTTACATTTTTGTTCCCATAATGGAATAGAAATTCGCAAATTTCGGGTGGTCACAATCAATGCCCTTCGCCTCAGAGCCGTAGGCGCTGAACACATGGAACACTGGTAAAAGTTCCATAAACAGCGTATAATCCCTGTGCGTGCTTTCCAATTGCAGGGTATCTGCCTCGTTGTAATTTTTTACCGTTGCAAGACAGATGTTCTTACATCCCTTTTCCAGCTGAAAACGGTTCAATTGTGCCATACGCCCTGCATTTTCTGCATTTGTAGCAACCAAAATGTGATGCAAACCCGGTTCAATGGTGTTTTGCACACCATGCGTGTACTCCTCCAGTTCCAATGCCTCTACCGGAATGTAAATGGTCTCAAGCAGCTTGAGCGCACCCTCCAGACAGCTTGCATACGCCTGCTCCTCCGCAATGATAAGCATAGCGCCCGCCTCTGTAAAGAACGTTTTGTGTGTCTCAAAAAAGTTTTCTGCCACCTTTTGATTCAGCATACCATAAGTAACCGCCTTTGTTAGCTGCGCGAAAATCTCTGTCCTTTCCGCCTCATCCAGATTCAGTTCCATAGCAAGCATATAAAGCGCCAGCACTGTGCCCGTCATCCCCTTGGTCTTTGGTCCAACCACTTCCTCTCCGCAGTCTATGAGCACGTGTCCATCTGCAGCATTTGCAATCTGTGACTCTGCATCTGCAGTCATACCTATCACTGTATATCCATGCAGCTTCAGCCAATGCAGCGCTTCCATGGTGGTCACACTTTTGCCGGACTGCGACACAGCTACAACCAGACTCTGCTCCGGCGCATAAAATTGCATCTGACTGTACAGCTGCGATGGTGTCAGTACCATTGTATGCAATCCACAATATTTTTCCGCAAACACCTTAGCCACACAGCCCGCAATGTAAGAGCTGCCAGAGCCAAATACGATCAAGTGCTTTGGCTTTCTTGCCTGTAATTTTCCTGACGTTTCCTCCGTCATTATTAACTTTTCCTGCAGAATACGCTGCCAGCAAACCGCCTGTTCCACAATGTATTCCTTCATCTGTTTTGCCATTCCATTTCCTCCCGCACACATACGTCTATACTTGCTGCGGCCGTATGTTTTCTTTCCAATTGACTATCTGCAGCCGCTATGCTATGCTTAACTTAAGTTTATTTCGTAATGTAACAAATCATAGTCCACATCACTTAAAGCAAGGATATATATATGAATTCTTATCTTCCGCACTACCTGAAATTCAAAAACACCATGCTGCTATTCAACCTCATCCGCAGCAGGAAGACCATCAGCCGCGGCGAACTTGTGCGCCTAACCGGCATGAGTTTTCCAACTGTCTTAAAAATCATTGACCAGCTTCTTGCACTTGGCATTATCATTGAACTAGATGAAATCGAATCTAACCGCGGTGCCGGCAGACGCGGACATCTGCTCCAGTTCTACCCACAGGCATTTTATGCCATTGGACTTGAATTTGAAGGCAATATGCTGAATGCCGGACTTGTAGACCTGGACGGCACCAGCCAATATTGCCGCTCTGTCTGTATTTCAGACAGCCACAACATCGAAAACATTGAGCAGGCAATGATTACCGAAATTACCAATCTTCTCGCTACCACCAAAAACGAACGCAAACGCGTGATTGGTATCGGCATCAGCCTTCCTGCTGTTGTCGATACCGCCCAGAATACGATCGTCCACATGGATATACACGGCATCACAAAGCCAATTTTGTTTTCCAACGCCTTCCCAAAACTCAGCGCCAGCTTTACGCTGCCAATCCTGGTCGGAAACGATGTAAACCTTGCTTGTAAAGGCGAAGCATTCCTGCGCAAACGCAGTGACGGATATGATAACCTGTTCTTTGTAACACTCAGCACTGGACTCGGCGCCGGCATCATGATTAATGGTAACATCTGGGAAGGCTCCAACCACAACGCAGGCGAGGTCGGACATATGTTTCTCTGTGACCCGCGCGGTCTGAACTCTGATTCCACAAGTATCGAGAAGCTGATCAATATTGAAGCACTGTCCAAAAAATTCGGCATCAACTTTTACAGCCCGCAAACGCTCAGCAGCACACAAGTAGAAACTGTATGTGATTACCTTTGCCCTTATCTAAGCGTGCTGTTGGTCAATCAGGTACATCTTCTGGATATCAATCGCATTGTACTTTCAGGTACCATCACAAATGCGCTTGGTTATACGCTGTTTGAAAAGTTGCAGGCCATGATCAACGAAAAACTCCGTTATATCCCTGCTACTGTTGAACCTTCCTTGAGCCGCGATGTCGGCATCATCGGCGCTACCGTACATGTGTTTGACAATGTGCTTCCGAATATTTTTCAGGAAAAAGGCGAGTCGTAAGACCGCCTTTTCTATGTTTCTGCATCAAAACTTTTTTGCAGCTTGCGCCAGCATAAACCAACTCACATGCGGAATCCACTGTTCTGCCCAACGCCAGTTATCATTAACCTCTGCGCAAGGCTCCATAACATATGCAATGCCATGTTCGTCCTCTAATCCGCTTGTAATGCCATTGCAAATACCTCCAGGACAATTCAGAAAATCGTAACGCCCATTGAAGAAATACTGGATGTTATTTTTTCCATATCCTTCCATCATACAAGAATCAAATGGGTTCAAACCCATAATCCAGTTCAGCTGGTCATCCGCAAACTGCTTCAACTGTCTGCGGAATGCCGCATCCTCAGTCTCTTCTGCCACCAACCGAGCTGCTGTGGAAAGCGACGCAAGTCTTGCATTTTCACCCTGCCACCACGGCGCAACGCTTGTATCATGCGGGAAGAAGAATCTCACTTCATCTACGCCCTCCTTACGCAGGAGATACTTTGCATATCCAAACGGATTTTCTCCATCATATGTCATATCCAGCTTACCGCGCATCAGTTTTTCCACACAGAGCTTTGCATTTTCTGCCAGTTTTGCACCATGCAGTTTGCCATATGCACAAAGTGCAAGAATTGGAAGCCCCTCATCTGACGCATGAAAATAAGACACGCCCTTTGCCACTTCCAGATATGCATACTCCTCATCTGTCTCCACCACATACGACATCAGCTTTTCTGCCCAGGCATCTGCTGCAAGCAAATATCCGATTTCATAACTCGCCTTGTAAAGTTCAGTTGCCGCAAGCAGTGCGCAATAAGCATCAACCAGATTCTCTTTTCCATCATTTGTATAGCGCAAATGATTCTTCATGAGATAATCCCACGCTGCCTTTGCCGCAAGCAGATACTCTTCCCTCGTATAGTCCGTTCCAGGATAATAAAAGCGAGATGCTATTGCCAAAGCCGCAATTGCAGTTCCACCACCGGAACGCAGGCTTGTCTCATAATTTTCATCGCTCACAGTTTCCTGATCTGCGGTCGCAGCTTTTTCAGAAAATTGTGAGCTGGAACCATGATATTCAAATCCGATTTTTCTTGTTCCAATAACCGGATCAAATGCATGTTTTCTATTGATTGAACGGAAGAATGATCCAGACGGAGCACGCATACGCATCAAAAAATCTGCACCAAACATACCCTCATCTAGATAGCGCCTGCGCAGCATAGAATATTCTGTATTTCCGGACTCTTCCATCCACTCTGCACAGACAAAGAACGCCCACGTTGACAAAGACACCTGCTGCGGATTGTGATAACTTCCATGAGATAAATGAGATAAATGAATGCCATAATCTCCTGTAGCATCATACCAACCACCATGCGCATCCACATTACCCTCACGTTCACCAGAAAATGCCAGATTTCTATCTGCATATAACCACTCACCGCTGGCTCTCTGCGCTTTGAAATAGTACCCAGTTGCATTCAGCATACGCATAGTACAAAGGCGCGTACTCACTTCGAACCAATCGCTCTTCACACTACCTGTATTACCTGTCACAGCTATTTGATATTGACCATCTTCTGCAACATCAGAAAAATCCAAAGTCGCAAATGTTCCCTGTTTCCAATTATCTACCGCCACAGCCTTTTCAATGGTCCCCGAAAGCACCTCCGTTCCATTGGCATCACACACAGAAAAATGCTCAGCTTTCTCTCCTGTCATGCACTGAACCACAGCTTTTTTACTTCCCTTTCTATCATATCCAAGATGATTGATCAAAACTTTCATACGTTCATCTCCCTTTATCCCTTGACCGCACCTGCAGTCATACCTTTAATTACCTGTTCCTGTGAAATCACATACAGAAGCAACAGCGGAAGAATGGTCACAACAATTGCCGCCATCATGCTGCCATAATCCGTTCCAAACATATTACTTACCATAGAAAGAATCACACAGATTGGCTGCAATGCCCTCTGGGAAAGAAATACCAGAGAAGTCAGCAGATCATTGTAAGACCAAATAAACACCATAATCGCAACTGTTGAAAGCATAGGCTTCGATAATGGCATGGTTATATAGCGGAAAATCTGTATTGGCGTTGCCCCGTCTATAGTCGCCGCTTCATCTAGTTCCATTGGAAGCGAATGCATAAATCCTGCCAGTAATGTAATGGAAAAACTTAAATTTCCCGCTATTTGCGGCAGTATAACTGCGCCATATGTTCCTCGCAAAAATGTCTTACTCATAGTAACAAAATTTGGAATGATGGTCGCAAAAGAAGGAACCAGCAGACAGGCAATGAGCACTGCATTGGCATATTTCGTCCAGCGGAAATTAAACCTTCCCAAGGCAAACCCTGCCAAGCCCGCAATTACAACAACACCAACCACAACCGAACCGGAAATAATCAAACTGTTCCCAAATGCTCGCAGCATACTCATATCCGGATATGACATGATTGTATGGTAATTCATGAAGCTGAGTGTCTCCGGAAGTGCAAAGCCATTGCGCACAATTTCTTCCGATGACTTAAACGAGTTGATAAATACCCATACCAATGGAACAATCGTTGTCAAAGACCACGCAAACAGCAGGGTGTATAATATGATTTTTTTACTAACTGACCATATCTTACTCAATTTCGTCACCCCCCTGCAAAACACCTCTCAATACAGCCGTTACCGCAATACCAAGTATAATCATAACAACCGCAATCGCACTGGCATATCCACCATTGTATCGCAGGAATGCCTTCTGATACATATAAGTGCTAAGCAGCTGGCTAGAATCCATCGGACCGCCATTTGTAATAATAAATACAATATCAAATACTTTGAAACATCCTGATACTACTAATACGATGGATGAAACCAGCACACTCTTCAACATTGGCACTGTAATATAAATTGCTTTCTGGAATCCTGTGATTCCATCCAGCTCAGCAGATTCATAAATATCTGTCGGTATATTCGCTATACCAGTCAGAAAGATAACAAAGTAAAAACCAACATACTGCCACACAACCGGAATCAATGACAGAATCGCTGAGGTCTTTTCTGTAATCCAAACTCTTTTTTCTCCACCAAGAGCTACAAGAATATAATTCAGTAAACCGTATTCATATTTATAAATCATCGAAAACATAAGTCCAATCGCCGTCGCCGAAATAACAATTGGGAAAAAGTACACAGTACGGAAAAATTTGAAACAATGTCTCGCAGTATCAACCATGATTGCAAGTGTCATGGATAAACCAATCTGGAATATCAGAACACCCACCATCAAAAGCGCCGTATTCTTCAATGCTGTTACAATTACTGGATCATTCAGCATTTCTATATAGTTATCAAGACCTATAAATGTCTGCGTTGCTGAAAAATTATACCAAGATGTAAAACTGTAATATATCGTTTTACACAATGGATACAGCAAAAATCCGCCCAACATGATTGCTGCAGGAATCAAAAATAGCACTGCTGTCATTTGTCGTTTTGCTTTCATAACAATATGCCCTCTTTTCACGAAAGGGATGTTACCCAGAAGCAACATCCCTTTCCATTTTATCGATTGATATTCTCTTCAATCTTTCTTGCCTCTGCCAACAGATCAAGTCCTGTCTTCTCTCCAGCTACAAGGTATGGAATACCATCTTCTGTAATTGCCATCCAAGCTTCTCTGCTCACCTGGGAGTCGATGGCTGTATCTGTATACGTTGCCTTGTTCAGCATCTCAACTGCGCTCTTCATAAGCTCTGAAGAACCCTCTGGTGCATCACACTTAACCGCTGCACTACCGCCGTACTCAATGAATCTTGTCATGATTTCCGGAGATGTAAGCCATTTCAGGAACTTAAGTGTTTCATCGCTGCGTTCCATAGCTTCCTTTGTGATAGACCATCCAGAGCCAAACCCTGCCAGTACGCAAGACTCTCCGCCCTTTCCTTCCGGAAGTGTCGGCATTGTAATAATTCGCATATCAGGATTCTCTTCCAGTGCGCTGACACACCAAGAACCATTTAACATCATGGCTGCCTTGCCATCTTTCACCATCATACGCACATCATCATCAGAAATACTCATCGCATCTGCTGGAAATGCTTTCATATCATAGAGCGTCTTTACAGCATCCAAAGCCGGTGCCCAAGAATCGCTAAAATAGTTCTTATGATCTTCTTCTCCACCATATGCAAGAATGAATTCCTCAATCAGATAAGAAGGCTTTGCAAGTGAAGTTGCAATTGGCACAATGCCGTTTGCATTGAATGTCTCCATACATGCAAGAATATTGTCCCAGCTTGTCGGTTCTTCTAATCCATACTGATCGAACAGTGCTTTATTGTAGAACAGACCTTCATAATAGCCAAGAAATGGGATGCAATATTGTACACCTTCATACTTCTGTGACTCTACTGCTGACCAGTTGAAATTTCCCTTCCACTCTGGATCTGCCTCAAGGTATTCTGTCAAATCTACAAATAAACCGGAATCAGCAATAATTTTTGTATCTGCACCTGAATAGAACAAGCAGAGATCAGCAGGTGTCTTTGCCGCAATATCTGCATTCATCTTTGTACGGAACAGATCATTTGCACCCGCTGTTGGCTGTGACTCGTCCACAATGGTAATATGCGGATTTGCTTCCATATACTCTTTTGTTACCTCTGACCAAATTGGAGCCCATACATCAGAACCGGTAAAAAAGGTAAAAACGCGAATCTCTTCGTTTTTTGCTTCTCCACCACCTGCACTGTTGTTGGCATTCGCCTCCGTCTTTGTCCCTGCATCGCCACTTGCAGCCTCTCCGCCGCCTCCGCATGCAGTCAATGCAGATGCCAGCATAAGTGTACTCATAGCCAATGTTGCAATTTTCTTCATTTTCTTCATAATAGCTTCTCCTTTTCTTATATTGCTCAGACAGCTCGCCAGAACCACTATGATCCTGCGCCATGCTGTAAGACTTACATATTTCTACCTGACGGCAGTTATTCTGATGCTTGATAACGTTTTTTCCAAAATACAAAGACAAATGTCGTCACAATCATAACGCTGCCCAATACCAGCAACACCTTTGGAGCACCGATTACATCGAACAAGGTGCCGCCTAAAAATCCAAAAATGGATTTGGAACAAACCATACTAATTACACTGTTTAACACCTGTGTTCTTGCCCTATACTCAAACTGTATATTCTCATTGATGTAATTCAACAAACAGCAGGTCACTGCCGAAAAACTAAATCCGTGAAGCAAATTACACGCTACAATCAAGTACGGATTCCTCAACTGACTCAAAAGCAACCAACGTATTCCGGTTAGTAAGCCTGCCTCCAAAAGTACCTTGTTGATCCCCTGACGTTTTACAATACGGTTCATGCCGATAAAAAACGGAATTTCTGCCAAAGAACAGGCAAATATCATAACTCCAATCCACTTGCTGTCCCCCCCAATCTCCGAAAAGTAAATTGGATAATAGCTATGGAAAAAGTTAATGCCCATTCCATGCACCAGATTGAAAGCAATCAATCCAAGTAATACTTTATCCTGGCACACAACAGCCAATACGCTGCCTTTTTCTTTCCTTTCCAACTTTGTATCGCGCCCGCTGCACTTCTGCACTTTCTCTTGCTGAACCTTCAGCAGTGCCTTTGTACAAATTAAACAGACAATCATACTCACAAAAATCCAAATAAAGATATTGGAGTAACGATTCTGCAAACAGTATCCAGAAACCAGCGCTGTCAACGAATAACCAAGTGTCCCCCCCGCTCGAATTTGTCCGAAATCCCAGCGCGTATTTTCCACCTGTTCCAACGTAAGATTATCGTTTAATGGAACAATTGGCACAAACACCATACTGAAAATACTAACCAGCGCACATACAAGAAGATAATTTCTTGTCAAATAAAATAAAAGCACTGTCGCAATCGCACATATATAGAGAAACTGCAGCACGCGAACCTTTTTACCCGACTTATCGCTTACCATTCCAAAAAACAACTGTGACAACAGGATTCCGATTGTTGAAACAGAAATCACTACTCCTATCTGTGTTGCCGTCATACCAATCTCTGTCAAATACAAATTCAGATAGGTATTGTATACTGCCTGTCCGGAATAATATGCGAGGTAAGTGACAAACAATGGGATTGGGAAACCATAATTATTTTTATAACGCCCCATTTTCCATCCCCCCTCAATTACTTAACTTTATTTAGTAATTTTATCTTGATATTAATACCTCAGGTTTATTTTGTCAAGCTTTTTTGTATATTTTGTTATATTTTTTTCTTATTT
>CAJMQQ010000023.1 GCA_905215625.1 uncultured bacterium
GAAAGACCATTTCGGTATTTACCATATCTGTGGCAAAGAACAGCCGGTCTGCATAGGTTTCTAAGAATTCCAGGCCAAAGGCCGGATCCCGCATAATGGCGCATCCGGCGCTGTTGGCGCTTAAATCTCCATACAGATTAGGATATTTTCCGAATAGTTCCGGAACCCGTCCGCCTGGAATAACAGGGCCTTTTCCCCATTGATTCCGGCTCTCTTTGTCTGTAGGTGCATCTGCGCTCATTTCAATCCAGAAGGTCTGGCTGTGACCAAGAAATAGTGTGTGAGGGTGGCGTTTTAAGCAGGTTTCCAAAAGAGGAAGGCCAGGGTCATCTACGACGCCATAGCTGTAGCCAGTTTCTGGGCTCATATGGAAGGTAACAGGAAGACTTAATTTTCCAGCCGCCTCAAATATGGCATTGAAAAAGGGATCGTCCAGCCTCCGGTTTATCATCAGTTCTCCGATGCCGACAGCGCCTTTTTCTTTGCAGGCAGCCAGCCGGTCGTAGACGGTTTCTAAATTTCCGTCATAATCCAGATTGCACATCCAGGCATAATGCTCTGGGTCCACTGCGGCAATCCGGCAGTTTTCTTCATTGGAGCCCATAGGCATAGGGAAAGCACTTTCCCCGCTGGACATGAGCACGCCTTTTCCGATTCCCAGTTCTTCTAAATGAGGCAGCATTTCTTTGTAGCTGCTTACTAATAGAGTATCACTTTTGGGAATAGAATCAAAGCTTAAATGCAGATGCAAATCAATTTTTTTCATAGGTTTTGTTCCTCCGGTTTTTGAGGTACGGACAAATGGTTCTTAATTAGTTCTGGGCATTCCGGCGTTTGGCCAAGGCTGCATACATTTCAGCCGTTTTCTTCTGATCCAGATTGAAGATAAGACCGATTCCGATAAGCTCCAGAATACAGGTAATAACCGGAACTGCGTTTACCAGATAGTAAATGTTGTTGACAGTTGCCGCGCTCTGTACAGCGCCTACGCCGGAAATATATCCAATTGCAGCCAGTGCGGATGCAGCTCCGGTGGAAGCGATGGTAGAACCAATCTTACGGCTGAACGTATAAAGGCTGTACATACTTCCGTCTGCGCGGAAATTCATTTTCCATTCACTGTAGTCCAGACAGTCGGTAACCAGAGCCCAGATTAAGATGGTGAAAGCAGTCTGCCCGATAGTAGCTAACAGATTCAAAATCGTGTAAAGCAGTGCGCTCTCAATCGGGAACAGTAAAATGTAAGCGGAAAGCAGCAGGTTGTAGGTACTCATAACCAGGATTACATTTCTCTTTCCAAATTTCTGTACAATCTTAGGAACCAGGATAAAGCAGATAATCATAACTGGAAGGGTTCCGATACTTGCCAGGGTCATCAGGCTGGTGTCCTGATAGAATTCTTTGTAAATGTAGCTTCTTAACTGGCCGCTTCCAGTGATGTAAAGCATACTTCCGATGGTTGCAACCATAACGCCGATTAACGGACGGTTCTTGACTGCAGCTTTTAATACGTTTCCATAGTTGAATTTTTCACCTTCCTGCTTTGGCTGGCGGACACGTTCTATGGTCAGATTACATAACAGAAGGTAAGAAATAATACACAGAATGCCGAATATTACTGCAATCAGGGTAAAACGCTCTGGAATAATATTGGAATCCTTGTCAAAACAGAAAATCGGAACAACGGAAAGCGCGCCGATTCCGACTACAGTACCGCCGATACTTCTTGCTCTGGAAAGTTTGGAACGGTCAATCGGATCCGCAGAAACAACGCTTGCCATAGCGCCGAACGGCATACTGGTTCCGGTATAGGCCATTCCATAGAATACATAAGCAAATGCTACCCATGCATGAAGGGCAATTCCCTCAAATGGAACGTTGGAAAAACATAAAACGCCGGAAAGCGCCAGAGGGATCATAAACAGCTTTACCCATGGTTTGAACTTGTCGCCGCTGTTTCCAAGTTTCCAGCGGTCTGGGAAAGAACCCATAATCGGGTCGTTAATTGCGTCCCAGAGACGGGCAGCTAAAAACAGGCCGGCCATCCATCCTGGCGAAATTCCCAGAACATAGGTACAGAATGTAAGAAAATAGGCATCTACGAACAGGTTTACGAAGCTTCCGGCCATATCCCCGAAGACATAACCGAGCTGGTCCTTTACTCCAAAGGGGCGTAAAGATTTGTCATTCATAACGTTTTCCTCCTTGCTGCGGCAGATAACCGCAAACCATTGTCTTGTGTTGTGTGTTAAGAATACTATACCGTTATTACAATTACTATTACAAATATCGCATAATATATTGCAAATTCAGCCAAACTGGATTATGATTACAGAGAGAAAGGGAAAGAAAAAGCAATGAAATTATCGGAAATGCAAAAATATAAAGAGCTGGTTTCTGCACACCAGAGATCGGAAATCAGCAATGAAGAACTGCAGAAAGCGTTTATTGCAGCCGGAGCGATTTTGTCCAATCTTTATCAGGAAATAGAGATGGACTCGGATTCTGTAGACTGCCATGATGATGTGAATTATACGAAAGACAGCGTCCAGCTTCACAGCCATACTTTTTATGAGATGTTATATTGCTGCAGCGGAAATGTACAGTATCTGCTGGGAGCAGAACGGTACCGGGTTCACAGGGGGGATATTATTTTCATACCGCCGGGAATCAGCCACAGACCGCTGTACTTAGACCAGCTTGCAGAACCCTATTCCCGCTATGTTATATGGATTCATCCGGAATTTATGAAGAATATCCAGCAATTTTTAGGGTTCACCTCATTATCGGATCCAGTTCTTTTAAGGACCCAGGACAGTGGATGGGAGTATCTGGAAAGGTATTTCCAATCTGCCTGCAAGGAGGCAGAAATCAGACAGGAGGGGTTTGAAGCCTGCATTTCTTCCATAACGGTACAGCTTTTAATCCATCTGACTAGGGCGTGTACCCACAGCAAGGCTATGGCGCCGCTGACCGAGAAAAAAGAGCTGCTGGATGAGCTGATTCGTTATATAGAAGATCACCTGGCTGAAAAAATAACGTTAAAATCAGCAGCCGCTAATTTTTACATCAGTGAGCGGGCTGTATCCCGCCTGTTCAGTGAAAAAATGGACGTTAGTTTTTACCGGTATGTGACCCAGCGCCGGCTAATTGCTGCCAAAACCAGAATTATCAATGGTGAATCATTAGAAACCATAGGAGAACAGGTAGGATTTTCTGACTATTCTACCTTTTATAGGGCGTTCAAACAGGCGTTTTCCATATCGCCCCAGCAGTTTAAAAAATTGCAGAAGGTATAAAAAATACCCCGCCTGCTGCACGAAGCCAGCAGGCAAGGTATTAAAAAGGGGAGGATAAGTAGTTAAATTTCTCTTTTGTGTACACCCATAGTATAGCCCTGGCTGAAAATTTTATACAGCAGAACCATTATTTTTTTCCAGATTAGATAAGCTGCGAATCAGTTCAATATCCGAATCGTTTAATTTTAAGTTGGCAGACAGGGGTTCGCCGTCCGGAGTGGTAACGGTCACCTCCATAATGGTGCCTTCTGTAATATTTTTACGGGAAACGGCCTGAAGGAAGCTGATAAACTTGGGATGGTTTGCCTGAAAGGTCAGGATGCGTTCTCTCAGTCCGAGAAAATCCATTGGATTCATAATGAAAAGTCTCCTTTCGTGTTCTTGCTACGTGCAGTATAGCATAGATTTGGGACTTGTCAATTAGAATCCTTTCCGCTACAATAAGGGATAGAGAGTAATAAAGAGGAGAAGATACCTATGAGGAAAAATATTATTGTCGGCCAGTCCGGCGGTCCGACAGCAGTGATCAACGCCAGTCTGTATGGGGTAATTAAAGAAGGAATCGCCCATGGAGACCAGATTGGAGCCGTATATGGAATGATTCATGGCATAGAAGGCTTTATGGCAGGGAGAGTGATGGAGTTGTCTGCATTAGAAGAGGAAGAACTGGAACTTTTAAAGCTGACTCCTGCCGCTTATTTAGGTTCCTGCCGTTATAAGCTGCCAGAGGATTTAAGCGACATCTGCTACCAGGAATTATTTGAAAAATTCCGCCAGATGGATATTGGATATTTCTTTTATATCGGCGGCAATGATTCCATGGATACGGTAAGCAAGCTGGCAAGATACGCAGCTTCCAATGCCATTGACGTAAAGGTAATCGGCATTCCAAAGACTATTGACAATGACCTGATTATGACCGACCATACTCCTGGATACGGCAGTGCGGCAAAATACGTCGCTTCTACAGTCCGTGAGATTGTACTGGATTCTTCCGTATACCAGCAGAAAACCGTTACCATCGTGGAACTGATGGGACGCCATGCAGGATGGCTGACCGCTGCCAGCGTTTTAGCCAGAAAGCACAAAGACGACAATCCGCTGCTTGTTTACCTTCCGGAGACCAATTTTGACATGGAGCAGTTTGCCCATGACGTAGAAGAAGCCCTAAAGAAGCAGCCCAATGTGATTATCTGCATTTCCGAAGGAATTTCCGATGACAGAGGCCAGTTTATCTGCGAATATGCAGACGAGGCCAGACTGGATACCTTTGGCCATAAGATGCTGACCGGAAGCGGAAAGATTCTGGAAAACTTTGTCCGCGACCGGTTTGGAGTGAAGGTGCGCTCCGTTGAGTTAAATGTCAGTCAGCGCTGTTCCGGTATGGTAGCTTCCAAGACAGACATTGAAGAAGCAGCTCTGGCAGGCGCCTGGGGTGTGAGAAAGGCGTTAGAGGGAGTAACCGGCCAGATGATTGCTTTTCACCGCAAGTCTGACAGCCCATATGAGATGGAATGCGTAACCGTAGACGTCAACCAGGTCTGCAACCAGGAAAAGAAATTCCCGTCCCAGTGGATTACCAAAAATGGTACCGATGTAAGCGACGAGTTCCGGATCTATGCCCTTCCGCTGATTCAGGGAGAACTGGAGAGAAAAATGGAAAACGGCCTGCCTTTATACGCACATCGGCGTTAGAAAAGACTTTACAACAAACATAGTTTTGTTATATACTATGGCCTAGAGGCGTTTGCCCAGAAATACTGATAAAAAGGATGGATGATAGAATGGCTATTTTAGATACCTGGAGAAATCTGGCCTATGGTGATGGCTTAGATGATAAAAAGAGAGAAGAACTGTGGACTGGATACTTTACTATTGAAAAAGGAATTTACGAGCAGATCCTTTCCAATCCAACAGAAGTGATTACCGGTACCGTAAAGGAACTGGCTGAAAAGTACAATACCGAGCTGTTAATCATGGTCGGCTTTTTAGACGGCATCAATGAGAGCTTAAAGGGTTATGAGAACCCAATCGATACCATGGAAGAAGATACCGAAGTCCGGATTGAGATTGATCCAGAAAAGCTTTACTACAACATGGTAGAAGCAAAGGCAAACTGGCTGTATGAACTGCCTCAGTGGGACGCTATCCTTTCTGAAGAGCGCAGAAAAGAGCTGTACAAGGAGCAGAAGGCTTCCGGCACGATCCGTAAGGGACACAAGGTATACCCCAACGATCCATGTCCTTGTGGAAGCGGCAAGAAGTACAAAAAGTGCTGCGGCAAGAACGCATAAAATCAGGTGTTATCCGCACTGGACTGCGGAAATCAGGATAAGGGGCTGCCTTTTGGCAGCCCTATCTCTTTGTTGCCAGGCATCCGGAAAAGCTGCCAGAGGCAGGTTTTTCCCGGTGTTCAGGGCGGATAGGAGGAAAATATGGACGCTTATACAAGCTTTGCGGCAGTCTATGATCTGTTCATGGACAACATTCCTTATGAGGAATGGAGCAGATATGTAATCAGCCTGTTAGAAGAACGGGGGGTAAAAGACGGCCTGGTACTGGATCTGGGCTGCGGAACCGGAAGCCTTACCGAACTTCTGGCTGCATCCGGATATGATATGATTGGCGTGGACAATGCAGAGGAAATGCTGGAAATTGCCATGGAAAAGAAACTGGAAAGCAGCAGCGACATCCTGTATCTCCTTCAGGACATGAGAGAATTTGAACTTTACGGGACTGTCCGGGCAGTGATTAGCATCTGCGACTCCATGAACTATATCCTGGATTATGACGATCTGGTTCAGGTATTTTCTTTGGTCAATAATTACTTAGATCCAGGGGGAGTTTTTATCTTTGATTTGAACACCCGGTATAAATATGAGGAAATCCTTGGGGAATCTACGATTGCGGAAAACAGAGAGGAAAGCAGCTTTATCTGGGATAATTATTTTGATGAGGAGTCGGGGATTAACGAGTACGATCTTACGTTGTTTATCCGCCAGGATGGGGATAATCAAACGAAAGTACCTCTGTACCGCAAATTTGAAGAGACCCATTACCAGAAAGCTTACTCCATAGAAGAGGTAAAACAGGCATTAGAAGAAGCCGGCCTGGTATTGGAAGCCTGTTACGACGCATTTACCAAAGATGCGCCAAGGCCGGACAGTGACCGGATTTATATCATTGCCAGAGAACACGGAAAGAAATTAGAAGAATAGGAAGAGAGGTTAAACTATGTCTGATTATATCATTCGTGCAACTGCAGCGGAAGGTCAGATTCGCGCATTTGCATCTACCACAAGAGAACTGGTGGAATATGCCCGTCAGGCTCACAATACCAGCCCTGTGGCAACCGCTGCTTTAGGACGTCTGCTTACTGCCGGCGGAATGATGGGAATTACCATGAAGGGAGAAAACGATCTGCTGACTTTAAAAATTCAGGGAGACGGCCCGATAGAGGGATTGACTGTAACGGCAGATTCTAAGGGACGGGTCAAAGGCTATGCCTATAATCCTTCCGTTATGCTTCCTCCCAATGCAAAGGGAAAGCTGGATGTAGGCGGCGCATTGGGCGTAGGCGTTTTAAGCGTTATTAAGGATATTGGATTAAAAGAGCCTTATGTGGGACAGACTATCCTGGTAACCGGAGAGATTGCAGAGGATTTGACCTATTATTATGCCACTTCCGAACAGACCCCTTCTTCCGTTGCATTAGGCGTGCTGATGAACAAAGACAATACGGTACGTCAGGCAGGCGGATTTATGATTCAGCTGATGCCTGGTGCATCTGACGAAATTATCGACAAGCTGGAGGCGCGTCTGGGAGAGATTACTTCCATTACCTCTTTATTAGATGCCGGAAATACTCCGGAGATGATTTTAGATCACATTTTAGGAGATTTTGGTCTGGAGATTAATGAGACGGTAGAGACCAGCTTTTACTGCAACTGTACCAAGCAGAGAGTGGAAAAAGCCCTGGTAAGTATTGGAAAGAAAGAACTTCAGGAGATGATTGACGAGGGAAAGGAAATCGAGGTAAACTGCCATTTCTGCAATCACAACTATAAGTTTTCTGTGGAAGAATTGAAAGAACTGTTAAAAAGAGCATCCTGAACGGTCTAATAAATAGCCGGACAGTTCCAAAAAGAGCCAGCGTCTTTTGACGTTGGCTCTTGTTTGTAATCATTGAATCCAATATAACTTTATTTCAATTACATAAATATGCTCTATATGATTGAAAAAGGTACACTGCTGACTAGATGATTAGAAATTATAACTTGGTAACGTTGGTTGCCTGAGGTCCCTTTGCTCCGTTTACTACGTCGAACTCAACCTCTGCACCTTCGTCTAAGGACTTGAAGCCTTCCATGTTTAATCCGGAGTAATGTACGAATACGTCATTGCCCTGCTCGTCGGAAATGAATCCGTAGCCCTTCTGGTTGTTGAACCACTTAACTGTACCTTTCATTATGATACCTCCAAAGAAATAAAAAAAATTACGCCGCAACTTATTTTGCGGATGTTCTAAGGATAGCACAGTTTTTATCAGGTGTCAAATGGTTTCGGTGTCAATTTTTGGAAATTTCAATAGACAGAAAAACCCCATTTTACCAGGAAAAGAAGCATAAATAATTTGACGTTTCCTAAAAAGCTGTTATACTGGAAAAAGAGCAAAGAAATGCGCCAAGGCAGAGGATGGTGGAAGAATGAAGATTTCAAATATTGTAAGGCATTTTGATACAATCACAGAGCATAAGCTTCTGGTTATGAAATATTGCTTTCAAGTAGGACTGTACCGGCAGGGGCTGCTTCACGATTTGTCCAAGTACAGCCCGGAAGAATTCTGGACTGGAGTGTATTTTTATCAGGGAACCAGAAGTCCCAATGCGGCTGAGCGGGAAACCATGGGATTTTCTAAGGCATGGCTGCATCATAAGGGGCGCAATAAACACCATTTTGAATACTGGATTGATGTTTCCCAAAATAGGGAGGCAGGGCTGGTTGGCAACAAAATGCCTCTCAAATATGTGGTAGAGATGGTTATGGATCGGATTGCAGCCTGCAAAGTCTATAAAGGAAAGGATTATACCGATGGGGCGCCCTGGGAATACTATGAAAAGACCAGGCGGTTTATTACCATTCATCCGGAGACCAGGGCCCTTTTAGAGCGGCTTTTGTGGATGTTAAAAAAGAAAGGGGAACAAAGAACCTTTGCTTATATCCGCAAGCTGCTGAAAAAGGGCGATTACTAAGACAGTTTTTACTCTGGCCGGACGAATCTGGGACACAGACGTTTCAAGACGCCGTTTAAGAAGAAAACGGCGGTGTCTGGATTATCAAATAAATCAGGAGTATAGGGGAAAAAGGTCTGCTTGTCTTTATAGCAGGCCTTTAATACTGGCTCAAAAAGAGGCTGAGGCTGGGGAAGAAACCGGCCTTTTTGCCTGGTATAGCAGGTTGCTGCGGTGGCTTTTTTTCTGGCAGAACGGTCTACAAATTCGCCCAGGCTTTTGTGAACCGCCGTATCTTCCTGGGGCAGATAGTAATAATTTTTGTAATCTGGATAGAAGTATTTCAGTTCCCCTTCCAGGATGGGAACGGTACAGGTCAGTCGGCTGCCTTCGCAGGAAAGGGAAAACGGATCGTCAGAACAGGACCAGGCGACGGGAACCGAAACCGGACTTTCATAGGTCAGATCACAGGAAATTTCAGGAGTTCCGAAAATATCGTGTATGGTGCGGCATTCCTGACGGACAAACGAAAAAGAGCCTTCCATCATATCGCAGTAATTTAAAATGGGAAGAATCAGGGGCATTCCTTCCAAATCTTCTTTATTATGAAGCATCAGCATATCATAAAGTCTGGATTCCCTGGTCATCAGATAATCCTGATAGACTTCAATTAGTTGTCCTCCGGAATAAGGATCTGTACGGAAAATGCCTAAAAACCGTTCAATGGCCTTTTGCTTTAAGCTGTCCAGTCCCAAAAGGGATTTGTAAGGCTTGATTTTCCGGTAAATGTCTACGCTGATAACGCCGGAAAAGTCATAGGAAAGTTGGTAGTGACGACAGCGTTTTAACAGATAAGGAATGTCAAAGCCATCTCCATTAAAATGGATGACAAAGGAAAAGTTTTTTAAAAATGAAAAAAAGGCATCCAGAAGCTTCGGTTCTTCTTCTGGAGAGTCGGCAAACCATTGCGTCAGTTCCCACTGTCCATATTTGCAGCAGGTGCAGCCGATGAGGTACAAGGCAGAAGTATCGCCGGAAAATCCAGTAGTTTCAATATCAAAAAACAGCAGGTCGTCTAACCTGCCGATTCGCTCTAATGGATAGGTCTGGGGCAAATCAATTGGGTGGCGGACAGTAATCATAAGTAAGAAGCTCCTTTCTGCGTTCATTATACGGAAGGAAAAAAGGAAAGTCAATGAGAATAGAATATTTGTTCGATTCAGGTTGCATTGAAAACCGGTCTATGTTATGATGAAAATCAAACGATAAGCGAAGGAGCAGATATGATTTCTTATGTAAAAGGCCCTTTAGTAGAAGTAAGCGGGGACAGGATTGTAATAGAGACTGGAAACGTGGGACTGGAAATCCGGGTTCCCTTATCCCTTCTTGATGAATTGCCAAAGACGGGAGAGCAGGTAAAAATATATACGTATTTCCAGGTCCGGGAAGATGCCATGAGCTTGTATGGATTTCTCCACCGTCAGGACAGGGAGATGTTTCAGCAGCTTTTGGGAGTAAATGGAGTCGGCCCTAAGGGAGCGCTTGGGATTTTGTCTGCCCTGCGGCCGGACGATCTGCGTATGGCTATTATTTCCGGAGATGCAAAAGCGATTTCCAAAGCGCCTGGGATTGGAGTAAAGACTGCTCAGAGAGTTATCTTGGATTTAAAGGACAAGGTATCTCCGGAAGACTTATTTTCCAGTCTGGAAGAAGAACTGGACACACCAGGGACTTCTCTTTCTGCAGATGTCAGGGGAGATGCAGCCAAAGAAGCAATCCAGGCTCTGGTGGCTTTGGGCTATTCCAACCTGGAGGCGGCAAGAGCAGTCCGCAAGGCAGAGATAACAGAGGACATGACGGCGGAAGATGTATTAAAGGCATCCCTGCGCCATCTGTCATTTTTATAAAGGGGATAGGCAATGGAGCGCAGAATCATTACCACTGAGGTAACGGAAGAAGATAAAAAAATAGAAACCAGTTTACGGCCCCAGCTTCTGGAGGAGTACATTGGTCAGGAAAAAATCAAAACAACCTTAAAGGTCTACATTGATGCGGCCAAATCCCGAAACGAAGCCCTGGATCACGTGCTGTTTTACGGCCCGCCCGGTCTTGGAAAAACGACGCTGGCCGGAATTATCGCCAAGGAGATGGGAACCAATATGAAGGTGACCTCTGGACCGGCCATTGAAAAACCAGGAGAGATGGCGGCTATTTTAAATAATCTCCAGGAAGGAGACGTTCTGTTCGTAGACGAAATCCACCGGTTAAACCGGCAGGTAGAAGAAGTGCTGTACCCAGCCATGGAAGATTATGCCATTGATATTATGCTGGGAAAGGATTCTTCCGCCCGTTCCATCCGTCTGGATCTGCCGAAATTTACCCTGGTAGGGGCGACCACCAGAGCGGGACTTTTAACTGCGCCTCTGCGGGATCGGTTTGGCGTGATTCAGAGACTGGAGTTTTACACGCCGAAGGAGCTGACTACTATTGTACTCAGGTCTGCAAAGGCATTAGGCGTAGAGGTAGACGTTTCGGGAGCAGCAGAGATTGCTAAGCGTTCCAGGGGAACGCCCCGTCTTGCCAATCGTCTTTTAAAGAGGGTCAGGGATTTTGCCCAGGTGAAGTACGATGGCCGGATTACCAAGGAAGTCGCAGACTTTGCCCTTGATATTCTGGATGTGGATAAGCTGGGACTGGATCAGAATGACAGGAACATTCTGCTGATGATGATTGAAAAGTTTGACGGAGGCCCGGTGGGACTGGATACGCTGGCTGCGGCCTTGGGAGAAGATCCTGGGACATTAGAAGATGTGTATGAACCCTATCTTTTGATGAACGGTCTGATTAACCGGACTCCCAGAGGAAGGATGGCAACGGAACACGCATATCGGCATCTGGGCATTGTGAAAGAAAATTAAGTGTTTTGTAACTTTTCTTGAAGGCCGGAGTGTGGTATACTGATACTGGCATCAGTATGAGACGATGCTGTAAATTAACCAGAGAAACAGGAGAACAGCCCTTATGGATTCCAAAAATTATGCGGAAGTATTAATAGACGGCAGCGTATATACTCTGGCTGGAGCAGAAGAGAAAAGCTATTTCCAGAAAGTTGCCGCATATATCAATGATAAAATTGAACAGTTGAGGATGCAGCCTGGTTTTACCAAACAGAATGATAATTATCAGACTGTTATGGTAGAACTGAACATTGCAGACGATTATTTTAAAGCCATTGACCGGCTGAATGCTATGGAGAACCAGAAAGCTGATATGGAACGGGAGACCTACAGTTTAAAACACGAACTGGTCAGCACCCAGATGAAGCTGGAAGCAGCCCTGCGAAACTTAGAAGATCTTCAGAGGGAACTTGCTGCATCTGCATCTAAGCCAGAGATCTCTGAAGCACAGACAGAAGAGGCAGAAGAGATTCGGACAGAGGCCCCTGCTTTCCAGGAGACAAAAGAAGAACGGGAGCAGAAGGAAACCAGGGAAAAGGAGGCGGCAGTGGCTGCTGCTATCAGCGCGGCCCACAGCGCTGGATTTGTGCCTCCGGCATCCCATATTCCCTATTCCAATAAGGGAGGACATGGGACAAGAAAGGGAAAACGCTGATTGATTTTAAGTCTGCTGCAAAATGAGAGTGTCTGACGATTCATTTTTGTGGCAGTCTTTTTTTACGCTATGATTTGAGAAATTGATTACAGACGCAGAAGGGAGAACCGCGGTGATAACAGAGAAAAAGGTAGAAATTCTGGCTCCTGCCGGCAGCTTTGAGAGTATGAAGGCGGCGGTTGCAGCCGGTGCAGATGCAGTCTATATGGGAGGCAGCCGGTTCGGGGCCAGGGCCTATGCGGATAATCCGGATCAGGATAAGCTTCTGGAGGCCATTGACTATGTCCACCTTCATGGATGCAGTCTTTATATGACAGTCAATACGCTGTTTAAAGAACAGGAACTAGGTGAATTATATGAGTATTTACTGCCTTATTACCGGCAGGGATTAGATGCGGTTATTGTACAGGATATGGGCGCTTTTATGGAGATTCGCCGGCGGTTTCCAGACCTGCCTGTCCATGCCAGCACCCAGATGACCATAACCGGTGTGTACGGAGCAAAAGTCCTGCATGAGCTGGGCGCCCAGAGAGTGGTGACGGCCAGGGAGCTGTCGTTAGCGGAAATAAATGAAATCCACCAGAACGTTCCGGTGGAAATCGAAAGCTTTGTCCACGGCGCTTTGTGCTACTGTTATTCCGGCCAGTGTCTGATGAGCAGTCTGATTGGCGGACGAAGCGGCAACAGGGGGCGCTGTGCCCAGCCCTGCCGCCTTCCTTATGAAGTAAAAAGAGAGGAAAAGGCGTTTCAGAAGAAGGAAGGCAGTTCTTACGTTTTGAATTTAAAGGATTTATGTACCTTAGACTTGATTCCGGATATGATAGAAGCTGGAGTGTTTTCCATGAAGATAGAGGGACGTATGAAAAGTCCCCGATATACAGCCGGAGTGGTAAGCATTTACCGGAAATACGTGGATCAGTATCTGGCCAGAGGCAGGGACGGCTATTTTGTCGATCCAAAAGACAAGAAAATGCTGCTGGATTTGTTTGACAGAGGTGGTTTTTCAGACGGATATTATGAAAACCACAATGGCCGTCATATGGTGGCATTAAAAGAAAAACCAGCTTTCCGGGAAGTCAACCAGGATCTTTTTGACTATCTGGATCAGACTTATGTGAATGCAGAAATCAAAGAGCCGGTTTCTGGTTTTGTGCTTTTGGAAGAAGGACAGCCTTCTTGTCTGTCCCTGACCTTGGAAAACGAAAGCCCAGAACCAGTTACGGTTACCGTTTCCGGACAAGTACCGGAAATGGCGAAAAACCAGCCGATTACAGAAGAAAAAGTAGCAAAGCAGATAAAAAAGACCGGCGGCACGCCATTTTCTCTGAAGCATCTGGATGTCCAGGTAAATGGACAGGTATTTTTGCCGGTTCAGGCGTTAAACGATTTGAGAAGAACCGGACTGGAAGAACTGGAACAGGCGGTTTTAGCGCCTTACCAGAGAGAGACGCCAAAGACGCAGGAATCCCCGGAAAAGAAGGAAATGGGACAGAAACCATCAGAACAGAAGACAGCAGGGGCAGACAGACTTCCCATGTTCCGTTTATCTTTTGAAGAACCAGAACAATTGGAGGCGGCTCTGTCATACCCGGATCTTGGCCGGTCTGCAGATGAAATTGCTGTGGACAGCACTGGATTTGCGGCAGAGACTTGGAATGAGACCGTAAGAAAGGTTCATAAAGCCGGACTTTCCTGTATGCTGGTGCTTCCTCACATTTTCCGGACAGAGGCCAGAGCGTATTTAAAAAAGAATTTGGATAAATTGAGGACAGCTGGATTCGACGGAGTAGTAGTCCGGGCTATGGAAGAAACCCAGTGGTTAAAGGAAACAGAAATTGGCCTTCCCATGATATTTGACGATACTATGTACACCTGGAATCATGGGGCGGCAGCGGCTATGAAGGCTATGGGAGCCAGCCGGATTACCATGCCGTTAGAGCTGAACGGCAGGGAACTGCAGAATACGGATTTTGGGCCGATTCCGGGAGAACTGGTGGTTTACGGGTATCTTCCGATGATGGTTTCCGCCCAGTGCATTAAGAAAACCACATCGGGATGCGATAAAAGGCAGGAAGTAGTTCGGCTTAAAGACCGGACAGGAAAACTGCTTTCTGTAAAAAATCACTGCCGTTTCTGTTATAATACCATTTATAATCCAAGTCCTTTATCTCTTCTGGGATGTGCAAAGGAGATCAGAGGTCTGGAAGCAGATGGACTCCGCATGAAATTTACCATTGAGACAAAAGAAGAGACGGCAGACATTTTAAAACTCTTTTTTAAAAGCGGAATGGAAGAAGTTTCCGGTTCTGCTGCCCTGAAAGAGTTTACCAGAGGACATTTTCGACGGGGAGTTGAATAGAAAAAAGAATGACAAACCTGATTATTGAAATTTCAAAATATTTAATGATTCTTTTGATGGCATTTTATACGTATTTTAACTTCCGGTTCTTTTCGTACCAGGATCCGGAAGATCAGAAGATTGTCTGCCGTCACCAGAACCAGGCAATGTTTTTAATCCATCTGCTGGCCTTTTTAGTGATTTATTTAAAAAGCCAGGAAGAGTATGTAATTGCGTTTTATCTGGCCCAGGCAGCGTTTTTTGTCTGCTACATTGGAGGATTCCGCATTTTCTACCACAATGTATCCCGGCTGCTTTTAAATAATACATCCATGCTGCTGTGCGTAGGATTTATTATCCAGACCCGGCTTTCCATTGAAAAAGGGCAGAATCTGGCAATCAAACAGTTTGTGGTGGTAGCGGCAGCGGCAGCGATCTGTATGCTGATTCCTTTTATTATAGACAGGGTGTGGCAGCTGGTAAAGATTCCGTGGATTTACGGAATCGGCGGTCTGGCGCTGTTAGCAGTGGTCTGGATTGGAGGAAGTACCAGCTACGGCGCCCAGCTTTCGTTAAGTTTCGGCGGATTTTCCTTCCAGCCTTCGGAGTTTGTAAAGATTACCTTTGTATTTTTTGTGGCGGCGATGTTTTATAAGTCGACGGATTTTAAGACGGTTTGTACCGTAACTGCAGTGGCGGCGGCTCACGTTCTGGTGCTGGTGGCTTCTAAAGATTTAGGCGGAGCGTTTATCTTTTTTACGACCTATCTCTGTATGCTGTTTGTGGCTACTTCCAACTGGTTCTATCTGGGAGCCGGACTGCTTGGAGGAAGCGGCGCCGCAGTTCTTGCTTACCACTTATTTGCCCATGTCCGCGTCCGGGTAGAAGCGTGGCAGAATCCCTGGGCAGATATTGACAACAGGGGGTACCAGATTGCCCAGTCGCTTTTTGCTATCGGTACCGGAGGATGGTTTGGAAGCGGATTGTTCCAGGGAATGCCGTATAAAATCCCGGTAGTCGAAAAGGACTTTATTTTTGCGGCAATTTTTGAAGAAATGGGTGGGATTTTTGCAGTCTGCGTACTGTTAATCTGTCTGGGCTGCTTTATCCAGTTTATGATGATTGCATCCAGGATGCAGGCGGCCTTTTATAAGCTGATCGCATTTGGACTGGGAATCGTTTATATTGTCCAGGTATTTTTAACAGTAGGCGGAGTGGTCAAGTTTATTCCGTCTACCGGCGTGACCCTGCCCTTTGTCAGCTACGGAGGCAGTTCGATTTTCAGTACCTTTATTTTATTTCACATTGTTCAGGGACTTTATATCCTGAAACGGAATGAGGAGGACTATGATGAAGCGTAATTCAAAATCTCCGGATTCCAATAAAAACATTTTAAGACTGACCTATGCAATCGCGGCAGTATTTGCCCTGATGATTGGCTATCTGGTCTGGTTTATGCAGGTGGAAAGCGAAAATGCCATTAACAACCCCTACAATGCAAGACTGGATCATTTGTCCGATCAGGTGATCCGGGGAAAAATTTTAAGCAATGACGGCAGGGTACTGGCAGAAACCATGGTAGGAGAGGACAAAACGGAAGTGCGTGGCTATCCGTACGGCCCGCTGTTCTGCCATACGGTAGGATGGGCGACCAGAGGAAAGACAGGTATTGAAGAACTGGCTAACTTTTATCTGCTGACCTCCCATGACAGCCTTGCAGAAAAGGTGATCCGGGAGATGATGGATGAAAAGGATCCTGGTGATCAGGTGGTTACCACTCTGGATGTGGATCTTCAGCAGGCCGCTTACGCTGCGTTAGGAGACCGGAAAGGCGCGGTGGCAGTTATGGAAGTCGATACCGGCAAGATTCTGGCAATGGTTTCCAAACCGGAGTTTGATCCCAACCAGGTCAATACGCTGTGGGACAGTCTGGTAAGCGGAGAACAGGGAGAGGGTCTGTTATTAAACAGGGTGTCCCAGGGTGTTTATCCTCCAGGTTCGACCTTTAAAATTGTAACGCTTCTGGAGTATATGAGAGAATATCCAGATGATTACCAGAATTTTCGCTTTGACTGTGACGGCACTTATGAACAGGGGGAATACACCATCCGCTGTTATCATGGCAACGCCCATGGAAGCCAGGATATTGCCCAGTGCTTTGCCAATTCCTGCAATGGAGCATTTGCTTATATGGGTACGCTGCTTAACCATGACAGCATGAAAAAGACGGCAGAAGAACTGCTGTTTAATAAAGAACTGCCATTATCCATTCCTTACAGCAAAAGTACCTTTGCACTGTCAGGAGAATCTTCGGACTGGGAAGTACTTCAGACCTCTATTGGACAGGGAGGAACCCAGATTACCCCGATCCACAGTCTGATGATTACATCGGCCATAGCCAATGGAGGAATACTGATGAAACCGTATCTGATTGACCATGTGGAGAGTGAAAACGGAGAAGAAGGAAAGAAATTTCTTCCGGAAGCCTATGGAAGCCTGATGAGTGCAAAAGAAGCCGGAGCTCTTTCCGGGATGATGGAGCGGGTAGTAACGGAAGGAACCGCGTCAGCCCTGCAGACAGACGCTTACCGGGCAGCAGGAAAGACGGGATCAGCGGAATTTGAGACTGGAAAAGAGAGCCACGCATGGTTTACCGGATTTGCTCCGGCAGATGACCCAGAGATTGCAGTGACCGTCATTGTAGAAGAAGGCGGTTCCGGAGGCAGGGAGGCGGCTCCTATTGCCAGGGCAGTGATGGACGCTTACTTTGTACAGTAGGACGCTTTATTTCCAGACAGCAGCAGACGAACAATCACCTCATTCCACAGTTTCCCTTGCAATACCTTTTGAAAAGAGTTATACTAGGCACAGGCAGAAGTACACACCAGCGACCAGGAGGGATTGCGATGATAGAAGCAACTAGCTGCGGCGGTGTGGTTATATTTCGTGGTAAGATACTCGTCCTATACAAGAATTATAAGAATAAGTATGAGGGCTGGGTCCTTCCCAAGGGAACTGTAGAGCCAGGAGAAGAGTTTAAAGAGACGGCGCTGCGCGAGGTAAAAGAGGAGACCGGAGTCAGCGCTTCCATTATTAAGTATATCGGCAAGAGTCAGTATTCCTTTAACACTCCTCAGGATGTGGTGGAGAAGGATGTACACTGGTATCTGATGATGGCAGACAGCTATTACAGCAAACCACAGCGGGAGGAATATTTCATTGATTCCGGATATTACAAGTTTTATGAGGCCTATCATCTGCTAAAGTTTTCCAATGAAAAGCAGATCTTAGAGAAGGCATATAATGAGTACCTGGATCTTAAAAGGAGCAATCTCTGGGGCAATAAGAAATATTTCTGATGCAGAGACATTGAGACAGCGAAGCTGCAGCAGGTGGACAAAAAAGTTCATTTGCTGCAGTTTTTGTTTTCGAAAATTGTTGTAATCTTACAAAATTTATATTACAATACGAGAAAGAACAGTCAGAAAGGGGTACAGACAATGAAACAGTGGAAGAAATCAGCAGTTTTAGCAGTACCAATGGCACTTTTATGTTCAGTCAGTGCATTTGCAGGCCAGTGGGAGGAAGAAGATGTTACATGGAAATACCTTCAGGACGACGGCGGCTATGCAGCAGATGTCTGGCAGTGGATTGACGGTGATGGAGATGGACTCGCAGAGTGCTATCACTTTAACGAAGATGGATTTTTGGATTTAAATACCGTTGTGGATAACTGGATTGTCAACAGCAAGGGTCAGTGGACCATGGGCGGCAATGTCCAGCAGCTGGATTTAGGCGCAACGGCAGAAGAGATTGGAGCGGTTTTTGCTGCTGCCAATGCAAAGGCTTCCGGATTAATGGATATGGACGCAGATATAGATGCGGTTATGAAATTTACAGTGGATCAGGAATCCATGGATATGCTTCTGGACATGAATATGAAGATGCAGGGAGTTTATTCTGGAAATATGAAAATCTTGTATGACATGGCGCTCCAGGCAGATGGGGAATCCATGACAATGACCATGTTCTATAAAGATGGTTATATGTATACAGAGATGGACGGCATGAAGATGAAAATGCCGATGGATATGGACGAAATAATGGCTCAGAGCATGGCCTTAAGTTCCAGTTTATCGTTCGCTTCGGATGAGACATACGGGATGACCAATCTGAAGCTGTACCACAATGGAGAAGCAAAGACGGTTACTTATGATATGGATATGGCAGAATTAAATACAGCCGTACAGGAAATGATGGGACTTATGGGGATGAGTGCTTCCGATCTTGGATATGAATATCAGGTAAACAGAGCCAGCGGAACGGTTCATATCAATGAAAACGGTTATGCAGACCGTTCAAGAGTTTCCATGGATATGTCAATGGAAGTCCTGGGAATTCCAATGGGCATGGACATGGATATGGATGTGACCATTCAGAATCCAGGAAAGCCGGTATCCATTACCCTTCCATCCACAGAAGGTTATATGGATATTACCAGCATGACGGAATGAAAACTAGATAGTTTGGGGACACTCCTTTCGTGAGTGTCCTCTTCCATTTTACAGAGAATATAAAGGAGAATCAGACAATGAATGAAGCATTTAAACAGTTGAAAACTTATCTAGATGAAGCAATGGCAGTTCAGACCGCCCTGGTATTGTTTGAGTGGGACGATGCTACGCTGGCTCCAAAGGCAGCAGGAGAAAATACGTCCAGAGTAATTGAGATTTTGTCTGGACAGTATTTTAAAGCCATGACCGGAGACGAGACAAAAGCCCTGGTCAGACAGTGTCTCCAGGATCCGTCAGGCTTAAATGAGGTGGAACTGGCCCAGGTCAAAGAGATGGAGGAACAGATTGAGCAGTTAGACTGTATTCCGAAAGAAGAGTACCAGGCCTTTGCAAAACTGTCTTCCGAATCTGTGCGGATTTGGGAAGAAGCCAAAGAACAGAATGATTTTAAACGGTTTGCTCCTACCTTGAAAAAAGTAGTGGAGTATCAGAAAAAATTTGCCGGTTATCGGGCAAAGGAGGGGCAGAGTAAATATGACGCTCTGTTAAAGGACTATGAAAAAGGATTTACCTCAAAGGATCTGGATGAATTTTTCGGATTGTTAAAAGAAGAAATAGTCCCCTTCTTAAAAACGATAATGGAAAGAGAAAGGCAGATTTGCGACGACTTTTTAACCGGAGAATTTCCGGAAGAAAAGCAGGAAGAACTGGGACGGTTTCTGGCAGAATATGTGGGCTTTGACTTTTCAAAAGGGGTATTGTCTGTCAGCGCCCATCCGTTTACGACCAATCTCCACAATAAAGATGTGCGGATTACCACAAGTTATAACGACCATGTGGACAGTTCCCTGTTTTCTGTTATTCACGAAGCCGGACACGGCATTTATGAAATGGGAATCCGGGACGATTTAACCCAGACCGTAGTGGGACAGGGGGCGTCCATGGCAATGCATGAATCCCAGTCCCGTTTCTTTGAAAACATTATCGGAAGAAGCAAAGAGTTCTGGATTCCGGTTTATGGAAAGCTTCAGGAACTGTTTCCGGAAACGTTTGAGAATATCAGTGTGGAACAGTTTACAGAAGCCATTAACAAGGTGCATCCGGATCTGATCCGTACAGAGGCTGATGAACTGACCTACAGCCTTCATGTGCTGATCCGGTATGAAATTGAAAAAATGCTGATCGAAGAGGATTTGGACGTGGATAAGCTGCCGGAGATCTGGGCGGACAAATACGAAGAGTATTTAGGCGTACGCCCTCAGTCTGATAAGGAAGGGGTTCTCCAGGACATTCACTGGTCCCAGGGTTCGTTTGGATATTTCCCATCTTATGCATTGGGAAGCGCGTTTGGAGCACAGCTTTACTTCCATATGAAAGAAGTCATGGATTTTGAAGGACTTCTCCGGGAAGGAAAGATAGATGAAATCAGAGAGTATTTAAGAGAGAATATCCATCAGTACGGCAAGCTAAAGACCAGCCGGCAGATTTTAAAAGATACGACAGGGGAAGATTTTAATCCCAGATATTACGTCCGTTATCTGAAGGAAAAATATTCGGCACTGTATCACATCGGTTAAGCACTGCTGTTGGGGGGGGAAAGACAGCGGCGAAGGCCGCCTGCAAAGGAGGAATTTACATGAAGATACGAGACATCCTGGCAGAGGGAAAGCCAACTCTGTCCTTTGAGGTATTCCCGCCAAAGACGGCGGACAACTATCAGTCTGTAGAGACTGCGGCGCTGAAGATTGCCCAGGCAAAACCGGCATTTATGAGCGTTACTTACGGAGCCGGAGGCGGAACCAGCCAGTACACGGTCCAGATTGCATCCACAATTAAAAACAAGGGGAATGTGACGCCTCTGGCTCATCTGACCTGCGTTTCTTCGACCAGAGAGAGCGTAAAACAGATTTTACAGGAGTTAAAAGATAATCAGATTGAAAACATCCTGGCTTTACGGGGAGATATTCCGGCAGAGGGGACGCCGGTCCATGATTACCAGTACGCGTCCCAACTGATTTATGAGATTAAGCAGGCGGGAGATTTCTGCATTGGCGCGGCCTGCTATCCGGAAGGCCATGTAGAATCAGCCAATAAGACAGAAGATATTCTGCATTTAAAAGAAAAAGTAGACGCAGGCTGTGATTTCCTGACGACCCAGATGTTTTTTGACAATAATATTTTATACAATTTTTTATACCGGATCCGGGAGAAGGGAATCCAGGTACCGGTTCTTGCAGGAATTATGCCGGTGACTAATGCCAAACAGATTACCCGTATCTGCAAAATGTCAGGAACCTATCTTCCAGCCCGTTTTAAGGCCATCGTAGACCGGTTTGGAGATAATCCGGCGGCTATGAAGCAGGCGGGAATCGCTTATGCAACCGAGCAGATTATTGATTTAATTGCCAATGGCGTCAATGGAATCCACGTATACTCGATGAACAAACCGGATGTGGCGATGCAGATTAAGGAGAGCTTGTCGGAAATCGTATAAAAAGGGGACGCCATGGAAGTAAACAGAAGAGAAATTTTCCGGTATCTGGGGTATAAACGGGATGAGGCAGACGACAGAACCAGAGCACTTGCCGAATCCTGTCTGAAAGAACTGGAACAAGCTGCAGAGCCGAGAAACATGGTTTTAGAATATCCTCTTACATTGGGAGAAAACCATCAGATTGACGCATCCTGTTTTCAGACCGAGAGCAGGAATTTATGGAAAAATTTAAAAGACTGTGAAAGAATTGCAGTCTTTGCAGCAACCCTTGGAGCAGGGGCAGATCAGTTGATTCAAAAGTATTCCAGGCTCCAGATGAGCAGGGCTGTGGTGCTTCAGGCCGCAGCGACCGCTATGCTGGAGGATTACTGCGACAGCATCTGCCAGGGACTGAAAGAAGAATATGAGAAAAAAGGTCTGTATCTGCGTCCAAGATTTAGTCCCGGATATGGGGACTTTCCCCTGGAAATCCAGAAAAACCTTCTGGATGGACTAGAAGCGGGAAAGCGGATTGGGATTAAGCTGACCGACAGCCTGCTAATGACGCCTTCCAAATCCGTAACAGCGGTAATGGGAATCAGTAAGAAGCCTTACCGCTGCCAGGTACGGGGATGCGAGGTCTGCCAGAAAACAGACTGTATGTACCGGCGTCAGTCGTAAAAATAGAAAAGGAAAAGGGGAATTTGGCCATGTATAGATTATTGGAAGAGATGAAAAAGCGCCGGCTGTTTTTTGACGGCGGTACGGGAAGTATTCTTCAGGAAAAGGAACTGGCAGCCGGAGAACTTCCAGAGACCTGGAACATCCTTCATCCGGAAATTCTGGTGGAACTTCATCGGAATTACCTGGAAGCAGGGGCAGATATTATCAATACCAACACCTTTGGCGCCAATGGACTAAAGTTCCATGATGGCACCAGATTCAGTCTGGAACAGGTGATAAAAGCAGCGGCAGCCAATGCAAAAGAGGCAGTACGCCAGTCGGGAAAGGATGCGTTTATCGTTCTGGATCTGGGGCCGACAGGAAAACTGTTAAAGCCCCTGGGAGATCTGGAATTTGAGGATGCGGTAACCTTATACCGGGATGCGGCAAGGATCGGATCCGGAGAAGGAGTGGACGGCGTTCTCATTGAAACCATGAGTGACAGCTATGAGATAAAAGCAGCAGTTCTGGGCGTAAAAGAAGCCTGCAGTCTTCCGGTTTTTGTTACCATGGTATTTGATGAAAAAGGAAAACTGCTGACCGGAGGTACAGTCGAGTCTATGACGGCTATGCTGGAAGGACTGGGAGTAGACGGAATCGGCGTCAACTGCGGTCTGGGACCGGTACAGATGAAACCTATTGTGGAACAGTTATTAAAGGTAACCAGTCTTCCGGTGATTGTAAACCCCAATGCCGGTCTGCCAAGAAGCGAAAACGGCAGGACGGTGTATGACATTGACAGCGATACGTTTGCAGAAGAGATGGCAGACATTGCCGCTATGGGGGCCGTCGTAGTAGGCGGATGCTGCGGAACTACGCCGGATCACATCAGGAAAACGGTTTCCCTTTGCAGAAATATCCCGGTACAGTGGCCAGAAGACAAGGGACGGACCGTGGTGTCTTCCTACGGCCAGGCAGTGGTCATTGGCCAGGATCCAATTATTATTGGAGAACGGATTAATCCTACGGGCAAATCCAAATTTAAACAGGCGCTTCGGGAACACAACTTAAATTATATCTTGAGGGAAGGCGCTGCCCAGCAGGATAACGGGGCTCATGTGCTGGATGTAAATGTAGGTCTTCCGGAGATTGACGAGTCGTCTATGATGGAAGAGGTCATTAAAGAACTCCAGAGTATTACCGATCTGCCCCTTCAGATTGATACGTCAGATACCAGGGCAATGGAGCGGGGAATGCGGGTTTACAATGGAAAGCCTCTGATCAATTCGGTAAACGGTAAAGAAGAAGTCATGGAAGCAGTCTTTCCGCTGGTAAAAAAATATGGAGGAACTGTAGTTGCCTTATGCCTGGATGAAGATGGAATTCCGGATACGGCAGAAGGACGAATCCGTATTGCAAAAAAAATTTATCAAAAAGCCGCCCAGTATGGAATCCAGTCAAAGGATTTGTTAATCGACGGTCTCTGCATGACCGTAAGTTCTGACAGCAAAGGGGCTTTGACTACCCTGGAAACCCTTCGAAGAATCCGGGAAGAACTGGGAGGAAAAAGCATTCTGGGCGTATCCAACATCTCCTTTGGACTGCCTCAGAGAGAGAATATTAACGCTGCATTTTTTACCATGGCGCTGCAGAGCGGATTAAATGCGGCGATTATCAACCCCAATTCTGAAGCCATGATGAGGGCCTATTACTGTTACCGGGCGTTGGCTGATTTAGATCCCCAGTGCGGGGATTATATCGGGATTTACAGCGGACAAAGCGCTGGACTGGGAGAAACCTTAAAGAAAAAAGCAGCGGACGAAGAAGCGAAAGAGGGGCACAGCAATGGATTATTTGACGCTGTTTTAAGGGGATTTCGGGAGGAAGCCGGGCAATCTGCCTTTGATTTATTAAGTGAAAAGCAGCCGTTGGAAATTATTAATGAAGTTATGATTCCAGCCCTGGATTTTGTGGGAAAAGGCTTTGAAAAAGGTACGATTTTCCTGCCCCAGCTTTTAATGAGCGCCGAAGCGGCAGGGGCGGCCTTTGAAGTTTTAAAAACAGAGATGTTAAAAAACGGCCAGACTCAGGAGAAGAAGGGGAAAGTGATTTTAGCTACCGTGAAAGGCGACATCCACGACATTGGCAAAAACATTGTCAAAGTATTGCTGGAAAATTACGGCTACCAGGTCATTGATTTGGGAAGAGATGTGGCGCCGGAGGTAATTGTGGACTGCGCAGTGAACGAACAGGTTCCGGTTGTAGGCTTAAGCGCTTTAATGACCACTACGGTTCCCAGTATGGAAGCTACTATCCGCCTTTTGCGGGAAAAAGCGCCATGGGTAAAAATCATGGCAGGCGGAGCAGTCCTGACAAAAGAGTATGCAGAGTCCATAGGGGCAGACTGCTACTGCAAAGACGCCATGGCTTCGGTTAATTTTGCGGAAGCGGTTATCTGCCGCGAAGGGAAGGGCAGAGAAAACGAAAGAGAACGTTAAGAAAAAGGAGCAGGCACCGTGTTATTTTCCAGTATGTCATTTTTAATCTTGTTTCTGCCAATTACCCTGGCCGGATATTTTCTTTTGCCAAAGGTTGTGAGAAACCTTTGGCTTTTAGCCGTCAGCATGGTGTTTTATGCATGGGGAGAGCCGGAATTTGTCAAAGTAATGGCAGTATCGATTGGAATGAATTATGGATTTGGCCTGGCAGTGGATCGGCTTCGGGAACATAAATACGGATGCCGTCTGTGCCTGATTGTCATGGTGGTCTGCAACCTGGCGCTGCTGGGATATTTTAAATACATGAATTTTTTTATAGAGACCGTAAACAGGGCGGCTGGACATGAGATATTTGTGCCAACCAGAATTGCCCTTCCCATTGGAATTTCCTTTTTTACTTTTCAGGCAATGTCTTATGTGATTGACGTATACCGGAAACATGGAAAGGTTCAGAAAAACATCTTAAATGTAGGACTCTATATTGCGTTTTTTCCTCAGCTGATTGCAGGACCCATTGTCCGGTATGAGACTTTTTCCGACCAGATTTACAACCGGAAGGTGACGGCAGAGGGATTTGCGGCAGGCATTCACCGGTTTTTGTATGGATTTATTAAAAAAGTGTTGGTTGCCAACACCATGGCGGTAATTGCAGATTATATCTTTACCCTTCCGGCAGCCGGAGAACTGACAACAGGGGGCGCCTGGCTGGGAGCAATTGCCTATACCTTCCAGATTTATTTTGATTTTTCCGCTTATTCCGATATGGCCATTGGCTTAGGACAGTTATTTGGATTTTATTTTCCGGAAAACTTCCGCTATCCTTATATGGCAGAATCCATTACCGACTTCTGGAGGCGGTGGCACATTTCGTTAAGTACCTGGTTCAGGGACTATGTCTATATTCCGTTAGGCGGTTCCAGAGTGGACTCTAAGTGGAAACTGGTAAGAAACCTGTTTGCAGTCTGGTTTTTAACCGGAGTCTGGCATGGGGCCAACTGGACGTTTATCTGCTGGGGATTGTTCTACTTCGTCCTTCTGACTGGGGAAAAGCTGCTTCAGATACCGGAGCGGGCGAAAAAATGGGGCGTTGGGTGGCTGTACCGGATTCTGACCCTGCTTCTTGTCATCTGCGGCTGGGTTCTGTTCCGATCTGCAAGCCTTGGAGAAGCAGCGCTGTACTTAAAAACCATGTTTGGCCTGGAAACGGCTCATCCGGACGTGTCCTGGACGATTTACTATGTGTGGGAGTACCGCTGGTATTTTCTTGCGGCAATCGCGGGAAGTACGCCGGTTATCGGCGGTCTTCTGGCGTGGGCAGACGGAAAAACCGGATCTGGTTTTGGGCGTCTGGCTGTCCATATTACGGTGTTTCTGCTGTTTTTACTGGCGGTTTCCGAACTGGTAATGGGAGCACACAATCCATTTATTTATTTTAACTTTTAGAACCAGGATGAAAGGAAGAAAAGGGCGATATGCGGATATGGAAAATGATAAACCGATACGGACTGACTGCTGCGTTTCTGCTTTTTATCTGCGGTATGGCGGTGTGGAATCTGCCGGAAGCAAAGGCGGCGGCAGAAAACAGTCAGGAGAAAACCTGGGCATCCGTTTCCGGCTCTTTAGAACAGTATTACAGCGAAGATCTAAAAGGCCGGTACCAGTTTGTTGAGGAAAACGGACTAGCAAAACGCCTGGCTTTTCTGTGTACCTGCAATGACACGGTGCGTCTGGACAATGGAGATCTGGAACGTCTCAGCAATCACTTTGACTGGGAAGATACTGCAGACAGCCTGATAAAGCTTAGTGAATACTGCAGGGAACTGGAAATCCCATTTCTCTGTGTATTTGCGCCTTCTAAAGTGTGCCAGTACGATACCGGATTGCCGCTTGGAGTGCCGGACGAGGTCAATCCAGCAGCGGATCGGGTCATAGAATGTCTGGAAAATGCGGGAGTTTCCGTAATGGATCTGCGAAAAAGTCTCCATGAAGAAGGACGTTCCCATGAAGAACTGTTTTTCCATACGGATCACCACTGGAACTCAGAAGGAGCATTCTGGGGGTATCAGAAACTGGCGGAACGCCTGAATGCAGAGTACGGTTATGAGATTGACGATGATTTAAGAAACCGGGAAAATTTCTGTCAGGAGGATTTCCCAGAAGGATTTTTAGGTTCCTATGGAAAGAGAACGGGAAAATATTTCGGGGGAGTGGATGATATTTCCGTAATTCTGCCGGATTTTGAGGTCAGCCTCCGGATGGAAGTGCCGGACAGAGGGATTGTTCGGGAAGGGGATTTTTCCCAGGCACTCCTGGATTTTAGCCAGATTACAGACGCCTGGTATTACGATGACAGTCACATTCCTTATGCAGTCTACACAGGGGATGATTATAACCTGATGCGGATTACCAATGAGAACGCAGAAAACGATAAGAACCTTTTGCTGTTAAAGGACTCCTTTGTCCGTCCGGTAGCCAGCTTTTTAAGCCTGGGAATCCGCCAGGTAGAAGCCATTGATTTGCGGATAGAGCCAAAGATTTCCGTAAAAGAATATCTGAAAGCCCATAAACCGGATATGGTCGTCTTTATATGCAGCATCTGGGCGCTGAAGGACTACAATCTGATTGATTTTGGATTGTAAAATGTGCTATAGTAATATGGAATGTTTGAATGAGGCAGAAATGTTTACTCTGGCCTCAACACAAGAGAAAAGAGGATGTAATCATGATTGATTTGGTTCAGAGACCGAGAAGGCTGCGTACTACCCCCCTTCTGAGAAAAATGGTCCGGGAAACCCGGATGGATAAGTCTTCCTTGATTTATCCCATGTTTGTAAAAGAAGGTACAAATATTAAAGAAGAAATCCCTACAATGCCGGGACAGTTCCGCTACAGCGTGGACCGTCTGCCGGAGGCGCTGGAAGAGGTTGCAAAGGCAGGAGTTCCAAGCGTTATGCTGTTTGGAATTCCCGACCACAAGGACGCCTGCGGAAGCGGTGCTTATGCGGAAGACGGCATTATCCAGAAGGCGTTCCGGAAAGCAAAGGAAAGCGTGCCGGATCTGTACTACATTGGCGACGTGTGTATGTGTGAATACACTTCCCATGGCCACTGCGGCATTTTAGACGGACACTATGTAGATAACGATAAGACATTGGAATATCTGGCAAAAATCGCCCTGTCCCAGGTTCAGGCAGGAGCAGATATGGTAGCGCCGTCTGATATGATGGACGGACGGGTAGCTGCCATTCGGGAAATTTTAGACGATAACGGATATGAAACCATTCCGATTATGGCTTATTCTGCAAAATATGCGTCCGGTTTTTATGGCCCGTTTCGGGATGCAGCGGGATCTGCTCCGTCTTTTGGGGACAGAAAGAGCTATCAGATGGACTACCATAACCGGAAAGAGGCATTAAAAGAAGTCTTTTCTGACATCGAAGAGGGAGCGGACATTATTATGATTAAGCCGGCCCTGTCTTACCTGGATATTATCAGAGAGACTGCAGATGCTATTGACCTTCCGGTTGCTGCCTACAGCGTCAGCGGCGAGTATGCCATGATCAAGGCAGGAGGAGCGTTAGGCTATATTGATGAAGATAATTTAATCTGTGAGACTGCTGCCAGCATTTACCGGGCAGGATGCAATATCCTTCTGACTTACTTTGCAAAAGAACTGGCCAGATTCATGGATGAGGGGAGAATTGGGTAATGACAAAATCAGAGCAGTTATTTAGCGAAGCAGTGAATTTGATGCCGGGCGGCGTCAACAGTCCGGTCCGTGCATTCCGGGCAGTGGGCAGCCATCCCAGATTTATTGACCGGGCAAGAGGCCCTTACGTATGGGATGTAGACGGCAACCGCTATATTGATTACATCGGATCCTGGGGGCCAATGATTTTAGGACACAATCATCCGGTTGTGTATGAAGCAGTGGTAAAGGCTGCAGAAAAAGGACTGAGTTTCGGCGCTGCAACCGGAATCGAAGTCCAGGTGGCCGAGCTGGTAAAACAGATGGTTCCGTCTATGGAAATGATGCGTATGGTCAATTCCGGAACCGAGGCTGTTATGTCTGCGGTCCGCCTTGCAAGAGGATTTACAGGACGCAATAAGATTTTGAAATTTGCCGGCTGCTACCATGGCCATTCTGATTCTATGCTGGTAAAGGCCGGCTCCGGCGCCATGACAAGCGGAATTCCGGACAGCTTAGGTGTGCCGGCAGGAAGCGCCCAGGACACCCTGACAGCGGTTTACAACGATGTGTCCAGCGTAGAAGCGCTGTTTGCCCAGTACCCAGGCCAGATTGCCGCTGTGATTTTAGAGCCGGTTGCCTGCAACATGGGTACAGTTGTTCCAAAAGAAGGATTTTTACAAGCAATGCGCGACATCTGTACCAGAGAAGGCGCCTTGCTGATCTTTGATGAAGTCATTACCGGATTCCGGTTAAGCAGAGGCGGTGCCCAGGAACGGTTTGGAGTGACTCCTGATTTAAGCACATTTGGAAAGATTATCGGCGGCGGTATGCCAGTAGGATGCTACGGCGGACGGAAAGAACTGATGGAACTGGTAGCGCCTTTAGGCGGCGTATACCAGGCAGGCACGTTAAGCGGCAATCCAGTAGCCATGTCAGCCGGACTGGCAGAGCTTACCATGTTAAATGAGCATCCGGAGATTTACGATTATATCAACGGTTTAGGCGATTATTATAGGGAAAGCGCAAGAAAACTGTTTGAAAAGTATCAAAAACCGTGGCAGGTAACGGGAGTGGGTTCCTTAAGCTGCATCTATTTTACCGATCATCCGGTTTCCAATTACGAGGATGCCAAGACTGCCGATACTGCAGAATTCGGCCGTTATTTCAATCACATGATTACCAACGGCGTCAGTATGGCTCCTTCCCAGTTTGAGTCTATTTTCATTTCCAATGCCCACACAAAGGAACTGATAGACATTACCATGGACATTTTAGGAGAGTATCTGGAAGAACAGCAGTAACAGCCAGACGGTCAGATAAGAGGACTTCAGAATTCAGAGTGTTGAATCAGAAGTCCTTTTTTGACGAACGTGTTTCGTAGAAATAATTGATTTCAGCACCTAAAAACAGGGCGCAGAGACAGAAATACAACCACAGCATTAAGAGCACTACGGCAGTTAAACTTCCGTATGTATAAGAAAACTTATTGAAGAAACGGAAATAAATGGAAAATCCCAGGGAAATACCAATCCAGCATACCGTTGAAAACAGCGCGCCTGGAATCTGTTCCCGCCAGTTTAAGTCCCTGTTGGGAACGAAGGTATAAAGGCCGGTAAAGCAGAAGATTAAAGTTCCCAGGGATAGCAGAGTTCGGACATTTATGATATACTGGGTAATGGACACCAGAAATGGAAGTTTTCTTAAAATAAAATTACTGAGAGTATCGCCGAATACCAGAAGTACCAGGGAAAGGATCAGAACCAGAATAAAAACAATGGTATATCCAGAGCAGATAATTCTAGTCATAATATAGCCACGGTGGGAGTGGTCTCCCTGGATCCGGTTTAACCCTTTTGCAATTCCGAGCATCCCTTTTGACGCAGACCACAGAGCGGCCAGAGCAGACAGGGAAAGCAAGGCAGCCGGTGATTCGGTGTAAAGGCTGTTGATCAGACTGAACAAGATCTGGCTGAACTGCCGGGGAATAATGGGACCGAACAACTGCAGCAGATCATTCTGGCTGACACTGGGAATGACCTGGATAATGGACAGCATCAACATAGTAAAGGGAAATGCCGCCATGATGATAAAGAACGAGGCCTGGGCAGCATAAACGGTAATTTCGTCAGAAGTATATTTTTTAATAAGCCGCTGTACAAACAGCAGGAAAGTCAGCATAAAAGACGCTCCTTTATTCAGATTTTGTTAAAAATATACCATGAGAAAAGGAAAATAACAAGGCCTAACGATAAGGACCAGGTTTGGAGGAAGAGAATATGAAACGGCTTTTGGGCTATCTGAAACAATACCAGAAGGAAAGCATAATTGCTCCGCTGTTTAAAATGCTGGAGGCCAGCTTTGAACTGCTGGTGCCTTTAGTAGTGGCCAGTATGATTGACGTGGGAATCCGCAGCCAGGACAGCGCGCATATTTTAAAAATGGGAGGTCTGCTGGTGCTTTTAGCGGTAATCGGGATTACCTGTTCCCTGACTGCCCAGTATTTTGCTGCAAAAGCAGCCATTGGAGCAGGAACGGCTCTTCGGAATGATTTGTTTGCCCACATCAACAAGCTTTCCTATGCAGAAATCGATACAGTAGGTACGGCAACGCTGATTACCCGTATGACCGGAGACATTAATACGGTCCAGAACGGCGTCAACATGGTGCTCCGTCTGTTTCTGCGCTCCCCCTTTGTGGTGTTTGGCGCTATGGTTATGGCATTTACAGTAGATGTGAAAGGAGCCATGGTATTTGTCTGTGCCATTCCTCTTCTTTCCATAGTGGTATTCGGTATTCTGCTGATCAGTATGCCGCTGTATAAAAAGGTGCAGAAACAGTTAGATCAGGTAACCCTTTCTACCAGGGAAAATCTGCTGGGCGTCCGGGTAATCCGCGCGTTTAACCGCCAGGACAGCGAGACAAAGCGGTTTCAGGAAGAAAACAGCCTGCTGGTAAAATCCCAGGTATTTGTGGGTAAAATCGCGGCTCTTTTAAATCCTGCGACTTATGTAATCATTAATCTGGCGATTGTAGTCCTGATCTGGACAGGGGCAAGACAAGCAGATGCTGGAATTTTATCCCAGGGAAAAGTGGTGGCATTAGTAAATTATATGTCTCAGATTCTGGTGGAATTAATCAAACTGGCAAACTTGATGATTCTGATTTCCAAGGCCATGGCCAGTATGAAGCGGGTAGACAGCATATTTGAGATTGAGTCAGGGATAAGAGAGGCAGAACAAACGGAAACGCAGGACGTTTACAGAAAGAGTCAGGCAGGAGAAGAGATTCCAAAAGTAAGGTTTTCCCATGTGACCTTTACCTATGAAGGGGCAAAAGAACCGTCCCTTACGGACATTTCTTTTACGGCAATGGCAGGGGAAACCATTGGAATCATTGGTGGAACCGGTTCTGGAAAATCTACCCTGGTAAACTTAATCCCAAGGTTTTATGATGTGACTGAAGGAAGGGTTGAGATAGATGGAACCGATGTGCGGGAAGGACGGCTTGATAACATCCGGAATCAGATAGGCGCAGTACCGCAAAAAGCAGTTCTGTTTAAAGGAACGTTAAGGGAAAATATGCAGTGGGGCAAAAAGGATGCTTCCGATGAGGAAATCTGGCAGGCATTAAAGACTGCCCAGGCCAGAGAATTTGTAGAAGAAAAAGGAAACGGATTGGATCTGGACATTCATCAGGGCGGACGCAATCTGTCCGGCGGACAGAGGCAGAGACTGACCATTGCAAGAGCCCTGGTGCGAAGGCCAAATATCCTGATTATGGACGACAGCGCTTCTGCTCTGGATTTTGCGACAGACGCCAGACTTCGTCAGGCTATCAAAGAAGATACGGAAGATATGACCGTATTTCTGGTTTCCCAGAGAGCGGCAACCATCAAAAATGCGGACAGGATTCTGGTGTTAGACGATGGACGTCTGGCAGGTACTGGAACCCATAAAGAACTGTTCCAATCCTGTCAGGTGTATCGGGAGATTTGTCTGTCCCAGCTTTCTAAGGAGGAGGTACAGCAGTATGAGAGATAAAAAGAACCGGGAAACCATTGAGCGTATTCTTCTTTACATCCGCCAATACAAATGGAAAGTAGGATTTTCCCTGATTCTGGCTCTTTTCATTGTTGCGCTGACATTGTATGTGCCCATTCTGATTGGACAGGCAGTGGACCTGATCATAGGTCCGGGACAGGTGGAATTTGCCGGACTGACAGGAATCCTTATAAAAATTGGAGCTGCCGTGGCGGCAACCGCCCTGGCTCAGTGGCTGATGAACCATATCAACAACCAGATTACTTATCAGGTGGTTATGGATATCCGTACCCAGGCATTTGAGCGTCTGGAGCATCTGCCGATTAGCTATCTGGACAGCCATACATCCGGAGACGTCTTAAGCCGGGTAATTACTGACGTAGATCAGTTCTCTGAAGGACTTTTAATGGGATTTACCCAGTTGTTTACCGGAGTGATGACCATTGTGGGAACCTTGTTGTTTATGCTGTCTGTCAATCCATGGATTACGGCGGTAGTGGTAATTCTTACGCCCCTGTCTCTGGTAGTAGCGGGATTTATCGCAAAAAAGAGTTATGCCATGTTTAAACACCAGTCGGAAACCAGAGGGGAGCTGACCGGACTGGTAGACGAGATGCTAGGAAATTTAAAAGTCGTACAGGCATTTGGATATGGAGAAGAAGCGCAGAAAAAATTTGAAGAAATCAATGGCCGCCTGGCTGGGTACAGCTTAAAGGCAACGTTTTTTTCCTCCATTACCAATCCGGCTACCCGGTTTGTCAACAGTATGGTTTATGCGGCAGTGGGATTAAGCGGATCTTATGCAGCGATTGGCGGCATGATTTCTATTGGCCAGCTGACCAGCTTTTTAAGCTATGCAAACCAGTATACCAAGCCGTTTAATGAGATTTCCGGCGTTGTGACAGAACTTCAGAATGCGCTGGTATCGGCATCCCGCGTTTTTGCCTTGATTGATCAGGAACCGGAGATAGAAGATAGAGCAGATGCAGCAGAGTTAAAGCAGGCAGAAGGAAGGGTAGAACTTCGCAATGTAGATTTTTCCTATACACCGGAGAAAAAGCTGATTGAACAGTTTAACCTGAAGGTAGAAAAAGGAAAGCGGGTGGCCATCGTAGGTCCTACGGGATGTGGAAAAACCACGATTATTAATCTGCTCATGCGGTTTTATGATGTAAACAGCGGAAGCATTGAAGTAGATGGACGGGACATCCGGGACATTACCAGAAAGAGCCTGCGTTCTAATTATGGTATGGTACTTCAGGAAACCTGGCTGAAAGCCGGTACTATCCGGGAAAATATTGCCTATGGAAAGCCGGACGCTTCTATGGAAGAGATTGTAAAGGCAGCAAAAGAAGCCCATGCAGACAGTTTTATACGGAAGATGCCACAGGGATATGATACAGTAATCAGCGAAGACGGCGGCAATCTTTCCCAGGGCCAGAAGCAGCTTCTCTGTATTGCCAGGGTTATGCTGTGCCTGCCGCCGATGCTGATTTTAGATGAAGCAACTTCGTCTATTGATACCCGTACGGAGATACGGATTCAGAAGGCGTTTGCCAAAATGATGGAAGGGCGCACCAGCTTTATTGTGGCCCACCGCCTGTCTACCATTAAGGAAGCGGATACTATCTTAGTGATGGAAGACGGCCATATTGTAGAACAGGGAAAACATGAGGAACTGCTGGCAAAGGGTGGATTTTATGCCAGACTTTATAACAGCCAGTTTGCAGTTTCCTAAACGATTAGGGTCTCACGTGTTCTTTTAACAACTGGATTTCCCTGCCATGTCCTTCCAGATCCTGAGGAGTTTCCAGGATAAAGGGAAGATGCGTAAGCTTCGGGTGGTTTAAGATGGAGCAGATGCCGTCCAGTCCTAGATACCCTTCTCCAATGGAAGCGTGGCGGTCTTTTCTGCTGCCGAGGGAGTTCTGGCTGTCATTTAAATGAAAGGCTTTGACTCTATGCAGTCCGATGACGGAATCCAGCTCATTTAAAACTTTGTCCAGGGACTCCAGCAGGTCATAGCCTGCGTCCCAGATGTGGCAGGAATCCATACAGATGCCGAGTTTTGGAGCAAGAGCCGGATCGGTTTTGTCTAAGATGACGGCCAGCTCTTCGAAGGTACGTCCGATTTCCGTGCCTTTTCCCGACATGGTTTCCAGCAGCACCGTAGTAGGCTGGTCAGGAGTCATGCAGGCATTCAGCATCTGGACAATATAATCGGAACCAGCGTCAAATCCCTGACCTAAATGGCTGCCTGGATGAAAGTTATAGTAGTTTCCTGGAATGTAGCTCATAAGTGTTAAATCTTCGGAAAACATTTGGGCGGCCAGTTCCCGCAATCCAGGATCTTTGGAACAGGCATTTAAGGTATAGGGGGCATGACCTACAATGGGAGCAAAGTGGTGTTCCTGCAAAAAATTATGAAATGCTGTTAAATCTGGAATGTTTAACGGCTTTGATTTGCTGCCTCTGGGATTCCGGGCAAAAAACTGCAGAGTATTGGCGCCTATGGAGAGAGCATCCTGTCCCATACGCAGATAGCCTTTGGCAGAAGAAACGTGAGTACCAATCGAAAACATAGAAACTCCTTTCAATCTTATAAAGTAGCTTTAGTATAGGCAGTTTGAAAGGAGATGTCAACAAGCAGGAGGGAGAGGGCGATGGATAAGGAATTAAAAATAGCAATTTTGATCGATGCAGATAATATTTCCGACAAATATGTAAAAATAATTTTAGATGAGACTGCAACCAAGGGGGTAGCGACGTATAAGAGAATTTACGGAGACTGGACCAGCACCAAACTGGGATCATGGAAAAAGGTATTGCTGGAGAATTCTATTATCCCGATTCAGCAGTACAGTTATACAACTGGAAAAAATGCAACAGATTCCGCCATGATCATTGACGCTATGGATATTCTGTATTCCGGAACTGTAGACGGATTCTGCATCGCTTCTTCGGACAGCGATTTTACCCGTCTGGTGGCCAGACTTCGGGAGTCTGGTATGTATGTGCTGGGAATGGGAGAGAGTAAGACCCCTCTTCCTTTTGTTTCGGCCTGTAATGAGTTTAAGTATCTGGATCTGCTGCTAAACGCTATTTTAAAAGAGGAAAAGGAGCAGGCAGCGTCGGTCAAAGAACTGGAGACTGCTATGTCAGAGAAAAAGAAAGCGCTGGATACCAGCCCGGCAGCGGCTTTGAAGTCGAAAAAGCCGGCAAAGGAGATAAAAGAATCTCCAGGCTCAAGAAATACCCTGAGCCTGAAGAAGTTTAAGAAAGAGGTTCGGAGTATTGCAGAAAGCTGCTCCGACGATGACGGATGGATTTTTTCCGGAGAACTCCGCAACCAGCTTGCCAAGCGGTTCCCTGATTTTGACGTGCGTAACTTTGGACATTCCAAATTCACGCCGTTTATTGAATCCCTGGGTATTTTTGACGTGCGCCGGGAGGCAACGACAGCGGGGAACAGGGTAAAACTGGTGTACTTTCGCTGCAGATCCTGCTCGGACGCTTCCTGAGAATCTTTATAAAACCCCTATAATAAGAACCGGAACGGCTGCATGACAAATCCGACGATTGCCCATGCGGCCTTTTTCCATGCCGGAACGGAGGCAACGGTAATGTGATTGGGGATTTCATAGCTTCCGTCTTCCAAGAGGCGCCGGCAGTCTTTGTGGTATTCTTCCATATATCCGGTCAGTTCCCTGGCCAGATCCGGACTTTCGATGGCTAACATCAGTTCCGTATCCATGTAGGTGCTTCTCAGATCTAGGTTGTAGGATCCGATAAGGGAAAGGGTATTGTCGATAACCAGGGACTTTCCATGGTAGGAAGTGCCGCCATCGTATTCATAAATGGGAATTCCCAGACCTGCCATCCATTTTTTCCGCCTTATATAGTCGCTGGAGGCAAAGAAATTATCGCCGTTTTCTACAGAATTAATCATAATCCGGATGTCCGGAACTTTGCTTCCGGCCATTTTTAAGGTATCGTACATATAGTCGTTAAGAACGATATAAGGCGTATGGAAAATCACAGAGGATTTGGCGTTTTCAATCAGATGGGTAATGGTGGAGAAAACAACCGGCTCTTTTCCATATAGATGGGTCGGATTGCTAAGCAGGGTAATCTTTCCAGCTTCCCAGGTGTTGTCTTGGTAATACTGGCGGACTTCGTCTTTTTCTGTCTGGAACAGATCCGGACGGGATGCAGATAAGGTCTCATAGCGCTCCATAAGGTTCTGCCGTTCCTTCTGGACACTTTTCCGGTCGGCCAGTTTTTCTGAATCGTGGAAAATTTTGCAGTTCGGCAGATTCCATACGGATTCAAAGTAGGCTCTTACTTGGGAAAGTCCTTCTCCGGGGCCGTCCTTGAGGGTTGTATTATAGACCAGGATTTCCCTATCATAGCTGCGGCTGTTGGTGGGATAGTCACCGATAAAATAGTCAAAGGTGTTGCGGCCGCCTAAAATAAACACCGAATCGTCAACAATTACGTATTTGTCATGCATACGGCCCTGGGTTCTCCAGGGAAGGAGAAGATTCATGGGATTGTAAATTTTAATTTCTGCGTTGGGATGGCTGGATAACGCGTAAAACAGGCTGCGGCCTTCCATCCGGACCAGTCCGGAGAACCCATCTACCAGGATTTTGACCTTTACGCCTTCGTCCGCCTTGTGAAGAAGAAGGGAGAGAATATCTCTTGGAGCCTCTCCATCGCGGAAATCAAAGGTAGAAAGAATGATTTCTTTTTCCGCAAGCTGCATCATGCGCATACGTTCTTCCCAGGCGCTTATATTGGTTTCTAAGAGCATCACCCGCTCACATCCAGGCGTTCCTTGTACATATGTGGCAGAAGAAATATCTTCTTCTGCTTTTTTGGAAAGGGATTTGTAACGGAAGAAGGGCGCGCAGGCGCCGATAATCAGATACAGCAGGAAGAAAATGAAAAAAATTGGAACAACATGGTATTGTTTTAAGAAATTTATCAGCTTCATTTTATCACACTCCATACGCACAAGTATAGCGGAGACAAGGACTTTTGTCCATAGGAGCAGGGGTAGAAAGGATAAAGAAAAAATAAAGAAATCGTAAACAAAAAAGTTTGATGCGAAATTTAGGGAAAAAAGTTGGAAAAAGTATAGACGAAAAGACGATTTTGTGAGAAAATAGGAATAAGTATGATGTCAAAAAATAAACAATCCATACTACTGCTTTTTACGAAACTACATATTTGAAAGGAGTTTTAACATGATTTATTCACATGAAGTAGAAAAGATGTGTACAGTAGCACAGGGCGTTAACCATGGCGCCGCTCCGATTCCGGAAGAAGCAAAATGGGTACAGTCTAAGCAGATCGCTGACATCTCTGGTTTAACCCATGGTGTAGGCTGGTGTGCTCCTCAGCAGGGCGCATGTAAGCTGACCTTAAACGTTAAGGAAGGCATTATTCAGGAGGCTTTAGTTGAGACACTGGGATGTTCCGGTATGACTCACTCCGCAGCTATGGCAGCAGAGATTCTTCCTGGCAGAACTTTACTGGAGGCATTGAATACCGACTTAGTATGTGATGCAATCAATACCGCTATGAGAGAGCTGTTCTTACAGATTGTATACGGCAGAACTCAGAGTGCATTCTCCGAAGACGGTCTGCCTATCGGCGCAGGTCTGGAAGATTTAGGAAAGGGCTTACGTTCTCAGGTAGGTACTATGTACGGAACTTTAAAGAAAGGTCCTCGTTACCTGGAAATGGCAGAAGGATATGTAACTGGTATTGCTCTTGACAAAGACGATCAGATTATCGGCTATCAGTTCGTAAACCTTGGCAAGATGACCGATTTCATTAAGAAAGGCGACGACGCTAACACCGCATACGAGAAGGCAAAAGGCCAGTACGGCCGTGTTGCTGATGCAGTGAAGATCATCGACCCTAGAGTAGAATAATAGTTACGAGAAATCACAATTGATAGATGAATTAAAGGAGGATCATTGAGTCATGGCATTATTTGAATCTTATGAGAGACGAATTGACAAGATCAATTCCGTATTAAATAGCTACGGTATCGCTTCTCTGGAAGAAGCTGAGAAAATCACAAAAGACGCAGGCCTGGATGTATACAGCCAGATTAAAGGCATTCAGCCAATCTGCTTCGAGAATGCCTGCTGGGCATACATTGTAGGCGCAGCAATCGCAATCAAGAAGGGCTGCACCAGAGCAGCAGACGCAGCAGCAGCAATCGGTGAAGGCCTTCAGGCATTCTGTATTCCAGGTTCCGTTGCTGATCAGCGTAAGGTTGGTTTGGGCCACGGCAACTTAGGAAAGATGCTTCTGGAAGAAGAGACCGACTGCTTCTGCTTCTTAGCAGGCCATGAGTCCTTTGCAGCAGCAGA
>CAJMQQ010000024.1 GCA_905215625.1 uncultured bacterium
TAACAAGCGGAAGTGCCGCTCAATCATCCGTTATGGATGATTTTGCGACACTCCCCTTCTTCACATCATTCGCTCAAATATCCATTTTCTGGACTTTATTTAGTTCTGGTTATATCCGTCTGGATTCATAGACTGCCATTTCCAGGAATCGCGGCACATTTCTTCAATACCAAGTTCTGCCTTCCAGCCCAGTTCTCTTGCTGCCTTGCCTGGATCACAGTAGCACTGTGCAATATCTCCGGCACGTCTTGGATCGATTACGTATGGCAGTTCCTTGCCGCAAGCCTTTTCGTATGCGTGGATTACGTCTAATACGCTGTATCCATGACCAGTACCCAGGTTGTAAATAGATACGCCTTCTTTATCCTCCAGCTTACGGATTGCACATACGTGTCCCTTTGCCAGATCCACTACATGAATATAGTCGCGGACTCCGGTTCCGTCTGGGGTGTTGTAATCATTGCCGAATACATGAACGCATTCTCTCTTGCCAACTGCTACCTGGGCAATATAAGGTACCAGGTTGTTTGGAATACCCTTCGGATCCTCGCCGATAGTGCCACTCTCATGGGCTCCAATCGGATTGAAATAACGAAGAAGAATTACGTTCCACTCTGGGTCGGATACGTGTAAGTCTGTCAGAATCTGCTCTAACATTCCCTTTGTCTGACCATATGGGTTGGTAATTTCTCCCTTCGGGCACTCTTCGGTAATCGGTACAAATGCCGGATCGCCGTAAACAGTTGCAGAAGAACTGAATACAATATTCTTTACATTGTACTTTCTCATTACGTCGCAAAGAATTAATGTACCAGTAATGTTGTTATGGTAATACTCCAATGGCTTCGCTACTGACTCGCCAACTGCCTTGTAACCGGCAAACTGAATAACAGAGTCGATTTTTTCCTTCTGGAATACTTCCTCTAATGCAGGTTTGTCCAATAAGTCTACATTGTAAAATGTTACCGTTTTTCCGGTAATCTTTTCTACTCTTCTCAGTGCTTCCTCACAAGAATTGTAAAGATTATCTACTACTACTACTTCATAACCTGCATTTAATAATTCTACACAGGTGTGGCTTCCAATATAGCCTGCTCCGCCAGCTACCAGAATTGCCATAACACATCCTCCTTTTTCAAGGCCTGTGAATCGTGTCTGAATCACGGACCTGCTTTACGTATACTGCCTTTCTTTTTAATTTCCCCTTACAAAGCAGCTGTTTATTATTATACACTTATTAAAAAAAATCACAATGCAATTTCTTTTGTTTTTTTGTATAATTTGTTATAAATTTCCGCAAAAAAGCCATGCAGATTCGTTTTTGAAGATTCCTCTTTTTTCCGAACCCCCATGGCAGCCGGTTATTTTTGAAATTCTTCCCGTAGTTTTTCAATCGCCCTCTTTTCAATACGGCTTACATATGAACGGGAAATCCCAAGAACTGCTGCAATTTCCCTCTGGGTGTGTTCGTTTCCCCCATATAAGCCGTATCTCAGACGGATTACCGTCTTTTCCGTATCTTTCAGGCAGGAATCATAGGCTTCGTACAACGTCCGTATGTCCTGGTTTAAAATCAGGGTATCAATAGTTTCGGTCTGTTCCATTTCTATCAAATCTACCAGACTGACGCTTTCTCCATCCTTGTCTACTCCAATCGGCTCATAAATCGAAATTTCCCTGGAAAATTTTTTGCCTGCCCGCAGCAGCATTAAAATTTCATTTTCTACGCATTTGGCCGCATAGGTGGCAAGTCTGGAACCTTTTTCTACATTAAAGGTATTGACCGCTTTAATCAGGCCGATGGTTCCCACTGACAATAAATCCTCCATATCGTAATCCGTATACTGGTATTTTTTAATCACATGGGCTACCAGACGCATATTCCGTTCAATCAGCGCAGCCTTTGCCTCCTGGTCACCCTCTTTGTAACGCTCCAGGTAATCTTTTTCCTCACTGGCACTAAGCGGTTTTGGAAAAGTTTTCAAAGAAAGTCACCTCAAAGCTAAACTTACTCTTAGTCTATGCGAAGGCAGCTTGCCCTGTGCCTGAGGACATTCCCCTAATCTGCATTTATACAAAAAGTCAAAACCGGCAGACAGCCTTCAAAAGCCATCTGCCGGTTTGTTACCGTTTTTCTGCAATATAAATTTTCATTGCCAATGGATTTTAGTGATGGAATAAACGGATTCCGGTAAATGCCATTGCCATACCATATTTGTTGCATGTCTCAATTACATTGTCATCTCTTACAGATCCGCCTGGCTGAGCCACATATTTCACGCCGCTCTTAAATGCCCGGTCAATATTGTCTCCAAATGGGAAAAATGCGTCTGAGCCAAGAGATACTTCCTGCATCTGGTCTAACCACGCCCGCTTTTCTTCTCTTGTAAATACAGGAGGTTTTACCTTAAACACATTTTCCCATCTTCCGTCTGCCAGCACATCCATATAATCGTCGCCAATATAAACGTCTATTGCATTATCTCTGTCTGCACGGCGGATTCCATCTACAAACTGAAGATTTAATACCTGAGGCGCCTGGCGTAAGAACCAGTTGTCTGCCTTCTGGCCTGCAAGTCTGGTACAGTGTACTCTGGACTGCTGTCCTGCACCGATACCGATTGCCTGTCCGCCCTTTGCATAGCAGACAGAATTGGATTGGGTATATTTTAATGTGATTAAAGAAATCATTAAATCTATCTTGGCCTCGTCTGGAATCTCCTTGTTTTCCGTTACGACATTTGACAGTAATTCTTTGTTAATCTCCAGTTCGTTTCTTCCCTGCTCAAATACAATTCCAAATACCTGTTTCCGTTCAATCGGCTCAGGAACATATTCCGGATCAATCTGAATAACGTTATAATTACCATTCTTTTTGGATTTTAAAATTTCCAAAGCTTCCGGTTCATAGCCAGGAGCGATTACGCCGTCTGAAACTTCTCTTTTGATAAGTTTTGCCGTATCTGCATCGCATACGTCGGACAGGGAAATAAAATCTCCAAATGAAGACATTCTGTCCGCGCCTCTGGCTCTTGCATAAGCGCATGCCAATGGTGATAACTCTCCCATATCATCTACCCAGTAAATTTTTGTCAGCGTATCGGTAAGAGGAAGACCTACTGCTGCTCCTGCCGGAGATACGTGCTTAAACGATGCTGCTGCCGGAAGTCCGGTAGCTTCTTTTAATTCTTTTACCAGCTGCCAGCCGTTAAATGCATCTAAAAAGTTAATATATCCTGGTCTGCCGCTAAGAACCGTAATAGGAAGTTCCTTTCCATCATTCATGAAAATACGGGATGGTTTCTGATTTGGGTTGCATCCGTACTTTAACTCCAATTCATTCATTGATTTTTCTCCTTTTCCTACAGTCTTATATTCCGTATTAATGGTTTTTATTTACAATTCTGGTCTCATAAGTTCCGTCTTCAATCTTAATGTAACGTACAAATAAAGACACTTTATTGTCTTCATTTAAATTATTCCATAACAGGCTGGTAAACTCATCAATATCATTAGGGATGCTGACCAGTTTCGGCTCTCCCTCAAAGCTTGGAAGCGGATTTCCGTCGTGCATATAGGTATGGATAAAGCGTCCCTCTCCGGCCGCAGGATTTTCGTATGCAAAGGTAAAACGGCTGCAGGAATCCGGATTTCCATTATTGCTTTTTAAAATAGACATAGCATAGTTATAAGTTCCATTCTCTACGTGCATAATTCCGGAAATTCTAGGGGTATAGTTGGGAGCGTCCGGCTCAAACTCTCTGGTGCGCAAAGACTGCTCAAAGGTCATCTGATGATCCATGCCATCATAAATGGTATCCGTCTGATCGCCATTGGTAACAATGGTTTTATTGCCCAGAACCCGTACCGGCGCATAAATAATCAGACTGGGATCGGTCAGCTTTGACGGATCAAATGCCTGGGTACGAATTCCTTCCCCATCTTTTACAAACACACGGTTACGGCTGTTTTCGCTTCTTCCCATAATAAAATAAGCAGCTACCGCCTTGGTTCCATCCTCGCTTTTTCCAATCACGATTCCTCTTCCTGGATAGGAATTTTCTCTCAGTTCTTCTGCCAATGACAGCATCTTCATCATTCTTCCTCCTGATTTTAAATTTCTTGGCAACAAAAAACGCCTGGGTATCTCAAAAAAGAGATGCCCAGGCGGTCGGCTCAATCAGAAACGTGCTCCCTGTGGTTTCCCCACTTGTTCCGCCAGTCACACGTTCTGACATAATCATACTGGATTCTGCAAAAGATTGCAAGTATTTTTTATGTGGTTTTTTCACATTATTCATTTCGAATAGCTGCCAGAGGGCTTAAACGCATGGCACGCATAGCCGGCATAAAGCCTGCTCCCATTCCCACTACAATGGCAAAGGTAATGGCAAGCCCCACCAGCCACGGCGGAATCCTGGAAATGTCTCCTTCCACTCCGGCCATTGTCTGGCTGATTCCCTGAATGTTATTAATAACATAGGAAATGCCATAGCTTAAACCAATGCCGATTAGTCCTCCTGCCAGACCGATAAAACCAGATTCAATCAGGAACATATTGCGGATATTTCCCATATCGCAGCCCAAAACCTTCATAACGCCGATTTCCTTGGTTCTTTCATAAATGGACATCATCATGGTATTGGCAATGCCGATGGCTGCAACAAACAAGGAAACGGCTCCAATTCCGCCTAAAACAGCTTGTATCATATTGGCCTGTTTCTGCTGGTTTTCAATACCCTCAATCATACTGTTGGCCTGATATCCCATTTCATTAATAGCCTGCTGAACTGCTTTTACGTTATCAATACTGTCTACCTGGACATTTGCCCTGTCATATACAAAATAGCTGTATGGCTTTCCTTTTTTATTGGTAGGCTGACCAGGAATCGGATTCTTTTTGAAAACCTTTTTCAACTGAGCCTTTAACTGTTCCACATTGGTATAGACACTGTAACTGTACTGACTGTAATCTTCTTTTCCTCCTGCTTCCATTCCTGCCGCATTAATCATATACTTTTTAGGCGGTTTTGATGCAGTATCTCCGCTGGGATACTGAGACTGGTAATAAGCATTTTGATCAAAGATTACAAAAAAAGGCTGATTCATGTCCAGTTCCGGCAGTTCTCCGGTATCCCAATATCCCTTTTTTGTTTTGCTGTTGTAAAAATCCATGGCTACTTTATTGCCGAAAATCAGTTCCATCTGTCCTGAATTTGGATCCGGAAGATGACCTCCCTCTGCCAGAGGAATCTGGGAAAGCATATGCTGGCTCACTCCCTGTATATTCACATATTCGCATATATAAGGTCCCTGCTTCATGACTGCCGAGACCCGCAGAGTCGGCGAAACAGATACTACGTGATCCAATTTTGAAAATTTCTTAATTGCTTCGTCTGTAATATAGCTGTCTTCACTGGCAGCGCCGGTATCCATAGAGTAATTCTGCTGAACCGTAACTTCCGTCAAACTGACCCAGGATGAAAGCTGCTCCATAGTCAGTTCCTTTAAGCCAATTCCCAAAGATACCATTACCACAATGGATGCCGTACCAATGACCACTCCAAGAACAGTCAAAACGGTTCTCAGTTTCCGCCGTCTCAGATTATTTAAACTCATAACCAGAAGGTCACGAAATCTCATCGTCTATCCCCTCTTCTTCTGCCAATTGCTGTTTTTTATTTTTTCTGTGACGGATCACAGCCTTAATTCCTATGATGATTCCAATGAAAACGGCTGCTGCCCCCACGATGATTCCAATGCGGGCTGCTAAAGACAGCGCCATAAACTTATCTTTCAAGGAAGTTGGTTCTGCCATTGCAACGTCGTCCATATTGCCGGCTTCGGTACTCCAATCCATATCTTCCGGCATCGCTTCTGTCACAAACAACGTCATTTCCTTGGTTTCGGTGCTGACATTCCCGTTTTCATCTTCATAGGAAATGACGATGGGAATCACACCTTCATCCATAGTAGCAGCCACGCCGGTCAACATGGTATCTACATTGCCGGTCTCTCCAGGTTTGATATTTCCCACATAGGTTTCTTCCGTTTTAATCGAGTCGGCTTCAAATCGGGCTGTTACATTGTAAAGCTGTACTTTTCCCGTGTTGTTAATACCAAACATCACATTGGTCTCAGCTCCCACATTGATGCTTTCCGGCATAATGTCGATGGTACTGGTACTGAGACGGGCTTCCTGCTTTAATGGAATATCAACGGTTACCGTCTCTTCTGCATTTTTAAATTCCGGACTGTCGTATTTTTCCTTAATCGTAATGGAATAGGATCGGGGATCCGCTCCTCCCTTGCTGGCAAATTTCATGCGAACCTCTGCGGTACCCCCAGCCGCCAGGGAATTGACTACTACAGAATTAGCCCCGTTTTCGGTAGTAAAAACGGCACTGTCAGAAACTTTTTCTGACTCCAGCGTAAACAAAATATTGCTGGCCGGTACATTGGAGGAAGCGTTCTTCATCCGCAAAACAAGTTCAAACTCCTGGCCTGCATAAATCTCTTCCGGTATGGTCTCGTAACTGTCTACAATAATTCTGGCCCTGGTTCGGTCATTGGCATTGAAATCCCCCAGAGAATCTTCCTTACTTTTGCTGACAATCTGGACGTACATCGTCGCTTCCTGGTTCTTTAAATCTCCTTCCTGGGAATCCCGGTAAGAGATTTTAAACTGGATGGGATAGAATCCGGAATAGCTGTCCTGCCGGATTGCCATGCTGTAAGGAACTTCAACGGTCTGTCCCTCTTCTATTAAATCGTAATGCCGGTCATAGTTTCCATCGTTAATATTAAACGGAAACTTTGCGCTGTCTGCATCCAGCACCATGCTGACCGTTACGTCATAGGCTTTAAATTTGCTGTTATTGCGCATATTAATCGCAAAGTTCATCACATTGGGATAAGTCCCGTAAGGAGTAGACTGTCCCTCGCCCAGTACAAAGCTGACGGTACTGCTCTCTTCTTCTGACTCACTGCTTCCAGTAGACTCGGCAACGTAAATATTTAAGTATTCCTTTACCCAGTACCGGTCGGTATCTGGTTCTTCCTCACAATCCACATAAATGGAAATCGGAATGGAATAATAACCTGCCCGCAGGTCTTTTCTCAGCTTTACGGAAATGCTGGTGCTTTTGCTTTTTCCTGGCTTAATGCTGCCCAGGCGCTTCGGTTTAAAGGTATCCTGGGTAATCTCAAAGGGATAATTGCTGACCGTATAGTCGCCGTTGGATTCGTCAGACATAATCTGGTTAAACTCAAAAATGTCTGCACTCAGGCCAACCCATACGCCTTCCATATCTTCTTCTCCGGCATTGATCGTGATAGGAATACTCAGGCTCTTTCCTACTTTTCCTTCTGGGATCTTCTTTGCCACCAGATACTGGTTGTTGCCTACATCCATAAATGCGGCGAACGCCTGTCCGGACATGGACAGAACCAGCATCAGCACCGCAGCAAAAACGGCAAACATCCTTTTCATTTTCATCTCTTAATCCTCCTGTACCGCACGTTCCTGCGGTGTATTTTCAATAATTTCTACGATCTTTCCGTCAATAATCCGGATCTGACGGTCTGCATAAGACGCCAGGTTGTTGTCATGGGTTACCATAACCAGGGTTTGCTGGCGCTCCCTGACAATTTTCTGCATCAGCCGCATGACTTCCATCGTGGTTTTCGAATCCAGATTTCCCGTCGGTTCATCTGCAAAAATAATCTGGGGATTCACTACCAGAGCCCTGGCAATTCCCACTCGCTGCTGCTGTCCGCCGGACATCTGATTTGGCATATGCTTCGCCTGATCCCCTACTCCAACCAGGTTTAAATACTTCTGCGCCCTGGCCATTCGTTCTTTTTTTGCCATCCCGCGGAACGACAGGGGCATGGCCACATTTTCTACTGCGTTCATGGTGTTTAACAGATTATATGACTGGAAAATAAATCCGACCCGTTCTCTCCGGAAAGCCACTAATGCCTTTTCTGACAGCTTTTCAATATGCTTTCCAGCTATTACGATTTCTCCCTTGGTAGGCCGTTCCAGGCCTGCCACCATATTTAACAGCGTAGATTTACCAGATCCAGAAGTTCCTACAATGGCGCAGAACTCTCCTTTATAAATTTCAAAATCCACCCCATTTAAGGCGCGGACTTTCGTATCCCCAACACAATATATTTTATACAAATTACTGACGCGGATAATGGGAACCCGCTCTTTTCCGCCTGGTTGATTTGCCATAATTTCTGATTTCTGCTTCCTTTCCCTCTCTAACTTCCAGCATTTCTGCCTTATGGTTAGTATAGCAGACAAGAGGCTGTTTGTCTCTTTTTATTTCTTAAGTTTCCTTACGGATTCCTTAACCAGATACCGGTAATCCGCTGGTGGAATTCTGCCAGATATTCTTCCGGAGACAGATACTGGTCTTTATTCATCCGGTAAGCCGGATTCCACATATTTACTACCACAACTTCTGTCTTATCCTGATCTTTGGTATGCCGATAATTTTTATCCGCCGCAAACTGGTAATCCTGGACGTTTCCTTTCCAGATCATATGCTCTCCTTTGTTGCGGACGCTCTTTTTATTGCGGAATACTTCTTTTACAATCATTTTAAAAATCTCTTCCCCGCCGCACACAATGACTTTGGGATGCAGCAAGCGAACCTGGCGCTTCACAAATTCTATGTATTCGTAGCCATAGTTCATCCAAACGCTGTCTGAAACCTCTTTTCCACCCCGTTTATTGATATACATCACGGCCAGCGTATCCATAATCTTCCCAGCAGACATAGCTGCCCCTTCTTCTCCCAAAAGTATACGCTGCATCCCCGCCAGATACCCGCGCTCATCTTCATAGCCCTTCTGGTAACTGCGGTATTCCCTGCGCACATCCGTCAGAACCGGAAACGTCAGTCCTTTTTGAAGGTAGTGCTTTAAGCTAGGTTCTTTTAATATATATAAAACTCCGGCATATTGATCTGGATCCATAATGCCGTCTACATGAAAACTGCGTTTATCGATTTCTTCATAACAGGTCCTGCCATACGCGTTTTCTTCCAGCATCTGGGTTGTCTGCCACAAAACAAACAATTCTTCCATGGAACAACAGTCGCCAGCCAGACCTTCCAGTACAATTTGCTCCAGTGTTTTCGCCATTGCAGCCCCTCCTTTGCTCCTTATTTCAGCATTAAAAAGAATTATATCATATTTTTTGTAAAAATTGTAGAATTTTCTCCTGATATGCTGTATAATAGGACAAACTCAGAAATTTACATAGATTCAAAGGAGAATTGCATGAGACACTTGTTAAATCCACTGGATTTCTCTGTGGAAGAGATCAACACCTTACTGGACTTAGCTGACGATATTGCCGGCAATCTTCCAAAATACGCTCACGTATGTGACGGCAAAAAATTAGCTACCTGTTTTTATGAGCCGAGCACCCGCACCCGTTTAAGTTTTGAAGCAGCAATGCTGAATTTAGGGGGCAGTGTCCTCGGTTTTTCTTCGGCCAATTCCAGCTCTGCTGCAAAAGGCGAAAGCGTTGCAGATACTATCCGTATGATTGGCTGTTATGCAGATATCTGCGCTATGCGCCATCCGAAAGAAGGCGCTCCTATGGTTGCCTCCCAGGTAGCCCAGATTCCGGTTATCAACGCCGGGGACGGCGGCCACCAGCATCCGACCCAGACCCTTACCGACCTTTTGACCATCCGTTCTTTAAAAGGACGCCTGGACAATCTGACCATCGGTTTTTGCGGTGACTTAAAGTTCGGACGTACCGTTCATTCTTTAATCCATGCCATGGTTCGTTATCCGGATGTAAAATTTGTTTTAATCTCCCCGCCGGAACTTCGGATTCCCGATTATCTCCGTGAAGATGTGCTTGAGGCTAACCATATTGAATTTAAAGAAGTAGACAGTTTGGACGCAGCCCTTCCAGAACTGGATATCCTGTATATGACCAGAGTCCAGAGAGAACGTTTCTTCAACGAAGAAGACTATATTCGTCTGAAGGACTGCTATATTCTGGACCGTCAGAAAATGAAGCTGGCAAAACCGGATATGTTTATCCTTCACCCACTTCCCAGAGTCAACGAAATCTCTGTAGAAGTGGACGACGATCCAAGAGCCGCTTACTTTAAACAGGCACAGTACGGAGTATATGTCCGTATGGCTCTGATTATGACGTTACTGGAGGTGGAAAAACCATGTTAAATATCGGCGGATTAAAAGACGGCATTGTATTAGACCACATTGAAGCCGGACGCAGCTTGGACATTTACTATCATCTGGGCTTAGACAAGCTGGAATGTCAGGTGGCCATTATCAAAAATGCCCGCAGCAACAAAATGGGGCGCAAAGACATTATTAAAATCGAAGGCAGCATGGATTTGATTGACTTGAATGTTCTGGGCTACATTGACCACAATATTACAGTCAATATTATCCGTGACAATAAAATTGTAGAAAAGAAACGGGTAGAACTGCCAGAGCGGATTACCAATGTCATTCACTGCAAAAACCCCAGATGCATTACCTCAATCGAGCAGGAACTGCCTCATATTTTCTATCTCTCTGACAAAAACAAAGAAACCTACCGTTGTCTGTACTGCGACGAAGAATACAGCGGCAAACGAAAAAAATAATTCCGATCACAAAACTCCCTGGGTTTTCGTCTGTGTAATGTTGCTCTCAGACTGAAAACCAGGGAGTCCTTTTTTTAATGAAAGTTTTGAGTAAAACGATAAGCCGGGTTATGTCGTTGGATGGTCATCTATCTAGGCATACTGTCACCAGTATGCTCAAGCGACCTACCCGAAAGCAGACGGGCCGCCTTATGCTTTCTGTTCGGTCTTGCTTCGAATGGGGTTTACATATGCCCCGCCTGTTACCAGCCGGGCGGTAGTCTCTTACACTGCCTTTCCACCCTTACCGCATTGCTGCGGCGGTTTATTTCTGTTGCACTGTCCTTAGAGTCGCCTCCACCAGACGTTATCTGGCATCCTGCCCTGTGAAGCCCGGACTTTCCTCTCCCATGACCTTTCGGTTTCATGGCAGCGACCATCTGTCCTGCTCAAAACACTGGTATCATAACATATTTTTTCAGCCTTGTCCAGCCAGTTTATGATACATCTTTACCATTTCCTCAGATAATGAATAGGTCAGTTCTGCGCTCATCATAATGTCCTCGCTGTGAACCATTATCAAAGTAATCTGATTCAGTTCTCCGCCTGCGTCCATTGTTATCAGTTTGGTATGTATCTGATGAGCTGCCTTTCTGCATTCCGCTGCTGTCTTCAGATGCATTTCAGCCTCATCAAATCTTCCTTCTGATGCCGCTGTCAGCGCTGCCATACATTCGCTGCGGGCCTCTCCCGCATTTGTAATAATCTGAAGACATACCAGTTCTAACTCCTCATGTTCCATGGTTATTCCCCCATTTCTTTTCTGGCCTGAGCCAAAACCTTTTCCCCGTTCATAGTTCCATAAGATACTGGATCAATTGATACGACCGGACAGGCAACCTGTTTTTTTACGATCTCCATTTGGAAGCGTACCTGGGGACCTAACAGAACAATATCTGCATTTCCTCCTTCTTCTTCTGCAGAAGCCACCGGAGCGGCCAAAATTTCACACTCATATCCCTGGTTCCCGGCCGCAGCCTTCATCTTCTTCACCAAAATACCTGTTGACAGCCCGCCATTACACAGCAATAGAATCTTTTTCATTGTCTTCTCCTCTCTCTAACTTTACCATTGTTCTCTCATACATTTTAAAAAATGGAAAATAAATCAGTCCATCAATTACAATTAATATCAGAATCAAAATCGGCGCTTTCCAGTCCATGGTAGAAAAAAACGAACCGATAACCGATGGCATCTGCCAGGAAAGCATGGCATAGCTCTTTCCAATCAATCCAAACTGCATCGTCAAAAATGCAATCGCTCCATTAATCACAGAAGTGGATAAAAAAGGAACAAAGAATATTGGATTTAACATTAACGGCAAACCAAAAATAATAGGCTCTGAAATATTGAAAAATGCAGGAATCAATCCCAGGCGGCCAATGGCTTTTAGCTGCTTTGATTTAGAAGTTGCCAGCATAACCGCTAAAGCCAGTACCGAACCGCATCCTCCAATTACTACAAAGTATACCCAGAACGGTGTAGTAAAAATATTTGGCAATGTCTCTCCTGCTGCCTGCGCAGCTGCATTTAGAGACAGGTTTCCATCACGAATCGGTGCTAACACGCCAGACAGAGCCGCATCGTGAATGCCAAAAAACCAAAATATATGTACCAGTAAGGTAATTACAATTGTAAATCCCAAATTGTCTACAGCCGCCAAAGATGGGGATAAAATACCGTAGATTAATTTAGGAAGCGTCGTTTCCATCTTATTCATCACTGCAAAAACTGCAATATAGAGAATCATCAGTATTGCCCCGGGTACAATCGAAGCAAACACATCCGATAACGACGCTGGTACTGTATCAGGAAGCGAAATTTTGCCAAATTCCCGTTTTCTCATGAAGCAATAAAGATCCGCAGTCAATATGGAAATGAGCATGGCTGCAATCAGTCCTTTGCCATCCATATATGATATTTCTGCCACCTTGCCGTCCCAGCCCAAGGACTGCGGTTCTACTACCAGCATTAAGAAACCGCATACGCCTAAAAGAATTGGCAAAAATGATTCTATTTTTTCTGTTTTACATAAAAAATGGATAATCCCTATACAGATGTAAAGCGACATAGCGCCTAACGTCAACGCATTAATCCAGGAAAAAATTGTAGCATTATCTGCCACGAAGCGAGCCCACGCTAATGTCAGTCCATTTCCGGCACTTTCTACAGAAGGTGCAGAACTTATTACCGCTGCAATACCTCCTGTAAAAGTAATTGGCAGCAATGACATAAATGCATCCCGAATAGCACGAAGATGGCGCTCATTGCCTAATTTGTTTGCTGCTGGCATTACGTACTTCTCCATTGCCAGACTCATCTCTTGAATGTTCATTCTCATACCTCCCCGTAAGTTTCTCTTGCGATTTCTTCCCCATTGGTCTCTATAACTTTTTTAAACCAATAAAAACTTTTTTTAGGCTTCCTTTTTAAATCATCCTTATAATCAACTGCTACCAGTCCATAACGCTTTTCTGTGCCATTTTTCCATGAATATAAGTCAAATGGCGACCATGCAAAGTATCCTCTCACATCACATCCTTCTTCTTTTGCATTTAAAAGTGCGTTAATATGCATATTCATAAACCGGATTCGTTCTTCATCCTCTACCATATCTCCGCTTACATCTTCGTAAAGTCCAATTCCATTTTCCGTAATGTAAATTGGGAGATGATACTTTTTCCACACCTGCCGGATTCCTTCGTAAAGGCCTTCCGGAAAAATTTCAGTATCCCATTCGGTATAACGGCTGTTTTCCGGCCTTACCTGTTCAAACCATCCTTTAATCACTGTTTGGGATGTTCCCTTTGCTTTGGTTCCTGCATTATTGACAATTAATGTGGTCTCACCTTTTTCATAAGGCTTTACTACCGCTCTTGCGTAATAATTGAGCCCCAGAAAATCTACGGTATTATCTTTTATAATCGTTAGATCTTCCGGCTGCATCATAGACAAATCGGTGGTTTTTGAAAGTTCTCCTAACATATCGCCTGGGATTTCTCCCATAGCCGCAGTATCCAAAATCCAGTTATTAAAGAAATTATCTGCAAACCGCATAGCAATTTTTGTCTGTATCGTACCATCGATTCCGTAAACGGGCGCAAAACTATGTACAATACCTATCTGACCCTGGTAGCCCCCTTCACGAAATTCTTTTACTGCCATTGCAGATGCCAGCATTACATAATAGGAGCCCGTTACGGTTTCCTGCAAATCCTGGTGACCCGGAGGATAATTTCCGATTAAATATCCGCTGAAAATACAGTATCTGGGTTCATTAAAAGTAGCCCAGTGAAACACTCTGTCTCCAAATGCATCAAAGCATACCCTGGCGTAATGTCTGTAAGCTTCACAGGTTTTTCTGTTCAGCCAGCCTCCCAGTTCTTCCAAATACTGCGGCAAATCCCAGTGATAAATCGTGACAAATGGCGTTATTCCATTTTCCAGACAGGTATTAATCAGTTCATTATAAAAATCAATTCCTTCCTGGTTTATTTCTCCGTCCAGATTTTTAATAATTCTAGGCCACGCCAGTGAAAAACGGTAACTAGTATGGCCGCCTTCTTTCATCATCCGGATGTCTTCTTTAAATCGGTGGTAATGATCACTGGCCACATCACCATTTTCCAGATTTTTGTCATGAAGGTATTTATCCCACATGGATTCTACCCGGCCGCCTTCTTTCCATCCGCCTTCGCACTGATAGGAAGCGGTAGCGCCTCCCCAAAGAAACTCGTTCACACTTCTTCCTCCTCTGTTTTTGTTACTCTCATTATAGACAGGAAGATAAATAAAATAGAATCTGTTTTTTCCGCTAAGAAACGGAAAAAACAGATTCTATAAAAGCATTTCTACAAATTTCTGGCAATTTTCTATTTTAGACAGACGCTTGACTGCTCCCATCTTCATCAAATTGTCAATCATCACATTATATACGGGAATTACTCGATGATTCCAGCTTGGTGAAAGTGCAAACAGAAATACGATCCTCACATTATACTCGCCCCAAGCCAGTTTGTTTTTCAGCAGACACGTACAAATTGCTGTACTTTTGGCCTTATTTTCAACTCCATGGGCGAAAGCAAATCCTTCTTCAAAAGCTGTCGGCGCGATTGCTTCCCGCTTCATTACACTGTCCTGAAACTCTTCGTCTACATAGCCCTGTTCCAAAAGACGGCTGCACATAAAAGCAATTGCCTGTTCTCTGGACTCAAATTCCATATCAGGAAAAAACAGAGATGGGCGAAACAGCTTTTTAAAATAGGTTTTCACGCTGCTTACCTGCTCATTTCTCACAATAGTAAGAAGCTTTTCCTTTTCCCGATAATCTAAAAAATTACGGCATAAAATCACCGGTACTTCTGTTGGATTCTTTTCCAACGGTACTGTGGTAAGAACTGCTAATATATCTTTCGGAAAATATTCTGGCAGATCAAACACAGAATATGTATAACCAATCTTTAACTTGCATTCCCCCATTTCATCCAATCTTTTTTTCATCAGTTCTTTTACCTGTTTGCCAAAAGGATTGATTAAGGCTACTTTCTTTTCGGTATGCATCATACTGGTTTCCATAGCCCGGATAAAATGAATCGCAATCAGCCCTACTTCATCTTCTCCTATTTTACAGTTCATTAACCGGTTAAATCGGTCTGCAAAGAAAATGGCAATATCATATTCCAGCGGATACTGGGCTTTCATTCGATGCAGCACCGGATTGATTACATACTGACTGTTTTCCGTCCGTCTCAATGTGCCAATTAACTGAGCCATCATTTCTTTGTAAAATTCCTGATCCTTTGAAAAATCGAACCCATATTCAACATGGATTTCCACCAGGATTTTATCTAAAAATTCAGCCGCTATCTCTCGCTCTAGTCCTTCCATATGATAAAAATCATTTCGAAACAGTTGGGAAAAGTATTCATATTCTTCCAACGGCAGCGGCATACCCAGAAAGCTGCCAATTTTATCTGCTATCTGCATCACCACCTTGTCTTCCTCCCGAATGGTGTCCTCCTTTCTGGCCGTTTTTCTTCCTGTTACCAGAAAACCCGCTGCAATTCTTTCTGTCAATACTGCAATTTCCACCAGGAGCCGTACTATGGTAGTATCATAAAAAGCTAAATCCTCTTGTTTCAGTCTTTCAAATAAAACGTTTCGAATCCACGAAATATCTGCATACTCAAAATAATTCTGAAATCTATCCAATTCAAAATACTGATTTAGATTTCTGGTAATTACATAAATGCTATAATAATTTCTCTTATCTTCCTCCGAAAGTTCTAATACCAGCTTTCCATTTTGTTTATGGATAACCCCTTTTTTACAATGCCGCTGCATTCTCCGATTGACCCTGCCGATTATTTTAGTCAAAAAGGTATCGCTGATATATAATTCATCTGCTAATTCTAAATAAGAATTTTCTTCCTCAAACAGAACCCGGCGGACAATCTCCCACTCCAGATTTTCCCCTTCTTCTATCTGGCCGAATGCATGGAGTTTTATTTCCGGCTCTTTAAAATCTGTCCAAAATCCCTGTCCGCGTTTTGATTTAATGACCTCTCTTTTTATAGCATGATTAATTTCTCTAATCTCGCTTCTTACAGTCCTGTCACTTAAATGCAAACTTTCGCCAATCTGTCCTGCCGTCATATAATCTGTTTCCATAAGAAGATTTAAAATTTCCTTTTGCCGCTCTGTCATCTCTCATCCCTCTCAAATCTCTCAGGTTTATGGCTTATTTAATATTTGGGCCGGTAAATAATCTCATTCACCGTATAAACCGTTACAAAGGCCTTTGGATCGGTTTTTAAGAGAAAGGTCATTAATTGAGCGTATTCATTTTTGTCCACAATGGTGATAATTTCCTGTCTTGGCTGGTTGTCATAGGCTCCGGCACAATTGTATATCGTAGCGCCGCTTCGCAGCGTATGGATAATAAATTTCCGGACTTCCTCCTGCTTTTCTGATACTATGCAGACCCGCTTTTTTAAGTTCATTCCAAAGATAAAGTGATCCAGAATAATCCCGTTCAGGTAAGTTCCCAGAATACTTAAAACCACAATCTTTTTATCATAAAACAATGCAGAGGACAGAGCCACGCACATACCGGGAAGAGCCATGGCTTTCCCCAGTTCCATATGAAAATATTTGTTCAAAATCTTTGCCACAATGTCCAGACCGCCGGAAGATGCATTCTGTTTGAACAGTATTGCCAGACCGATACTGACTGTAAAAATATAGCAGACCGTATCCAGCATCGGATCTCCGTTTATGGATGTGAAATCCGGAAAAAGCACTTCAAATACAGCAAGAAACAGCGGCAGTATCAAAGACGTATATACCGTTTTGATCCCAAATTCGGAGCCAATCAGCAAAAAACCGACAACCAGCAGCAGACCGTTCAGGACAAATGTAATCACAGAAATATTAAGCGGGATTACATTAGCCAGAACCATGGCCAGTCCTGACACGCTGCCTACGGATACATGGCTGGGAATTAAAAAGAAAAATACGGCTGCCGCTACGATCAGGGTTGCAAATGTGATAATCAAAAAGTCCTTAATCACAGGCTGTTTCTTCATGGCCGCGTTCTCCCATCTGGTCTGCAAAATATCTCTCCACTACACCTTTTACGGCCTCTGCCAGTTTCCCGTGGTTTTCTTTATCCATGTGAAGCTGATCCAGGCTGCTGGGTTCTGCCACCCTGGAAGCATCCAGGTAGAGACAGCCATACTGGTCTGCCACTTCCTTGTAAAGAGGCGCTAACGCCTTGGATTTTGCAGGGGATACGCTGTCAAAGCTGGCATATGGAGAATGCTCTACGTCTTCTCCAATATGAATCGGGGAAATCAGAAGGATTTTCGGTACAGGTGCTCCTGCCCCATAATCATAGCCCTGGATGGTTTTTACAAGCCGTTCTGCTCCTTTTGCAATCACTCTGGGCGATGCATGAAAATGGGCCTTGCAGTCGTTGGTTCCTAAGCATATCACAACCAGATCCAGCGGCTTATGGCTCTGGAGTGCTACTGGAAGGAACTGGATTCCGCACCGGTTCGGCTCTAACGGGTCGTCCCAGACGGTGGTTCTTCCGCCCATCCCTTCTTCAATCACATAATACCCGTCTCCTAACAATTGGGCCAGACGTCCCGGCCAGCGCACCTGACGCTCGTGGCGTCCTCCTTTAGGGTTGGTACCGAATGTATTGGAATCTCCAAAGCAAAGTATGGTTTTCATCTTGTGTTCTCTCCTGTCTGTATATTTGAAAGTTTTGGCAGTACCAGGCGTTCAAACTCTCCCGGATGACTGCAAAACTCCCGTTTCCGGATTGTAAACGGCTCTCCGTAAAGATCCATTCCGGCAATCTTCCATTCCGGATCATCCGACTGCTCTCCCTTTAAAAACTCGGCCGGGAGCACCGCTATAATGTTCTCTACTTCTTTTCCTGGCGCAAAAGAAGGCAAATCCAGGCTGTACAGATAGACATGGGCAAATTCTCCTGTCTCGGCAGTCATTCCCAGATATTCCAGCTTTTCCTTTTCTATAACAATGCCCAGTTCCTCATAAACTTCCCTGCACACCGCTTCTTCCCTGGTTTCGCCTTCTTTTATGTGGCCTCCTGAGCCAATATCATACCAGCCTGGAAACTCTTCCTTGTCAAAGGCTCTCTGCTGGAAATACAGCCATTCCTGACCACCCAGAAAACAGGAAATCCAGCAATGTACCACCTCATGCCAGAGGCCTTCCCGGTGAGCGTCTTCCCGCAGCGCCCTGCCGGCTTTCTCGTGTCTTTCATTGTAAATTGTAAGCCATTCTTCCATGACTGTTTTCTCCTTGTGCCCTTTGTACCTTGCGGCAGCCCTAGAAGCAGCCGCCTCCTATAAATTCCCGCAGAATTGAGTTTTTCGGAATGTTTTCTGAACCCACTCCCAGGAAATAATCCAAAAACTTTAACAGCCGTTTTGCTTCCAGGTATTCTTCACTGTCTCTTGGGATGCTGAATAACAGCGGCTCGGCATACTGTTTTAATACTGCCAGTTCATAAATCAAAGCAGAATTAAACATAGCGTCGGCTTCTTCCTGGAACGGGAAAATGTTTTTGTCTTCTCCCCTGCGGACAGAAGGCCATCTCCGGATTGTCTCCAGTGCAGATGTTCCTCTGGTTCTGGCGTCCCGGATCATCCTGCGGATCAGACGGCCGTCCGTACTGGGAATCCGGTTGTGTTCGTCTACATTTAGCTGGGTCAGGGCGCTGATATAGATTTTAAACTTATTTTCCCTAGGCAGCGTATAGGAAAGCCGGTCATTGAGGCAGTGGATACCTTCCATCACTAGGATATCCTCTTTTCCAAGACGCAGTTTTTCTCCCCTATATTCCCGATGACCGGTTTTAAAATTGTAAGTCGGCATATCTACTACTTCTCCCTTTAAAAGCCGGTTCATATCCACGTTAAACTGGCGGACGTCCAGACACTCCAGAGCTTCATAGTCGTAATCCCCTTTTTCATCTCTGGGACTGTCCTCCCGGTTCACAAAATAGTCGTCTACTTCGATCGGATGAGGCCTTAGTCCCAGCGCTTCCAGCTGGATGCTGAGGCGGTGGGAAAACGTAGTTTTTCCAGACGAAGACGGTCCTGCAATCATTACCAGTTTTTTCTCCGGCTGGGAGGCAATCTGTTCTGCAATCTCTGCAATCTTTTTTTCCTGAAGGGCTTCCTGAATCAGAACCAGCTGGTTCAGCCTGCCGGAAGCAATCTGTTCATTTAAATCGCCTACATTATTTAAATCCAGCCGCTCTCCCCAGTCAAAGGATTCTTTTAAAACTGAAAACAGCTTTTGCTGAGGTTCAAACGCCGGAAGAACCTTGGGATTTTCTTTTTTCGGCGTCATCAGTACAAAGCCATGTTCATATAAGCTCAAATCAAAATATTTTAAGTATCCGGTGTGCTGCACCATATACCCGTAATAATAATCTTCAAATCCACCGATACTGTATAAATTTACCCTGGAAACCCTCCGGTAACGGAACAGTTTTTCCTTGTCATACATCTTATGGCGGTGGAACAGCTCAATGGCTTCATCTGTATTGACACTTCGCTTCACAATGGGAATCTGTTCCCGGACCAGCTCGTGCATCCGGTTTTTCACCTTGGAAAGCAGTTCCTCATCCAGGTTAAAATTGCCGATAGGTTTTACAAAATAACCGTTTCCGATGGAAAATTCAATTTCCAGCCGTTCAATGTTCTCATTTCCCACAACATCATAAAACGAACGTAGCATCAGCAGTACACAGCTTCTGAAATACGTCTGTATTCCAGGCTCCTGTTCTGCAGTCACAAAGGTTACGTTTCCTTTGTCTGTTACCTGTTTATGAAGTTCCTGCAGTTTTCCATTGACCCTGACCAGTAAAATATCATTGGAATACCTATCCTGATGGACGGCTGCAACGTCCTTCCACTTTGCATCGTCTGCATACTCTTCCCATTCCCCGTCAATCCACACTCTTGCCATATATGCCTCCTATCTAAGCCCCATTTCCTCCTGGGCTTCCCTGATGATGGTCAGCTCCTGCCCCAGCTGGAAGATCGCCCGCTCCACGCTTTCTGAGGGCGTTTCTCCGTTGTCCAGTCTGGAGAGAACTCCTATTACCCGTTTTTCCTCCTTTGCCAGAAACGATACCAAAACCGGATCTTTATTCTCAATCAGATGCTTTCCATACGCATACCAGCTTTTCTTTCCCTGTTCCCCCACAGAAACGGATTCCGGGCATTCCTTCCAGATCGCTTCCATTACTGTATAATATTTTCCCTCTTCTTCTACCATCGCCTCTTTTTCAATCGTAAATCCGGACTGCTCCAGATACCGGCGGACTTTATCCAAATCCGACTGGGGAGAAAGGATGAACCGGCTCATGTCTTTCCACATATGCCGCCCTTCTTCCAGAATATGAATGACCAGTTCTCCGCCCATGCCGGCGATAATCGCAGTGTCTGCCTCTCCTGGCTTCAGCATCTTTAATCCGTCCGAAAGTCTGGTTTCAATCTGTTCTTCCAAACCTGCCTGGCTGATATGGGTTTTTGCCCGTTCTAATGGTCCTGGACGCAGATCCATTGCAACGGCGTGGCAAATGACTTTTCTTTCTGCCAATGCAATGGGAATATATCCATGATCCGTGCCGACATCTGCCAGCCGGCTTCCCGCAGGTACAAAAGAAGCCACCAATTCTAGTCGTTTTGATAATCTCATGTATCTTATGCTCCTAACTTTGTCCGTATGCAGAACAGGTTTTGTCAGTCCAGATAGTCTTTCAGCTTTTTGCTGCGGCTTGGATGGCGGAGCTTTCTGAGGGCCTTGGCTTCAATCTGCCGGATCCGTTCTCTGGTTACGTTAAATTCCTTTCCCACTTCTTCCAGGGTTCTGGGTCTTCCGTCAACCAGGCCAAACCGCAATTTTAATACTTTCTGTTCCCGTTCTGTCAAGGTGTCTAACACCTCCATTAACTGCTCATGAAGAAGGGTAAATGCCGCCGCATCTTGAGGCACTGTCACATTGTCATCCTGGATAAAATCTCCCAGATGGCTGTCCTCTTCCTCTCCAACCGGTGTTTCCAATGATACCGGTTCCTGGGAAATCTTCATAATCTCCCGGACTCTCTCTACCGGAATTTCCATGCGTTCTGCAATCTCTTCCGGAGAAGGTTCTCTGCCCAGTTCCTGCAAAAGCTGTCTGGACACCCGGATCAGACGGTTAATGCTTTCTACCATATGAACTGGGATTCTTATGGTTCTGGCCTGATCGGCAATGGCTCTGGTAATGGCCTGACGGATCCACCAGGTCGCATACGTGCTGAACTTATATCCCTTGGTATAGTCAAACTTTTCCACTGCTTTAATCAATCCCAGATTTCCTTCCTGAATCAAATCCAGGAACTGCATTCCTCTGCCTACATACCGTTTGGCAATGCTGACCACCAGCCGCAGATTGGCCTCTGCCAGACGTTTTCCGGCTTCTTTATCTCCCAGTTCCATCCTCTTTGCAAGGGCAATCTCTGCCTCAGTTGTAAGAAGCGGGATCTTTCCGATTTCCTTCAAATACATCCGGACCGGATCTTCTAAACTGACGCCTTCCGGCACAGAAAGATCGATGTGTTCCATATCGATCTCTTCTTCGTCTTCCATGCCTTCTTCTAAGAACAATTCTTCGTCCAGTTCCTCTTCCTCTGTCCGCAGAACATCCACTCCGTTGTTTTCCAGAAATTCGTAAATTTTGTCCAGCTTATCCGGGCCTAAAATTTCCCCTTTAAAATAGTTCAGGATTTCCCTGTTTTCCAATACGTTCTTTTTCTTTTTTGCCTGATCTAAAAGGCCCATAAGCTTTTCTTCAAAGCTCATTGTTTTTTCGTCCATATTCTCCATCCTTTTGCAGTTCCTATTCCAGTTAGTCCAATGAAATGTGCAGATTCTGAATCGCTGCCTGCTCCTTGATAATCCTTTGAAGTTCTTCAATATCTCTGGCGCTTCGGCTGGCCGCATCCAGACTATTTTTCTTGATTTTTTTAATGGTCTCAGAAAATGCTTTCTTTTGTTCTTCGTTGTTCAGCGACTCTTTTAAATTCGCATTAAACAGCGCCGCTACCTGTCTGTAGGTATCTTCGTCATTAATAAAATGGTTTAGAATGGACGCCGGATTCAAATTGCCTGCCTGATGTCCTGCAAATACCATTTCTGCCGTCTGGCGGTATAAATCTTCCGTAAAATCCTGGGGGCCGATAATCCCTTCTATCTTTTCAAATAAAGATGGATTTTCAATGAGCCAAGTCAAAAGAAGCCGCTGGGATTGTCTTGCCCCATCTTCTTTTTCCTTTTTCTGCCTCTGAATCCGTTCCTGGGACGACTGGGTTCCAGGCACAATCCTGCTTCCCATCTGGTTTACCAGGCGGCGCAGATCCTCATAAGGAATAAAATGCTCCCTGGATATGGCCTGAATGTAGTTGTCCCTCTCCAGCGCTTCTGGAAACTCCAGAAGCTTTTTTGCTGTTTCCTGATAAAACCGGGTCTTCTGTTCCGGATCATTCATGTCATAATTCTTTTTTAAGACATCAATTTCAAACAGAAAACTGTTTTTTGCTTGGGCAATCCTCTCTCTGAATGCCTCTGCCCCCAGATTTTTCATGAATTCGTCCGGATCTTTATACGGCTGCATATTCAGCACCTTTACCGACATTCCCACATCTTTTAAAATCGGAATTGCCCGAAGTGCCGCCCGCACACCGGCGCCGTCGCTGTCGTAAGTTAAGATAACCTGATCCGTATAACGTTTTAACAGCATGGCGTGCTGGGAAGTAAACGCAGTTCCCAGAGAAGCGACCGCATTGGTAAATCCGGCCTGGTGCATAGCGATGACATCCATATATCCCTCGCAAATCAGAATATATTTTTCCCTGGATGCCCTGGCAAAATTCAGACCATACAGATTCCGGCTCTTATCAAATACTTTTGTCTCCGGCGAATTCAGATATTTAGGCTCGCCGTCCCCCATAACGCGGCCTCCAAAACCAATGACCCGGTTGTTGACGTCCAGAATCGGAAACATGACCCGGTTCCAGAATTTATCATGGGCTCCTTTTTCTTCAATGGTAACCAGTCCCGTCTGGGCCAGCAGGTTGTCGTCATATCCCTTGCTTTTTAAATACCGGTACAAATCGTCGCTGGTCTTATTGGCATATCCCAGTCCAAAATGAACAATGGTTTCATCCGAAAGCTGCCGGTTGGTCAGGTAGCGGTAACCCACTGCTCCCTGTTCGTGCTTTAACTGATAGTAAAAATAATTGGCGGCAAGCTTGTTAATTTCCATAAGCGACGCCTTTAAGTCTGCCTGTGCCCTGGCCTCTTTGCTGTATTCCATCTTCGGAAGGGTTATCCCTGCCCGGTCTGCCAGCGCGTTCATGGCTTCTGGAAAGGAATATCCCTCATATTCCATTAAAAATGTCAGTACATTTCCTCCTGCCCCACAGCCAAAGCAGTAGTACATCTGTTTTGCCGGCGAAACGGAAAAAGACGGGGATTTTTCATTGTGAAACGGACACAGTCCAAAATAGCTGCTTCCCTTTTTCTGGAGCTTCACATATCCGGAAATCACATCTACGATGTCATTCTTCATCCGCACTTCTTCGATAATTTCCTCTGGATAATACATAGTTCCTCCTGTCTTTTATTTCCATGCCCTGGGCACGAAAAGTTCTTCAAATTTATCTATGGCATAACTGTCGCTCATCCCTGCTATGTAGTCGCAGACCACCCGCTCTTTTTTCTCCCCTTGTTCCATCATAATCTGGTATTCTTCCGGAAGCATTTCTACGTGTTTCATATAATAGCAGAACAGATGCTCTATCATCCTCTGGGCCTTTCCCTCTTCCGCTTTGGGAATCTCATTTTCATATACGTTTTCAAACATCCACCGCCTGAGTCCTTTCATGGCTTCTTCCATCCCGGGAGACATCTGGATGCCAGGCTTGTCCTGGCTGTTTAAAATGATGTCGTGAATCATCACATCCAGCCGTTCTCTTACGCTATGCCCCAACACGTCCGTATACTTATCTGGAAGATCAGCTTCCACAAACATCCTGGCCCTGATTGCATCGTCAATATCGTGGTTAATGTAGGCTATTTTATCGGAAAGACGCACAACTGCGCCTTCCAGGGTAGAAGGATGGCCGCTGGTTCTGTGGTTTAAAATGCCGTCCCTTACCTCCCAGGTCAGATTAAGGCCTTTCCCATTTTTTTCCAGAACCTCTACTACCCGCACGCTTTGCAGATAGTGGGCAAATCCGTCTTCACAAAGGCGGTTTAGCACGGCTTCTCCAGAATGTCCGAAGGGCGTATGGCCCAAATCATGCCCCAGGGCAATGGCCTCTGTTAAAGACTCGTTGAGCCTCAGGGACTTGGCAATGGTTCTGGCAATCTGGGCAACCTCCAGGGTGTGGGTCAGGCGGGTCCGGTAGTGGTCGCCTTCCGGAGCTAAAAATACCTGGGTTTTATGTTTCAGCCTTCGGAACGATTTACAGTGAAGAATGCGATCCCTGTCCCGTTGATATTCCGGCCTGATGTCGCAAAGCGCCTCTTTCCGATCTCTGCCCCTGGTCTTTCTGCTCAGAGAGGCATATGGGCTTAAATACTGCTCTTCCCACTGTTCCATAGACTCACGAATCGTCATTCGTCCACTTCCTTTCCTATATCATCTGTAGCTATTCCGGGTCTTTGACATTTTAGATATACTTTATTATTATATCACACCATGAGGCATTTTAATACCTTTTTATCTGAGAACCGCGAAAACCTGCCGTTTACATCTTTCCCAGATGCCAGATAGTAAAAAATAAGGCATCCCCAACGTTTTTTCACGTTTCATTGGGAACACCTTATTTTTCCTGCATTCTCATATATACTTCTTCACCCGCTAGTCTCATGCTGAAATCAAATTGCCTGTTACTCGTCTTGCTCCAGATTGTCGAACAAATCACAGTCGTAAAACTCCCGAATGGTCATGCCTAATCCTTCCGCAATCTTCTTAATGTTGACGATTCCCGGATTTTTGCTTTTCCCATTCATAATGCTTTTTACAGTAGATGGCGGCATTCCGGTACGATAGGATAACTCATACATAGAAAGCCTCTGCGCTTTGCTCAATTCCCGTATCCTTAAAATAGTCGCTTCGCTTACCTTCATACGCATCTCTCCTTTGATAAGTATAGTGTAGACGATATTTCCTCAAAATAAGGGTATTATTTCGTCTTTTCTGGATTATTTTTCCAAAAAAAGCGAAAAAACATCCTCTCTCACTCATTTTCCATCAGCTGTACCTGTAATGTCATCCCCAATGCAGCTGCTATCCGCACCAGCATTTCCAAAGATGGGTTGTAATTGCCGCTCTCAAATCTCGTAATATTGGTTCTGGGGATTCCCGTCCGTTTTGCAAGCTCCGCCTGGGTTATCCCCTGTAATTTTCGGCATCTCACATACTGTCCGATAACCGACTGACGGGTGTTTTTCTGCTCTGTTTCTATTACAATCTGCTGATCTCCTGCAGAATAGATATAATCCATACTACTTCCCATGATTTGGCTCTTCTCCCTCTTCCATGCGTATATTCATATGCTTCCGGACTTTCTTATACCTGGAGCAGAACTCCTTTCCGGCTGCGTAATCTACCCGGTCTACGCAGATGAAATCTGCACCTTTTTTGGTGTTGACCAGCAAAATATCTCCTGGCACAACCGGTTCTCTTAATGAATATATCCAGATATATCGTCTGCTTCCCTTTTTTCTCCACGTCCCGTCAGATAATTCCACGTGCCTTCCCTTAACAATTTTTTTCAATGGCTGTCCGGAAACCATTTCACAAATATCTGCGTGTACCCCATACTTTTTCGCCAGAAGATAGGAGATGTAACCGTCTCTGAGCTGTTTTTCCTCATCGACTACAATTGCATGGGGCAGACGCTTTGTTTCCTGATAGTATTGTTCGTAATACAATACCTTCTCCGGTGAAGGGTCGGACATCAGGTCTATTTTGATTTCTTCAACCGGACAGGCATTCGTCAGCGTTCCTGCCAGAGTATATGCCAAAATCCCTTTTAGCCAGTCCGTATTCCGCAATATTTTCTCTGCACGAAAAACTGTCTGATCCCGGTTTGCCCGGTCTATCGGAATATACATATTCTGCATACCGGAATACTGCATACCGGCTGTCAGAAGCAGCTTATCCATCCGCTCAATCAATGCTTCATTTTCCTCTTCTTTTTCCATATCCAGATTTAAATATACATACAAACACTCATTCATTAAAAGTCCTCCCTCCCAGAAAAGAATCATATGTGATACCCATAATGTATCTTATATGATTCTTTTTGTCAAGGGATAAATTATGAAAATGAAGTTGGAATACTGTCTCTTACGCACAGGGTTCCATACCCCAGCTGTGGATTGGGCCACATCTCATATCCTGGAAGCTGTTTTGCCCCCCGCTGCAAATAGGCTTTGATTTTTTCTCCATATAGGAAGGGATCATTTCCATTTACCGCTCCCCACTGGGCCAGAAGAGCTGCGCTTCCTGTGACAAAGGGGGCTGCAAAAGAAGTCCCGGTAAATGTGCCATAGCCGCCAAACCGGCTGGGAGCTGTAATACTGACTCCGGGAGCTGCCAGATCTGGCTTAATCAGGTTGTTGCGGTTAAATCCTCTGCCGGAAAAATCCGCGTAGGCCTGGCGGGAGGAATCGTATGCCCCCACCGAAATCACCCGCATGGCTGTAGAGGGAATAGTCAGCGTTGTATCCGGATTGGCGTGCAAAAAACGGGTGGACGGATTTAAAAGGCCTGCAGACGGCATCCACAAATCATAATCTCCGGCCACAACCCGCCTGGGCGTCAGACGGATCCGCCAGATGCCGCTGTCTAAGTAATCCCTGATTGGAAGGAAATCAAAGTAAATCTCCTGGGACTGGCTGTAAGGACTTGGCTTTCCATAATACAGCAGCACCCTGGTTCCCCGATAATTGATGGTCTGAGGCCCTAACTGGCTGTTAATGGGGCCGCTGGATTCCCCTTGGGGTGTAATCAGGGTTATGGTAAAAATGTCTGCATAATTTTTCCAAAGCTGCACCGAAAGTCCTGTTTCATAAGGAGCAATTAAAAATTCTGCCTCTTCTTCCTGACCCAGAACTGCCGTTGCGGAAGTATGGCCGCCGCCCGCCCCTTCATTACCGGTTCCCACTACAATGGTGGTTTTTCCATAGCCGGAAATATCGCTGAAAAAGGTTTCCAGCAGACTGGTTCCATCATGGGAGCCATAGGTATTCCCAATGCTCACATTAATCACAATGGGCATCTGAAGTTCCACACCTTTTAAAACTGCATAGTTTAAAGCCCGCATTAATTCGGTGGTTCTTGGAAATCCTTCTTCTTTCGGAGTTCCCAGTTTGACAATTAAAAGCGTACTTTCATAGGCCACGCCCCTGTACCGCCCATCTCCTGCCCTGCCGTTTCCAGCGCAAATTCCAGCTACCGCCGTACCATGTCCGCTGACATCCTGGGAAGGAACCAGCCGTCTTCCAGCTTCCTGCCCCAGTTCGTTGGAAACGGCAATCGCTTCATTGATCTCTTCTTCTGTAAAAACCCTGTTCAAATCCTGATCCCACAGCGCTGCAATACGGGTGGTTCCATCCGGGTTCATAAAATCTGGATGAAGGTAGTCAATTCCCGAATCAATCACCGCCACAAGCACACCTTTTCCTGTAAGATTCTGTCTGCCGTCCTGGGAAATACTGTCATTTCCCGTCTGGACTCCTAAAATGCAGGACGCCTGTTTTCCCTCATTTAAGGAAAAAAACAGGCGTTTCGGCTTTTCCACATATTCAATTTGATTTAAGTCACTGACCGCATCTACAAGTTCTTCCGGGACGGTTATAATTCCATATCCGTTTAACAGTTCTTCTTTCTTTGCTCCAAACTGCTCTACAACGCTTAAATCTCCGATATATCGGACAATGAGCTCCCAGGTTCTGCGTTCCTTATTGTATCCGGTCTGCAGCGCCTGGGATTTCTGAAAATCCTCCGGCGAAGCGTCCAAAGCTAAGTTTAAAAGATTTTCCAGTTTTTGATCCTGCATGGCGCCATCCCCATGTTTTTTGTAATTCTATTCTTCAGACTTTCTTTTATGCACGTTCCAGCGCCAAAAATTCAAATGGTCTTAACAAAATGGTTCTGCCGTCAGATTTCTCATACTCCTTATAATTTCCGATTAATCTGCGGTAATTCTTCCATTCTGCTTCTTCTGTAAGATCAATAGGCTCAGAGCTTATGTTTGCAAGTACCACCAGTTCTTCTGTTCCCAGATTTCTCTTATAAGCCAGCACGCGGGGATTGTCTTTCTGGATAAACCGGATACTTCCTTCTCTAATGATTTCCTTTTGCTTTCTGAGAGCAATTAACGTTTTGTAAAAAGACAAAATAGATTCCGGATCGGTTTCCTGATCCTGGACATTGATGCATCCGTCGTTTTTCCCAAAACCAAGCCATGGGCATCCCTCTGAGAATCCTCCATCCGGATCCTTTGTCCACTGCATCGGCGTCCGGCTGTTATCCCTGGATCTGGCTCCTAAAATCTCCAGCGCTTCTTCCCTGGATTTTCCCTGATTCAGCAAAATCTCGTAATAATTCAGGCTTTCTACGTCCCGATACTGGGAAATATCCGTAAAATGGGCGTTTTCCATTCCGATTTCTTCTCCCTGGTAGATGTAAGGCGTTCCCCGCATCAAATGGATTGCTCCGGCCAGCATCTTGGCTGACTCCTTCCAGTATGCGCCTTCATCCCCCAGACGGGACACAATCCTTGGCTGGTCGTGATTGCACCAGAACAGCGCATTCCAGCCACCTCCCTGCTCCATTCCTTCCTGCCAGGTCTCAAACAGTGTTTTTAGGGCCATCATATCCGGCTTTTTCAGTTCCCACTTCCGGCCGTCCTTATAATCAATTTTCAAATGATGGAAATTAAAACACATGGATAGTTCTTTTTCCGCGGGATTGGAATACCGGATGCAGTTTTCCAGGGTAGTCGAAGACATTTCCCCTACGGTTACCATTTCTTCAATTCCTGTATCTCTTACCAGCTCTTTTAAGTAATCATGGACATGAACTCCGTCTGTATAAAACCGCCTTCCGTCTCCCATCTCATCATCTTTCAAAACTTCTGGCTTGGAAATCAGATTGACCACATCAAATCGGAATCCTTCCACTCCTTTGTTTTTCCAGAACCGGATCACATTCTTTAACTCCTGACGGACTTTGGGATTTTTCCAGTTTAAATCCGCCTGGGTTACGTCAAACAAATGAAGGTACCATTTTTTCAGGGAAGGTACGTATTCCCAGGCAGGTCCGCCAAATTTCGACTCCCAGTTGGTAGGGGCCTTATCCGGCGTCCCCTCTTCCCAGATATAATAATCCTGGTATTCTTTCTCCCCTGACAATGCCTTCTGGAACCACGGATGGCTGGTGGATGTGTGATTAAACACCATATCTAACATCAGGCCGATTCCTCTTTTTTTTCCTTCTAGAATCAGTTCTTCCATGTCCTCCATTGTACCAAACATAGGGTCAATGCTGCAATAATCTGCCACGTCATACCCGTTGTCCCTCTGAGGGGAAGGAAATACCGGCGTCAGCCAGAGAATGTCTACACCCAGATCTTTCAAATAATCCAGCCTGCGAATAATTCCTCTTAAATCTCCGATTCCGTCGCCGTCTGAATCCTGAAATGATTTTGGATAAATCTGATACACAACTTTTTTACTAAGATCCGTCATCGCCATTTTCCCCTCCTTTATTTAACGTTCGCTGGCTGGAAGCTTTTTTCTTCCCATTATAACCGTAAGGACAAATGGAACTGCAATTGCAATCAGCATACAAACTGCAAAACTTGCCATACTCTGAGTCTGAATGGAAAGAATACCTGGGATTCCTCCTACGCCAATGGCATTTGCTGTCGTTGCAGTTGCCACACACACCACTCCTGCGATTGCAGAACCAATCATGCCGCAGACAAACGGAAATCCATGTTTTAAGTTTACACCGAAAATAGCCGGCTCTGTAACGCCAAGATAGCAGGAAATAGCTGCTGGAACATTGACTTCCTGGGCACTGGCATTTTTCTTCTGAAGGAACATCATGCCGAGAACTGCAGAACCCTGGGCAATGTTGGACAGGGCAATCATAGGCCACAGCATGGTTCCGCCGTAATCGGCAATCAGCTGTAAATCAATGGCATTGGACATATGGTGAAGTCCGGTAATCACTAATGGTGCATAAACAAATCCAAATACTGCTCCAAATAACACTTTTAACGGCCCGGTAATACCTGCGTATACCACAGATGATACGGCAGAACCAATCTTCCAGCCAATAGGGCCTAATACAAAATGAGCAGCAACTACTGCCAGAATCAGGCTGCAGAATGGCACAACTATCATGGAAATGGCCTGAGGCGTAATTTTCCTGAAAAACCGTTCCAGGTACACCAGGGTAAACGCTGCTAAAATAGCCGGAATTACCTGGGCCTGATAGCCAATCATATCAATCTGGAAAAATCCAAAATCCCATTTCGGAATGTCTGCGGCCGCCGTTCCTGCTACTGCATAAGCATTTAACAACTGGCCGGAAACCAGGGTAAGTCCCAGTACAATACCAAGCATCTGAGTAGTACCCATTTTTTTCGTTACAGACCAGCAGATTCCCACCGGAAGCATATGGAAGATAGCTTCGCCAATGAGCCACAAAAAGCTGTCAATGCCTGACCAGAACTGGCTGATGTCACACAAAGTCTTGGTTCCATTTTCAAATAAATAGATGCTGTCAATACAGTTGCGGAAGCCCAAAATCAGACCTCCGGTAATAATTGCCGGAATCAGCGGTGCAAAAATTTCTGCCAGCGCTGCAATCGCTCTCTGCAGCGGAGTCTGATTCTGTTTTGCCGCTTCCTTTACCGCATCTTTAGATACGCCTTCGATTCCTGCTTCTGCTACGAAATCATTATAAAAATCCGAAACTGCATTTCCGATAATTACCTGGAACTGCCCTGACTGAGTAAAACTGCCTTTGACCACTTTCATGGCTTCAATTGCTTCCACATCCGCTTTTGACGGGTCTGACAGCACAAACCGCATTCTGGTCATACAATGGGACACTGCCGCAATGTTCTCTCTGCCGCCAACCAGGCGCAGAAGTTCTTTTCCCTCTTCTTCTTTTATAATAACGTTAGTGGATTTTCCGCAATTTGTCAAAATAGGAAGTGACCCCATTGCCCAAAAGCAAATATGAAGATATCTATCGAGATTTAAAACAAAAAATTGAAACCAATGAGTTTGCATGCCAGGAATTGCTTCCCTCCGAAAATTCCCTGATTCAGATTTACAGCTGCTCTCGCAATACGGTCCGCCGTGCCTTAAGCCGGCTGGCTGTTGACGGCTACGTTCAGGCCATTCAGGGAAAAGGCGTCCGCAATATTTACCAGCCTGTGGACAAGACTGCGTTTACGATTGGTGAAATTGAAAGTTTTCAGGAATCAGCCAAACGAAACGGCCAGAAGCCCCAAACCAAAGTCGTGTTATTTCTGGAAATTACAGCAGATGAAAAAATCAGCAAAAAAACAGGTTTTCCTCCTGGTTCAGAGCTTTATTACCTTCAGCGTGTCCACTGCTTAGACGGACGGCCGCTGATTCTGAATCACAATTACTTTTTAAAAGAGGCCGCATCCGGCCTGACCAGGGAAATTGCAGAAGCTTCTATTTACCAGTATCTGGAAAACCAGCTTCATATGACCATTGTCAACAGCAAACGGATTATGACTGTAGAAAAGATTACGGAAATTGACGAAAAGTATCTGGAGCTTAATGCAGAGGATTACAACTGCATGGCTGTCGTAACCAGCTATACCTACAACAGCCAGGGCGTAATGTTTGAATTTACCCAGTCACGCCACAGACCAGATTATTTCCGTTTCCAGGACAATGCAATACGGCGTCCAGGCGGCGCATTGCAGGTGTAGTACTCCTATATTATACTCAAAAAAAGACAGGTTGCAGTCTCTTATATTAACGAACTGCAACCTGCCGCAAATTATAATCAGTTATTTTTTATACTGTATCTTCATCATATCCCAGCACAAAAGCGACTGCCGCAGATACTAAAATACATACAATAATCCCCGCTGCCATAGCAATGATTGTATTTTGAAAAATTGGCAATGCCATAACTGTGGAATATCCCATCACATACGCCCTTGCGCCAAGTATTCCCGCTACAATTCCTCCAGCTGCTCCGCCAGCCATCACCCCATACATAGGCTTTTTTAGCTTTAAATTAACGCCATAAAGAGCTGGTTCTGTTACTCCTGCCATAATACATCCAAAAGCAAGTGCCAGAACCTCTGACCTGTACGCTGCATCTTTGCTGCGTAATGCAACCCCAATACACGCTCCCCCTTCTGCTATATTATGTAAAATAAATGCAGGGCGAATAATGGGATCATAGCCAGGATCTGCAATTGCCTGTGCCATAAATGGTGCAATTGCACCGTGCATTCCGCACATAACCATCCATGGAAGACACGCAGCTAAAAGTCCTACTGCAACCGGTGCTATAGTGCTTCCAAGCCAAATAAAAAGAGTTGCCAAATAACTTCCTGCATAACTGCCCAAAGGCCCAAGAATTACAAAACCCAGTGTCATAGTTACAACCACAGTCCCCATTCCAACAAAAATGGATTTGAAAATACCTGGTACAAATTTATTAAACCATTTTTCTGTATAACTGGCCGTTACAGCAATCAGCAATGCTGGAACCAGGGAACTGGAATAGCTAACTCCCTTTACCGGAAGCCCAAACAAGTAAATAGCCTCCCCTACACTGACCAGATTAAGAAATTCCGGACACAAAAGAGTTGCTGAACATATCATTGCATAAATTGGCGTACTGTGAAGCTTCAAAGATGCGCCATAAGCCACAAATATCGGCATAAAGTAAAATGGCACGTTTGCTAAGCCGCTTAATAATATATATGTCTGCGTTTCACCAAACTCCCCATTTACCATTGTAATTAAAAGCAGCAGCACTTTCAGCATACCGCCTGCCACCAATCCTGATACCATTGGAGTCATAGACGAAGATACATAGTTTAGAACAATCGTCATAGTTTTCTTTAATGTCAAAGATTCTGTTTGACTTACCTTGTCTGATGCTGAATCTTCTTTTGTCTTATCCGAAAATCCTCCCAGTTTCTGTGTTTCCGAAAAGACAGCTAACACATTTTTTCCTAAGATTACCTGTGTCTGCCCTCCAGCTACCACACACCCCAGAACGCCCTGTACATTTTTTACTGCATCCATATCTACTTTTGTATCATCGGTTAATATAAATCTCAATCTGGTCATACAATGTGTAATAGACTGAACATTTTCTATTCCACCTACATACTTTAATATTTCTTTTGCACACTCGTTTTCGTCGATTTTCATGAAACGCTTCTCCCTTCTTATTTCCACAAACTCTCACCATTTGTTTCAATCACTTTTTTCATCCAGCCATATGATTTTTTCTTTCTCCGTTCCAATGTGCCATTTCCTTTATCGTCCATATCAATATAAATAAAGCCATACCGTTTTTTCATCTCACCAGTAGAAAGACTAATTAAATCCATAGGCCCCCACATCGTATATCCAATGCAATCTACTCCATCCTCCATAATTGCCTGATATACTGCCTTCAGATGTTCTCTTATGTATTCAATCCGATAATCGTCCTGTATAGAACCGTCCTCTTCTATCTGATCCACAGCACCAAGTCCATTTTCTACAATAAAAAGAGGTTTTTGATATCTATCGTAAATTTCATTCATACAAAAACGAAGTCCCAGAGGATCAATTGGCCATCCCCATGGGGTCGCTGTAAGATATGGATTTAGATTACCTCCCATTGTCCTGCACTCTGACTCAGAATTAACCGTAGTAGAACGGTAGTAACTAAATGAAATGTAATCTAGCGTTCCCCTCTTTAAAATTTCCGAATCCTCGTTCTCTTTAATAACTGTTTCGATACCACGCCGCCGAAATAGATCAGTAGTATAGGATGGATAATATCCTCTTACCATAACATCAATGAAAAAAAGCGTCTCTCTCCGGTACTGCATTCTCCTGAAAACATCTTCTGGCTTGCAAGTTTCTGGATACACTTCACTTAACGCATACATCGCTCCAAACTGAGAATCTGGCATCATTTCATGGCCAAGACTTACCGCAAGTGCACTGGCTAAAAACATATGATGAACTGCCTGATAATGAGTTTGATTGTCACTCTTATGTGTTCCGCAGCATGCATAGCCCCGTACAGCATTAATTTCATTAAATGTCAGCCAGTACCTACACCTTTTTCCATATCGTTCAAATAATACTTGACAATATCTAACATAACAATCAATGGTATGTCTACTAGACCACCCGTCATAAGTTTCTGCTAAATAAAGCGGAAGCTCATCATGATGAATGGTAATCAACGGCTGAATATGGTATTTTTCCAACTCATCCAACACAGCTTCATAAAAGCTCAGTCCCTCTTCATTAGGCTCCAGTTCATCTCCTGTTGGAAAAATACGGCTCCAGCAAATACTAAAACGAAAAACCTTAAATCCCATTCCAGCCATTAAAGCAATATCTTCTTTATAATGATGATAGAAATCCACTGCTTTATGACTGGGGTAGTACTGATCATCATATAAATACGGAATTGCTCCTTCCGGAATCCCATCCGGAAAAAGAAAGCTGCTTTTTCCGCAGAATCTATTTCCATTCGGAAGTTTCCAGGTTGTTCCTCTTGGATTCTGCACATTTCCATCTGTCTCTATATCATGTGTAGAAAGGCCTCTTCCACCTTCTTGATATCCACCCTCTACCTGAAAATCAGAAGTTGCACCTCCCCAAAGAAAGGAGTTTGGAAACTGTAACTTGTTCATCCTCTCTGCCTCCATTTTTCTCACACAGCGCTGTTTTCCTATATTTTTCTTCTCCGGCCTATTTCCATTATTCCATAGATTATTTCATAAATCAATGGTTGAAAAGGCACATAAAAAGTAACTAAGGTACAAAAAAAGTTCCTGTATTTTTAACAATTATGTAGTATAATTATATTTAGGACTCTATAAGAAAAGGAGGCTTATCATGTCCGCTATATCTCCAACTGCAACTATAAAACTGGCACAGATTCTCCAGACAGAACCAGAAAATTCCCTCAATCGTCTGATTGCCCAGACGGTAGCTTGTCATATATCAGATATAGACCATTTAAGTACAAATGACATGGCACGTCTCTGTAATATTTCCAAAACCACCTTTATTCGATTTTGCCGCCATCTAGGATATGAAACCTTTGCGGAGTTTAAATATGCCTTAATATATAACCAAACGGATACCCATCAAAAATATGCCCTCTCAATTGAGGACTCATCTCTTTTTGCATGTGAATACTTTGACCGTCTTACAAGAAGCATCCATTGGATGAAACATCATTTAGACCTGAAACTCTTGGAAAATATAGCGCAGGAACTCCTAAGGCGTGAACGCATTTTCCTTCTTGGCAATGCACAGTCTGGAAACAGCGCAAATAATTTGATGTTTGCTCTTCTTCAAATGGGAAAAGTTTGTCAGGTTGCCACCATCCATCAAGATCACATGGAAATTATTTCTCATCTAAAACCTGGAAGCATGGTAATCGTCATCTCAAACTATGGAAGTTTTTTTGATATATTTGTCACACCTGACTGTTTTAAAGACAAGCCCCAAAATACTCTCGTATATCTTATGACCTGTAATCCGTCCCTTTCACAGCCGGAAGGGGTGGATCATATTCTGCTTTGCAATGAAGATGCCGGTTTCGCTGGCGGAAATCTTAGTATTGACATCGCCCTCGAACTACTTCTTCAATATTACCGTCCCTTGGCTCTAAAAAACGAAAAACACCGTCTAAAATAACTTCCATATATTTATCTTACATTATACAAACAAGCCCTCAGGCTGTCTCCGGCATCAGCTGCCGGTTTTGACAGGCCTAAGGGCTGTTCTATATCGTTCTCTTATGGTTATTGTTTTCTTATGATTCTCTTCTGTTTTCGATTACTTTAAGAAACCGTTTACAATCTGCGCTTCTGCTTCTTCTTCTGTCAGGCCTAAAGTCATCAGCTTAATAATCTGTTCTCCTGCAATCTTGCCAATGGCTGCTTCATGGATCAGGGCAGCGTCAATGTTATTTGCTGTCAGCTCCGGAACTGCTTCAATCCTTGCATGATCCATAATAATGGCGTCGCACTCGGTATGGCCTGCACACTGGGTATTGCCATTAAGCTGGGAAATGAAAATCTGATGGGATTCATCTTTTGCTACAGATCTGGAAACCAGGTTGGCGCTGGAACCTTCGCCATTTAAGTTTACAACAAAACTGCTCTCTGCCTTCTGAGTTCCGTGGGTCAGAAGTCTCTCCCGGATAATCAGCTTGGCATCTTTATCCAAATCTGCTTTCGTTTTGCGGATAGTGGAATCCACGCCCTTAATCTGGACCATTTCCATCTCCAGGTAGCTTCCTTCTTCCATGGTAATCTCTGTAGTTGGGTTTAAAACCCGTTCTCCCTTGCCGTCTCCGCTTCCATAATGCTTTTCTACGTATTTTACCTTTGCATTTTTTCCAATAAAGAAACGATGGATTCCATCATGCTCGGACTTCTGGTCTCCGCTGTTATGAATGCCGCAGCCGGCTACAATCACAACATCTGCGCCTTCCCCTACATAAAAATCATTGTATACCATTTCTGTCAGACCGCTCTGGCTCAATACTACCGGAATGTGTACGCTTTCGTGAACGGTATGGGGCTTAATCCGGATATCGATTCCTGTACCGTCTTCTTTGGAAACAATATCAATATTGGCGGTCGTCGTTCTCTGGGCAGTCTGTCCATTGGAGCGCAGGTTGAACGCTCCTGCCGGTACCTCGTGGAGATCCGCTACCTCCCTTAAAAGTCTCATCTGAATTTCATCTATCTCTATCTTCTGATCGAGCTGTTCCATATCCTCTATCCTCCTAAACTTATCGGTTTAACACACTGCAGGCATCTACCGCAGAGGCTGTGCCTAAAATCTGAGGAAGAATCTCTTCCCTGGTTCCCTGCTTGGAAATCTGTCCGTCTGCAATTACTACGATTTCATCTGCAATATTCAAGATTCTCTCCTGGTGGGAAATAATCAGGATGGAACCGTTGGTCGTCTCTCTCATTCTCTCAAATACCTGAATCAGGTTCTGGAAACTCCACAGGTCGATTCCAGCCTCCGGCTCGTCAAATACAGAAAGCTGGGTTTTTCTGGCAAGAACCGTGGCAATCTCGATACGTTTTAACTCACCGCCGGAAAGACTTCCATTGACTTCGCGGTTAATATAATCCTTGGCACACAGGCCTACCTCCGAAAGATACTTACAAGCATCGGCGGCAGACAGTTTTTCTCTTGCAGCAAGACGAATTAAATCCAGAACCTGGACGCCCTTAAAGCGCACCGGCTGCTGGAATGCAAAACTGATGCCCATATTGGCCCTGTCGGTAATGGAAGCTTCTGTAATGTCCCTTCCATTAAAATAAATTTTGCCGGATGCAGGCTTATAAATTCCGGCAATCAGCTTTGCCAGAGTAGATTTACCGCCTCCATTAGGGCCGGTAATGACTACAAATTTATTATCATCTATTGTCAAACTTAAATTTTTAATAATATCCTTTTCTCCCTTTTCATCTTTTACGTCAAAGGATATATTCTCTAATGTAAGCATAAGTTCCTCCTGGTTCTGTTTTGAAGAAATTTTAGATTCAGACAGTCTGCATCAAATCCGCACCAGCATTTCTGACTGCAAACAGCCTGCACTGGCTATTATACACGATTGTGATTTTCTTTACCAGGGAATTTTTCACAAATTCCAAAGAGTTTTCTAAAAAAAGCATAATGCAAAATTGGCGGCATCTATTAAGATGCCGCCAACCTCTTAAACCTTTATGCATGCGGGAAATGGGACTTGAACCCACACGAGCATACACCCACAAGATCCTTAGTCTTGCCTGTC
>CAJMQQ010000025.1 GCA_905215625.1 uncultured bacterium
TTCCCGGTGTGTCCGGGAATGCTCCGGCGGAGTGCATCTGCGAAACCCGTTGTGAGAAAGAAGCGGTCAATCCCGACTGTCCCATCTGCTCTGCGGAAGATGCAGACCTCTCTGCCTGCAAGGGAACAGAGCAGGCAACGCCCCTGATGGCAGCTGCGGCAGACGATGAAACCATCTCCGGCAATGTTACCTGGGAGAACAGAAACATAACTACCCCGGTGGTGGTGAAGGGCGACACAACAATCACGCTGAAAGGCGAGAATGCCATTACGATTACCGAGACCGCATATACCGCCGCTCTGGATATGTATTCCGCCAATCTGACCATTCAGGGAAGCGGCAGTCTGACGGTCACTGTTCCTAAAGGGAAAGGTGGTATTGAGGACGGCAGTTGGAGCGACACCGCCGGCGGGACGCTTACCATAAAAGACGGGGCAGAGATAACCACCAACGGCGGTCAGAACGGCTTGAGCGCTAAAACCATCGTGATTGAGAATGGAACGCTGAATCTAAATTCCGGTTACGGTATTGTGACTGCATCCCTGACCATGAACGGAGGAACCCTTTACGCCACCGGAAAATATGGTGCGATATGGAGTCGTAAGGGAACAGCCCGAAGCATCGACCCCAGCCTGACCATTCTGTATTCGGAAAGTCAGGATGCACACACAGACGATATGCAGGTCGGCACAGCGGACGATACAATAAGAGAAGGGGAAGTCAAGACCATCTATATCGCCAAGATGGGGCCCCGCGCAAGCCTGACCGCCGGCGCGCAGCAGGGAACCCTGCAGGAAGGCTTAGACAGTCAGACGGCGACCTTCTCCGTTACCGGCAGCAAGGTCAAGATGGATACCCTGAACGTGGAATGGGTGGGCAATCACACCGGTCTGACGGCGGCAAAATCCGCTGACAACCAGACCATCACCGTTACCGCTGACAAAACCGTCAAGAAGGGCAGCTATAAGCTGAAGCTGACCGCAGACGGTATAGAAGGTGTCTCTCCCGCTAAGGCGACCGCCACCGCAACAGTCACCGTCGCCGCCGCGCCCAGAAACCCCATTACCATAAGCCAGCAGCCGCAGGTCGAATATCAGACATCGGATGAGCAAATGAAGGCGTATGTCTCGGTAAATGCCTCTCTGGCGGACGGTGTGAGCGGTAATATTACCTATCAGTGGTATGTAAATGGAGCGGAATTTACGGGCACAGGCAGCGGCAGCAAGGAAATCACCCTGACCCAATCCGACCTGACCACAACGGAGGGCAAGAACTGGGAGTACAGCGGCCAGGTCTACTGCAAGCTATCCTATCAGGACTATACCGTTGATACAGACACTGTCACTGTTACCCATAACACCTGCTCCCATGAAAAATACACCCATGAGGGCAAATGCCAACAGTGCGGCGAACCGTGTCGTGCGGAAGTGCTCTTTATTAGCGAAGATGGTATCCCCTATTCGTATGAAATCGACAACTCTGAGTCCCTGGTTGGGGGCATTCTGTCCTCCGGCGGAACCTTTTATTTTGTGCGGGATACTAACGCAACCTTGAGAGCGGGAGGTGATGAGACGAACAAAAAGGATGCTACGCTGGATCTACAGGGCCACAAGGTCGAGACGCTGGATCTGCAAAATTTTCCGTACAACAGCGTTACCATCAAAAACGGCACGATAGGGGTCATTGGAACCAGCGCCCCCGCGGTATTCATATTAGACAGCGTTACAACAGACGCGGACTACTTTTCTAACTGGTGTACCCTGACGGTAAAGGGCGGCTGCGTGTTTGAGAGCCAGGTGGCGTTCTCCGGGGAAACCCAGCTCCAGGGCGGCACCTTCCAAAATGGTATCTGGGTGGAGACCGGCGCGCCGGCGCTGGCTCTGCTGGCGGACGGATATGCCTTTGCAGACGCTGACAGCGGTAAAATTTTGAATGTTTCCAATGTAAGCATCCAGAATAGAAGCGTCAAAGTGGTCGAGCATACCTGTCTCTATACCAACAGAAACTGTCAATGCGGCAGAATCTGCGACCATGCGGGCAAGGTGGATGCGGATGGTTACTGCACCTTCTGCAAAGCGCTGGTGGAGGCATTTGAAACCGGCGGCAAACGATACACCAGTCTGGAAAACGCGCTGGATGCCGCGCAGGCCGATGACACGATCACTCTGCGGGGGCCTTTGGCGATCGAGAACGCAGAGCCTATCGAGATCAGCAAAAATATTATACTGAACTTGAATGGATTCACCCTGAGCAAATCCCATGAGAAGGCGCTTCTACGCATCCTCGGCTCCAATGTAGTCATAACAAACGGCAAGGTGCAAAGCACCTGTACCTCCAAGCCCGCTAATGCGGTGGAAGTTGGAAAAATTGGTCACACGGGCGCAAAGCTGACGCTGGACAACGTCACCCTGGAGGGCAGCGTAGGCGGCGGAACTGGTTCCGGTGGAACTGGGTTTTCCATTCTTCACGGGAACGAAGCTGTGGTAACGAGCGGCACCTTCCCCGGCGGCATCGACACGGAGGGAGCGCTGACCATGTCCGGCGGCAGCGCGGCTCGGCTGGAATTGGGACTTCTTGACAATATTCAAGTGACCCTGTCCGGCGGCTCCTTTGACAGCATCCAAATCGGGAATGGCGCAGATTATCAGTCCCTGCTGGCGGAGGGCTATGCCTATCAGAAGCAAGGCGGCGCATTGGTCAAGCTGTCGGAGATGGATGAGAATACTGCCGTAACTGTTGTGAAGTGCAGCCACCCGGATGACCCTTCCGGCGGGAATGTTTGCCCATGCTGCGGCTATGCCGCTGCGGTGACAAAGACGGACGGCAGCATTTCCTACCATCGGACGGCAGGCGAGGCCATCGCCGCAGCCGGCGGCGGTACGGTGAAGCTGCTGGCAAATGCAGGCGAGATCACCATCAGCAGCCCGCTCAAGCTGGATCTGAACGGTAAGACGGCGGCAAAACTGACCGTCACCGGAGATGTCACGCTGGCATCCCTGCTGCCGGAGGATTACACGTTTAAGAGCGGCAGCACCTGGATCAGCGACCCTATCGGTACGGAGCTGACCAATGTTTCTATGGCCAAGATCCCCATCAAGAGTATGAACTATCAGACCGAGATGAGCATGACTTATGGCGGTGCGGGGACGCTTCTTGTCAAGGTAGAGAAGGAAACCGGCACAGGCGCTGTAAGCTTCCAGTGGTACAAGGTGGTGGACGGCAACGAGACAGCGGTTGGCAGTGCGACAGCAAAGAATCAATTTGATCTTTTTGCGCAAAAGCTGTCCGCAGGCCAGCACACCTTCCGCTTTTCGGCCACCTGCGACGGCTACGTGAAGATGAGCAAGGATATTGTTGTGACGGTACAAAAGGCCAACATCAGTGCAAGCCTCATCACGCCTCCCACAGCGCAGGAAAACCTGACCTATACTGGCCAGGAGCAGGCGCTGATTACTGCGGGCAGCGTGGCGAACTATGGCACCATGCAGTATAGCCTGACCGAGAACGGTACATACAGCCAGGACATCCCTACCGGCACCGATGCCGGAGCATATACCGTGTGGTATCGGGTGATTGGCGATGCAAACCACAACGATACCGCACCCGCCAGCGTGGCGGTCAGCATTGGAAAGAAACCGCTGACGATCACTGGGGTAATGGCTGCGTCCAAGCCTTATGATGGCACGACAAACGCGGGCATTACCAGCGTGACCTTCGACAACGTGACCTTGAACCGAGGCACAGACTACACCGTGACCGCCAGCTTTGACGATGCTAGTGTGGGCAACGGCAAGAACATCACTGCCACAGTGACCTTGATGGAGCAGACTGCGAAGAATTACGCCCTGGAGCAGAGCAGCTTCACTACTACTGGCAGCATCACCAAGGCCGCTGCGCCTGACTTCACCAAGGAAACTGCGCTTACCATTGTAAATGACTGCGAAAAGACCTACACTGTGACGCTCCCCGCCCTGCCCACGCTGGAAACTCCCAAAGAGTATGGTGCGCTCACCTATGAGATCAGCGAAATCAAACTGGATGGCGGCTACTACACCGGCGGCGCGAAGGTGGAAAACGGAAAGCTGACCCTGCCCATTCAGAAAAATGACGTGGAAACCACCGGCTCTGTGGGTACAGCGACCGTTGTAATCAAGAGCACAAACTATGAGGACATCACGCTGACCGTCAATGTCAATGCGACCAACAAGCTTGTCCCCACTGTTACGGCACCTACGGCAAACGCCCTGACCTACAACGGTACAGAACAGGCGCTGGTTACAGCAGGCAAGACCACTGGCGGCACGATGCTCTACCGGCTTGACGATTCTGAGTGGAGTGAGCAGATCACCACAGCGAAAAATGCCGGGGAATACACCGTTTGGTATAAGGTTCAGGGAAATGCAGAGTACGCAGATGTAGCAGAACAAAGCTTGACTGTGACCGTAGCGAAAAAGGCAGTTACCGTTACGGTGCTTGATAAGAGCGCCTACACCGGCAGCACCGCGCCCGATCTGAGCAGTCCGGAAGCAGATAAGGATTACAAGGTGGAGGGGCTGGTCGGCGCAGATACCTTAAGCGGCACTGTAACACTGGACTACGCGCAGACGCCGGATATGAGCAAAGCCGGAGAAATCGCAATCAACATCACTGGTACGCTGTCAAATGACAACTATGCGATCACCTATGTTCCTGGAACGTTGACTGTTTCCAAGCAGCCTTCCAGCGGCGGCGGTTCCTCCTCGGGTAGTTCGGGCGGCGGTGGAGGCTCATCCTCCGGCGGTTCTGACGATTCCGGCAACAATGATAACACCAACCAGCCGGAGGACAAGCCTCAAGCCCCTGTCACCGGTGAAACCAAACCCATGCAGCTGGATAAAAACGGCAATGCGGCAGTGGACAATCGCTCTGTCCAGTCCGCCATCGACAAGGCCAAACAGGATGCCAAAGAGAACGGCACCACAGAAAACGGGATTGCTGTCACCGTTCCCCTCACCCCGGCGGCAAACCAGACCTCCTTCCATGTGACTATCCAGGCGGAGACTCTGGATCTGCTGGTCAAAGAAAGCGTCCGGCAGTTTACCGTTGCAACAGACCATCTGGTTTCGGTCAATATCGGCATGGAGACTCTGAAGCAGCTGGATACCGTATCGAAGGGTGGGGACATCATCCTCCGGGCAGACAAGGTGGATGCGCTGAGTTCCACCGAGGCCAAAGCCGCCATCGGCACAAGACCGGTCTACGACCTGTCGCTGGTGTATCTCTCCGGCGGCAAGGAGACGCCGATCACCATTCTGGGCGGCCACACTATCTCGGTGCGCCTGCCCTACACCCCGGCAAAGGGAGAAGCTGCCGGAAACCTGTACGCAGTCTATGTAGACGATGCGGGCAAGGTGGAGTGGATCACCAAATCCAGCTATGATGCGGATCAGAAAGCAGTGATTTTTGAAGCAGAGCATTTCAGCATCTACGGCATCGGCTACAAGAACCCTGTCCCGGCCTTTACCGACATTCAGAACCATTGGGCTGCGGACAACATCCTCTTTGTTGCCAGCCGGGGACTGCTCTCCGGCACCAGCGACACTACCTTCAGCCCTAACACCGGTATGACCAGAGGAATGTTCGTCACCGCCCTGGGGCGGCTGGCAGGCATCAACCCGGACAGCTACAAGACCGGGAAATTTACCGATGTGAAAGCCGACGCTTACTATGCGCCTTATGTCAACTGGGCGGCGAGCAAGGGTATCATCAGCGGAACAACAGACACCACCTTTGCACCGGACAACAACATCAATCGGGAACAGATGGCGGTCATTATGAAGAACTACGCTGCAAAACTGGGCTACACAGTTCCGAAACCCCTGGAAGCTGTAACCTTTGCGGACAACGCAAGCATTTCTTCCTGGGCAAAGGAGGCAGTCAAGTCCATGCAGCAAGCGGGCATCCTGGCAGGAAAGATAAACAATCGCTTTGACCCTGCCGGAACCGCCACCCGCGCCGAAGTCGCCACCGTCCTACGGCGGTTTGTGGAGATTGTCATTGACTCGCAGGCCGCAAACGGCTGGCAGCAGAATGACAGCGGCCAGTGGAGCTATTACAGAAACGGGGAGCCGGTGAAGGGCTGGCTCTCCGATGACCAGAAGTGGTACTGGCTGGACAAGGCCACCGGAATGATGTTTGCCGGCGGCTGGAAGCAGATTGACGGCAGGTGGTACTACTTCTACACAGACGGGACGATGGCGGTGAACACCACCATTGACGGATATACCATTGGCTCGGATGGCGCAAGAAAGTAATCTACAATAAAAAAGATTTGCCCGTATATCAGCGGACAAAGATAAACGCGGTCGGGTATCAGGAAACCCCACCGCGTTTATTTTTTCTCTTGTTTTTCTCTGGTGTCCAGCATTTTATCAATCAGGGCAAGTAAAAGTTCCTGATCCCGCTGACTGCATTGCAGGATTAAACGCTGGATACGGTCAATAGTTTCACTTCCTCGCTCCATCTGTGGAGCAAGAATTTCATCAAATGAAGCACCAATGGCATTAACCAAACGAATCAGTACATCCAGACTCGGCTTCCGTTTGTCATTCTCAATGGCTGTCAGAAAACGAGAACTGATTTCAGTTCGATCTGCTATCTGTTCACGCGTATAATCTCTTTTTTCCCTGGCATAGCGGATTGAGCTGCCAAATGAGAAAACAATTTGTTGTCTTTTTTTAGACACTCTCCGTCACCTCACACAATATTATTTTACGATTTGCCAATGCTATGTGAAATGATTGCAGAGTGGCTTTTTTATAGCTACTATCCGTTCCTTATTTCGGTCTAAGGAGGGAGCTGATGCTATACAAAGAAAATAGCCTGCCTGCTTTCGGCAGGCGTTCTTAACAAAGAAACCTGGCTATAAAATTGCGCCAGAAATAAAAAATTTTAGTTCCCGATCATGGCATTTGCTGCGGCGCGGGATGGAACTATTAGTAGTCAATAAAGTCCATTGAGTAGGAGGCGGTGATTAACCGCCGTCCTCTCACACCACCGTGCATACCGTTCGGTACACGGCGGTTTCAATAGTTAACGTGCAGAGACTGATACGCTGTGGCTATATCATAGTAGCCCCAGTTTATCAGTCTTTCTTTCGTTAATGCTCTTTTGACCACACCTGTATTAGACATCCTCCAATAGGATTTTCTACTGTATGCCCCTTCACAGGCAACCCACTCTGGCATTCCCAGACCCATTAGTTTTCTTTTCCGGGTCTTTGGCAGTTTCCACTGCTTCCAGATACACATCCGTATCCGGCGGTACAGCCATCCGTTCAGGCTTTCGATGTTGTTCTTCATGTCCGCTATTCCGTAATAATTTAACCACCCTCTCATGTATACTTTTATCTTTTCCATGGCTCGGATGATACTCCCACATTTGCTCCGGGAAGTGAGCTGTCGCAGCTTCTCCTTGGCTTTCTTCCATGACTTTCCATGGACACGGATATAGATTCCTTTTCCGCTCTTCCCAAAACAAAAGCCAAGGAACTTAAAATTTCGGATTGCGAACACGCTGACTGTCCGGCTCTTTTCCCGATTTACTTTCAGCTTTAATGTTTCTTCCAGATATTTCGTACTGCTCTCCAGCAAACGTTCCGCCGCCCGTTCACTCTTCGCCAACAGTACAATATCATCTGCATAGCGAATACACGGTACGCCCCGTCTGTGAAACTCCCAATCGAATTCATTCAGATACACATTTGCTAAGAGTGGGGATAGATTCCCTCCCTGCGGGGAACCTTCTTCTGTCTCTGTTATAACACCGTTTTCCATCACTCCGCCTTTCAGGTATCGCTTTACCATCTGTATGACCCTCTCGTCTTTTACCTGCTTTCTCAGCAGATTTAAGAGGATTGTGTGGTTCAGCGTGTCGAAGTACCTTGACAAGTCGAGGACGACTGCCCTTGTGTAGCCTTGTTCGATGTACTCTTTTATCCTGTAAATGGCGTCTTTTGCCCCTCTTCCCGGACGATAGCCAAAGCTGTCATCCGAAAACAGCGGCTCATAGATTGGCATAAGCTGTTGGAGCATTGCCTGTTGAATGATGCGGTCGATGACGGTCGGGATGCCGAGTTTCCGCTTTCCTCCGTCTGGCTTCGGAATTTCCACTCGTCTGACAGGAGACGGGGTATATTTTCCCCTTCGTATTCTCTCTGTCAGCTTCCGGTTATGTTCCTTTAGCCACGGCAGTGCCGCTTCAATAGTCATTCCATCTACTCCCGGCGCTCCCTTGTTTGCCTTTACTCTTTTGTAAGCCCGGTTCAGGTTGTCCCTGTCCAGTATCTTACCTAAGAGGTCCGGCTCTGCACTGTCCCTTTCCTTCCATATCCGGTTGAATGAGCGGTGCGCTCTCACATACCCTTTGCGTTCCGCGCTATCTCTTTGCGAGCAGCTTTCTATGTTTTCTGTACCCATCTGCCCATTCCTCCTTTCCCTGTCGTACTGAAGACTCCTATTGATTCAGCCCTTTACCGAAAAAAAAACTTCCGGTTACTATGGCCTCTGCTGACTTCTGTACGTTCAACGTTACCTTCCGGTAACGGTTACTCTTTTCAGAGCGTTCCGTACAGACCTCCCTGGGTACCACACGTTTCTTTCCCTCCATCCATCTGCCGCATTTACTGCACATGATTCCGTGTAGCTATCGGGCTTCATCTTGTGTAGCAGACTTACCCTCATGCACAGCCTTCTATGCGATTTCTGTTCGTCAGACCAGAGGTTTGCCCGTGGGGCAGTAGGTTCCCCACATCCGGCTTCCTTCAGATTTGCAGTCGCCTGCAACACCCTTGCCTTCGGCTATATCCTTCCCACTACCGGGCGGATTTGGGACTTGCACCCGTTAGAAACGTGCGCCGTCAGGCGCACTACGAAAAAGGCAGCCGGATTCGTTATCCAAGCCGCCTTGATACAAATATTCTCGCAGTTCCTTTTATTAAATCATATCGCTAACGCAAATCGCTCCATAGGGACGGATGCTCATCCGGTAAGCGCTGCCTTCTCCTACCGCTTTTTCAATATAAGCAATATACTCATCTACTAAATCATTTGGAAGCATTGCCATAATAACGCCTGCAAATCCGCCGCCGTGAACTCTGCATGCTCCCCGCTTCTTTTCTGCAATAAACAGTTCCGTCAAAGCCAGGGTTGTGGTAATTCCCTGTTCCTGAACAGCTGCAGTGGTATAACAGTTCTGCAGCCACTTCCAGGAAGAATTGCCGGAAGCTGTAATATTGGCTAAAAAGCTGTCAAAATCGCCTGCTTTTAATGCAGCCACCATGGTTTCTACTCTCTTGTTTTCCTCAAAGAAATGAAGGGCGCGAAGTACAGAACGATCTCCCGCATACTCTCTTACTGCCTGGAAATTGTCGATTACCATATCCTCTGTAATCTCTGCCAGAACCTCTTTTCCAAAATACTGCGCAACCTTCTTCATCTCGTTTGGCACAGAAGAGTAATCTGCACTTAAATCTGCGTGTCCCTTACCAGTCTGCACAATAATCAGGCTGTGATCCTGAGATGCAAAATCAAAGTCTATTTTTTCTACTGCCGGTTCAGCCGGATTTACAAAATCAATGGTAATTAAACCGCCTACGGCACATGCCATCTGATCCAGCAATCCGGAAGCCTTGTTCCAGTAATTATTTTCTGCATATTTTCCGATATGGGCATAAGCAACTGTATCCATCTTACCTTCATTGAAAAACGTATTCAGCATGGAACAAACCAGCATCTCAAAAGAAGCAGAAGAACTGACGCCTGCCGCACTGATTACATTGCTGGTAATATAAGCGTTAAACCCGCCTATCTGATAGCCAAATTCAGTAAAGCCCTTTAACATACCCTTTACCAGATCAATGGTTCCAGCCGCCTTTGGGCTTACCTCCAGCTGATTTAAATCAATGGTAAAGTCCTGGTTATAGGTTTCGCTGACAATCCGGATCTGATTGGAATTATTTTTTGCAGCAACGCCTGCGCAGTCCAGGTTAATGCTGCCTGCCAGCACCTTGCCATGGTTGTGGTCGGTATGATTGCCGCTGATCTCTGTACGTCCCGGGGAAGAAAACAGCTTCATATCGCCGTCTCCAAAAGTTTTTACATATCCCTTAACTAAAGCTTCATATCTCTCTCTGTTTTCTGCCGTTTTGGAGCAGCCATACAGCTGGGCCATCAGCTTCTCCGCTTTCTCCTGTCCTAATACCTCAATCGTTTCCTTTGCGTTCATGTCTTCCTCCCCTTTTTATTTTACTATGTTTGGACATATATTCTCACCAGACTCGTAAAACGCCGTCAAGTGCCCCTATTATACCATAGCCACTGACACAGGGACAATCCAATTTTTTATTAAATAGTATATAATTTTTTACGATTTCATTGTATACTGTTTTTTAGCACAAATGACCCATCTCATCTGGAGGATTTTATGAACTGGAACGGAAAACCTTATCACTCCCTCGATTCCTATGTCCGGGAACAGTTTGGAGAAAAACTGTACAAACTGGCTCTGGACGGTGGTATGACCTGCCCCAACCGCGACGGAACAATCAGCTATGGCGGCTGCATTTTCTGCAGTGAAGGCGGATCAGGTGAGTTTGCCCAAAAACAAATGACATCTGTCTCTGAACAAATCGAAGCTGCAAAAAAACGGCTGGAAGGAAAATTTTCTGGAAGGTATATCGCTTATTTTCAGTCTTATACCAACACGTATGCTCCTGTTTCTTATCTGGAACCGCTGTTTATGGAAGCCATCCTTCATCCGGATGTGGCCGCCCTGTCCATCGCCACCCGCCCAGACTGCCTTCCAGAAGACGTTTTGGAACTTCTGTCCCGCTTAAATCAGATAAAGCCGGTATGGATCGAACTGGGCCTTCAAACCATTCATCCCCAGACTGCCGGACTGATTCGGAGAGGGTATCCATTAAGCTGTTTTGAAACGGCCTATCTGAATCTCAAAAAACGGGGACTTACCGTAATCGTTCATGTCATCCTGGGACTTCCCGGCGAAACCAGGGAAATGATGCTGTCCACCATTTCTTATCTTGGGAATCTGTCTCCCCGCCTGGATGGTGTCAAACTGCAGCTTCTCCACATATTAAAAGGGACATCCCTGGCCGCTATGTACCAGGAACATCCCTTTCCAGTCTTCTCAATGGAAGGATATATTGACTTTGTCATCGACTGCGTTGAACTTCTGCCGCCCGAAATCGTCATTCACAGGCTGACTGGCGACGGTCCTAAGTCCCTTCTGATTGCCCCTTTATGGAGCAGCAATAAAAAACTGGTTTTAAATACCCTGACCCGGCGCTTTAAAGAGAAGGCTTCTTATCAAGGGAAAGGGCTGCCTGACAGATAATATCTACACAGCCGTCTATACCAAACGCGCCGCTGTCCAGCATCAGGTGATAATTGCTTCTGGCTCCCCAGTCTTGAACCGTATAGGCCTCATAGTGAAGGCGGCGCTGCTTGTCAATATGGCGGACTAACTCTTCTGCCTGGTCTTCCACCCGCCCATATTGCTCTACAGCCCGGCACTCTCTTACCTTTCGCTCTGCATAGATAAACACTTTCAGCAGTTTTGCCTTATCCCGCAAAATATAATCTGCACAGCGGCCTACGAAAATACAAGGGCCTTGCTCTGCCAAATCCTCAATTACTTTTTTCTGTGCCAAAAAAATCTGTTCTGCTACCGGAAGTTCTTTCATTTCCGGCTTTCGCGGATAAGCCAGACCATAAATTCCTCCCAGCGTAAAGTTGTAAAGGAAATTGCTTCCCAGCCGCTGTTCCCGCTCTGCAACAAATTCCGGAGTAAAACCGCTTTCTTTCGCCGCCTTGTCAATTAAATCCCTGTCATAGAACGGAATTTTTAACCGCTCGGCTGTTTTCTCTGCAATCTCTCTGCCGCCGCTTCCGTACTCTCTGCTGATTGTAATAATGCTGCTTTCCATAGGCACCCTCTTTTCTATATTCAGGCTAAATGGATTCTGAAGCTAAATCTATCAGAATTATTTACGATTACAGCTTTATTATACTGAATGTTTAGCAATAAATCAACCTATGTTACTTTTTTTCACAACTGCATGAGCCATGACAACTGCCAGAGCATCCGCTGCATCCAGAGCAGCACTTTCCTTCTTTTTTATTTTTATAAATACTTCTGCCAGCGAAAAATATAGCTGTAAGAATAATCAAAAGTACAATCAATGTCGCAAGATTCATAATTTGTCCTTTCTTCCTGATTCAGAACGTGTTCTTTACACCCTGATGCTAACACAGCTTTTCCGGAAGATCAAGCTCTGGCCCGTCCTGCCTTCTTTTTTGCAGAAACGTTTACGGTTAAGTTTCCGCTTTCCTTATATGGACGGAAGAGCAGATACAAAAATCCAATGATCAGAATCACAGCTGCTACCAGGCCAATTCCAGCTTTTCCAGTCGTTACATAAGTTCCCACCTGGTAAATGCACAGAGAAACCGCATACGCCAATACCGTCTGATAACCAATGGCAAACCAGGTCCACTTTGGGCTGTTCATCTCCCGTCTGATTGCGCCGATTGCCGCAAAACAAGGAGCGCACAGAAGATTAAATACCAGGAATGAATACGCTGCTACCGGTGTATAACTGCCAGCCAGAGTTCCCCAGATCTCCGTTCCCTCTTCTGATACTTCGGCAAATCCATATAGGATTCCAAACGTACCAACTACATTTTCCTTGGCAACCAGTCCGGTAATCGCTGCAACTGCTGCTTTCCAGTCTCCCCAGCCCAGCGGGGCAAATATCCAGGCAATCCCTCTTCCGATTGAAGCCAAAATTCCGTTGCTTAAATCTTCTACCATGCCAAATCTTCCGTCTGTAAAGCCAAAATTTGAGGTAAACCAGATAAAAATAGTAGAAAGAAGAATCACTGTCCCAGCCTTTTTAATGAAAGAAGATCCTCTCTCCCACATACTTCTTAATACATTCATCAAAGTAGGCATATGGTAAGCCGGAAGTTCCATCACAAAAGGCGCCGGATCCCCTGCAAACATTTTTGTTTTCTTTAAAATAATACCGGAACAGATAATTGCTGCAATGCCTACAAAGTATGCACTGGGAGCCACCCAGGAAGCCCCGTTAAATAGTGCGCCTGCAATCAGGGCAATAATCGGAAGTTTTGCTCCACATGGAATAAAGGTCGTGGTCATAATGGTCATTTTCCGGTCTCTGTCATTCTCAATGGTACGGGACGCCATGACTCCTGGAACTCCGCATCCGGTTCCAATTAACATAGGGATAAAGGACTTTCCAGACAGACCAAATTTACGGAAAATCCGATCCATAATAAACGCGATTCTTGCCATATATCCGCAGGCTTCTAAAAATGCAAGAAAAATAAATAATACCAGCATCTGAGGCACAAATCCTAAAACTGCACCTACACCTGCTACAATTCCATCTAAAATCAGACTCTGAAGCCAGTCTGCACATCCGATTGAAGTCAGAAAGCCTTCTATCAAAACAGGTATGCCCGGAATCTCCATTCCAAACAAGCTCCATCCCTCTCCAAATACTCCGTCATTTGCCCAGTCTGTCGCCCAGGTTCCAACAGTCGTAACGGAAATATAATAGACCAGCCACATAACCGCTGCAAAAATAGGAAGTGCAAAGAAACGGTTAGTAACAATTCTGTCAATTTTATCCGAAAGAGTTGCAGAACCTTTTCTGGCCTTCTGACAGCAGGAACCTATGATAGAAGTAATATAGGTATACCGCTCATTGGTAATAATGCTTTCGGCATCGTCATCCAGTTCCCGCTCTGCCTGCGCAATGACATCTTCCACATCTGGGACAGATTTCATCTGCTCCCCAATCTTATCATCCCGTTCAAACAGCTTTATAGCATAGAACCGTTTCTGGCTTTCCGGAATCTCGCTGCCCAGACGGGATTGAATCTCCTCTAATGCAGATTCGGTTTCTAGACTAAATTTATGTACCGGCTCTGCCGCTTCCTGTCCTGCTGCCTGGACAGCCAGATTTGCCGCCTCTTCTATTCCTGTGCCTTTTAATGCAGAAATCTCCACAACCTGGCAGCCCAGCTTCCCAGACAACTGTTCCAGATGAATCCTGTCGCCGTTTTTCTTTACAATATCCATCATATTTACCGCCATAACAACCGGTATTCCCAGTTCTAGCAGCTGGGTAGACAGATATAGATTTCTCTCCAGATTTGTGCCGTCTACAATATTTAAAATTGCATCCGGACGTTCCCCAATCAGATAATTTCTGGCTACTACTTCTTCCAATGTATACGGGGAAAGCGAATAAATACCCGGAAGATCCACAATTACTGCTTCCTTATTCCATTTCAGCCTTCCTTCTTTCTTTTCAACAGTTACCCCAGGCCAGTTTCCTACAAACTGGTTTGAACCGGTCAGCGCATTAAATAATGTGGTTTTTCCACAATTGGGATTTCCGGCAAGCGCGATTTTTACAGACATCTAGTTCCTCCATTCCTCTCGTTCCTTTTACATTCGAAAAGTTAGTTTTTTCTAACTCATAGGTAAAAAAATTTCAGCACACCTCTATCATCTGGGCGTCTGCCTTTCGCAAAGAAAGCTCATATCCCCTGACCGTTACTTCTATCGGATCTCCTAATGGAGCTACCTTTCGTACAAACACCTCTGTTCCCTTTGTAATTCCCATATCCATAATCCGGCGTTTTACCGCGCCCTCGCCATGGAGTTTCACAACCGAAACGGTCCTGCCGCACGGAATTTCCTTTAACGTACTCATCTGATTTTCTCCCTTTAAACCATAATTTTGCTGGCCATCTCTTTGCTGATAGCCACTCTGGAATCTTTTATATTTACAATTACGCTGCCGCAAATAGCGGAAACGACTGTGACGCTGGCTCCCGCCACAAATCCCAGGTTCTCCAGAAAACGGCGGGTTTCCTCTTTGCCGCCCACCCGGATGATTGAGTTTTCTTCTCCTTGTTTTGCAAATGTCAACGGCATCATTCCCACACTCCTTTGAAAGTTTATTTTAAGTTAGTTATTTCTAACTTTTATAAGATTAGCACAGACTAACCATCCTGTCAATAGTTTTATTTGAAAAAATTTATGCTTTATAGTATACTTATGCTAGCATTAGTCTATTAAGGAGAAGGTAAAATTGAAGATTCAAGAATCCGCAGAAAATTATTTAGAAACGATATTAACCCTTAGTCAGCAAAAGCCAAATGTCCGTTCCATTGATATTGTCAATGAGCTGAACTTTTCCAAGCCCAGCGTCAGTGTGGCCATGAAAAACCTCCGTGAAAACGGCTACATTCAGATGGATGGAAATGGGTTTATCACCCTGACTCCTTCCGGTCTTGCCATTGCAGAAAAAATATATGAACGTCACACTCTGATTTCCCAATGGCTGTTCAGCCTGGGAGTAGACGAAAAAATTGCTCAGGAAGACGCCTGCCGTATGGAACACGTCATCAGTACGGAAACCTTTGAAGCCATAAAAAAACTTGCCGGAGGAGAGTAATCTCCCGCCGGCAAGTTTTATTTTTGTTTCCTTTTCTCTTATACAATCTGTTACATCAGAATTTTGCAATCTGAATCTACCTTTGCGCAAACGTCCGCTACTTTTTTCATAATCTCGTCAAACCGGTCGTCGTCTGCCTCAATTACCAGCTTCTGGGTCATAAAGCTTACGCTGGCGCTGGTTACGCCGTCAATCTTTCTGATTCCATCTTCCATCTTTGCTGCGCAGTTTGCACAGTCTAAATCTTCCATTTTAAATTTCTTTTTCATTTTCTATTTCTCCTTTTCTATTCCTGAACGTGATCCAGTCCTTGACGCATAATAGTTTTTACATGGCTGTCTGCCAACGAGTAAAAGATAGCTTTTCCCTCTCTTCTATTTTTTACTAATTTGGACTGTTTTAAGATCTTTAACTGGTGAGAAATTGCCGACTGAGTCATATCCAGTTTTTCCGCGATATCGCATACGCACAACTCCGATTCTGACAGCACATATAAAATTTTAATCCGGGTCGGATCACTGAATATTTTAAATAAATCTGCCAGTTCGTACAGTTCCTCTTCTTTTGGCATATGATTCACGTTCAATCTCTCCTTTCTTTCATCATACAATCAAATGAGCAATCATTCAATCAATTTTCATTATACTGATTTTAACCGGAAAGTCAAGAGCACCTTCTTCTGTTTTCTATCAGACAGAGCAGACCAAACAAAACCAGGCTTACCACTGTTCCCCAAAACACATCTATGATGGAATGCTGTTTAATAAACAGAGTAGAGACACAAATCAGAGCTGCCCACAGCGTCAGCAAAACCTTACATCCCCGCTTTCCTTTTAAAAGTTCTGAACTCCATCCCACCAAAGCCACTGCCACAGAACTGGAGACATGGATAGACGGGCATACATTCGTCGGAGTATCCGCCTGGTAAAGAAGCCCCACCATCCATCCCCACACATTGTCAGGAACTGCGTCCGGACGCAGATCAATCCCATTGGGCGCAATCCAGTAAATTCCCAGACAAATCGTGTTTCCGAGAAACATTACAAAAATCAGACGCAAGAAATCTTTTTTCGATGCAAACAGACTCCAAAACTGGGCTCCCGCTAATAGGACAAACCAAGACAGGTAAAACAGGACAAATTGTTCTATAAATGGAATGCTGCCATCCAGCGGACACTGAATCAGATAATAGTTTTCCTGCCGCGATTCCAGTCCAAAAAATGCAGCCAGGTAAAACAGCCAGTATATCATAAAATAGCAATGGGGATTTTCCCGTATCCATGTTTTCCCCGGCTCCAGCCGGTTTTCTCTTTTTCCTTCTTTCATATCCGCCTTTCTCTATTAAACCAGTCCAGAAATCAGCGGAACTAAAATCACGGTCATGAGTCCTGCCACTGCAATGGACAGACTGCTCATAGCTCCTTCTGCTTCTCCCAGTTCCAATGCCTTCGATGTCCCTACTGCATGGGCGCTGGTGCCTAAAGCCAGTCCTTTTGCCACCGGATGGGTAATCTTCATAACCCGGAATATAATTTCTGCTATTACGCTGCCTACCACTCCCGTAATAATTATGGCAATTACAGTCAGCGTTACGATTCCCCCGGCTTCCTCACTGACCCCCATGCCAATGGCTGTTGTAATGGATTTCGGAAGCAGCGTCACATAATGCTCATGCCCCAGTCCAAAGCCTTTTACCAGAACAAGCACACTGACTGCGCTGGCAGCAACACCAGCACCAATAGCGCCAATTACAGCTGGAAAATACTGTTTTAACAGTTCCAACTGTTTGTACAGCGGAATTGCCAAACAAACCGTAGCCGGCGTCAGCAGATAACTTAGATACTTTGCTCCATTGTTATAGACCTGGTAATCAATCCGGAATATGGATAAAAATGCCAGCACCATCAACGAAGAAATCAAAAGCGGGTTTAGAACTGCCCATCCCGTCTTTTTCTTCAGCCAGGATGCAGCCAGATAACTTCCTACGCTGACTGCCATTCCAAAATACAACGAGGTTCCTAACAGCTCATTCATGTGCTTTCTCCTTTTTTGCAATTTTTCCAATTAAAAACTGTGCTGTCTTTCCAGTTACTGCCATAACAAATATGGTCGTCAGAACGATAATTACCGTATATGGCAGCGCTACCTCCAGCAGGATATCTTTCGACTCAATGATCCCAACCGTAGCCGGTATAAACATCATGGCCATAATATCTAAAAGAAACATTCCCACCGTCTCCACCTGTTCCAGCTTTACTGCGCCGCAAAGCAGCAGAAACAGAAGCAGAAACAATCCGTAAACCCCTGCCGGAACCGGCAGCGGAAGCAGGGTATATAATAATTCTCCTGCCATGGTAACGCCAAAAATAATTGCCGCTTCTTTTACTAGTTTCATTGATTTTTCTCCTCTTTTCTCTTCTGTCAAATATCTCCTGTGTCAAATAAAATCCTATGCATTTTACCACCATAGATCTGTAGTTTCAAGCTATTTTACTGGATTTTTTGCAAATTATCATTTAAAATAATCCTATCATTTCAGGAGGTTGCAGCAATGCCGATTACAGTAGAAACTTCTTTATCCCCAGTCCGGATACAGCAGATAACTGCCCTGGTTACTTCTTGTCTCAGGGAGTTTCCTGCTCCCTTATCCATCCCTATAGACGGAGACGTCTTTTTCTTTCTGGATGAGGATTCTCCCAAAACAGGAACCCAGCCAGAATTATGGGCCTTATTGGTTCTTTACCAGTCCGGAGACCATCTTTGGGAATGTTCTGCCTTTACCCTTCCAGACAAACGGCAGAACGGATATTTTTCCAGACTTTTAGATGCAGCCGAAAAGGCTTATCCGGATGATCAGTTTGTTTTTCCAGTCCCTGACACAGACTCTTCCTTTCCTGCCAGGCAGACGCTTTCTGCTATTGGAGCAGAGTTCTGGTATCAGGAGCATCTGATGACCCTGGCTGCCGGCAGTCCCTCCTGGAACCTTTTCTTTTCAGAAGCTGCCAGACGGCCGGAACTGCCGCTGCAGATCGAACCGGAAGAAGAAACTGGAACTGGATATACCCTGGCTGCAAAAGCCTTTTTGGAAGACGTCTGTATCGCTTCCTGCTCCATTTCCGTCCAGACAGGCGGATCCCAAACAAGCGGCTGTCTTCACCATGTACTTGTGCCGGAATCTCTGCGGGGGCAAGGGATTGGAACCCGTTTTCTTTCCGCGCTCCTTCCCGAGCTAAACAGGCGAGGAATTTCCACTTTCCTTCTTCAGGTATCCGGAGACAATCTGCCTGCCATTGCCCTATATAAAAAGACAGGATTCCAAATGAAAGAAACCCTGTCCTATTATCTGTATTAATTATATTATTTTGTTACCTGAATCCCCTGAGACTCGATCTTCTGCCGGATCTCGTACATTTTCTGGTCCGTCTGTGCGATTACCTCTGCGCACTGACGGAGTTCCTCGCTGATTTCTGCTTCATTAATGACTTCTTTTTTGTATTTCAACTGATGATCCAGACTGGCCCAGAAATCCATTGCAATGGTACGGATCTGGACTTCTACCCGCATTGGTTTTTTTCTGTCAGAAAAGAATACCGGAATCTCTACAATCATATGGTAGCTGCGGTATCCGTTTTCCTTTGGATGTTTAATATAGTCCTTCACAGCAATTACTTTTATATCATCCTGACGGATCAGCATATCTGCCACATCATAAATATCATCCACAAAAGAACAGATCACCCGTATGCCGGCTACGTCGTCCAGGTTGTCCACCATCGCTTCCAGAGAGATCGGAAGACCCTTGCGCTGAAGTTTCTCCACAATGCTCATAGGCTTTTTTACGCGGGACTTAATCATTTCGATTGGATTGCGCTGGTTTCTTACGGAAAGCTCGTCATTTAATACTTCTAGCTTTGTCTTTACCTCACGAATCGCGCAGGTATACATCATCATTACCTGCTGAAACTGACGTGCCTGACTGATTAAAATATCCGGTACCTGCACAATGTCCGGCACGCTGACAATGGACTGCTCCAACTCGCTGTTTGGATTCATACTGATATTCATAGTAACACCTCTTGTTGTATAAGTTCTTCTTATTTTTTATTATAAAGCCATGTAATAAATCTTGCAATGGCTGGAATTATTAAATTTTCATAGCATATGCGTACAAGAAACTCTGTATTCCAGACGCCTGAAAATGCAATAAGAAAGAAGCTCGCTTGCGAGCTTCCGCCTGCGGCGGGTCGCTTCTGTAACAAAGTTCCCTTCCGCCGCATAGCGATCCTCGCGGAGCGTTTTTTATTTCATAGGAAGCAATTTCCTATGAAATAAAAAAACCGGCTCCACACTTTGGCGGAACCGGCTTTCTTTCCCAGGTACTAATCTGGCCGCAACGGCCAGCTTAATTTCTGCTGGAATTCTTACTAGAATTTTTGCTGGAATTTTTACTGCTGTTTCTGCTGGAATTTTCTGATTTGTTCTGGTTTTTATTCTTGCCAGAGTTATCAGAAGTGTTGTGGCAGTCCTTAGAAGTATTGTCTTCCATATCGCGGTAATTGTTGTTCATTGCCATACCTCCTAATTGATTTTCATTACACAGTCAGTATGGCTTAAATTTTATAAATTATACGAAAAAATCACTTATCCTAATACATTTACAATTTTTACCGGAGTACGATAATTCCACCTGGAAATCTTAACACCGGTTTCTTCTGTGGAAGCATGGATAATCTGGCCGTTTCCAATATACATGGCAACATGATTAATGCTTCTTCCGCTGCCATAGCAAATCAGATCTCCTGGCTGCATCTGATCTGCACTGACAGGGATTCCTGCGTTAGCCTGTCCTCCGGATGTTCTGGGAATCGAAATTCCAGCTCCATTTAACATCACAAAACGGGTAAATCCGGAACAGTCCACTCCAGTCAGGGGATTGGTACCGCCGTAACGATACCGGCATCCTAAAAACTGCATGGCGTAATCCACTACGTGCTGTCTGCGGCCGGCTGCAGCATCTGCTGCCTGCTGTGCCCTGGACTCTTCCAGACTGGCTGCGGCAGTCACGGAAGCAGCTGCAAGTTCTTCCTCTTCTGCCTCCTGAAGTTCTACTGCTTCTCCTGCCTGCAGATAGCCTTCTTCTGCTCCTACCTGCACCTTCAGCCATCCGTCCTCTGTTTCCTCTACCAGAGGAAAACTCTCATTGGTATCTGCTTCCATCAAAAGCTGTCCGCTTACTGTATCAGTATTAATCATAGCAGATTCGCCTACCACCGTTACCAAAAATTGTACCGGTTCTGTACCTGGTCCCGTAAGAGAAGCGCCTGCAGTGTGAATGGTCGCTGCAAAACATACCATAGAGGTTGCTGCAAATGCAGAGCAGAATGCCAGAACTCCAGTTGCCTTTTTGAAAATGTATTTCATATGTACTCCTATTTTTTACGTTTTTCTTCAAAATATTACATAATTATTAAATTTGTTACATTCACATTATAGCCTCGATCCTTTTTTATGTCAAGTACTTAAAAAAATACAATATACAATTTCTCTGCGGCATAAAAAGCGCAGTCCGCTGGAATCAGCAAGCTGCGCCCGTCTAACATATATCGCTATACGTACCTATACGTGTCAGGTACAAAAGAAGTTCTTTATCCACACTTTTTCCTATTCTGGCTGGTCAGTCAGAATCTTCATAAATTCCTCTCCGGTAATGGTTTCTTTTTCCAGAAGATAAGCGGCAAGCTCGTGAAGCTTTGCTTCATTCTGGGCCAGAATCTCTTTTGCTTTCTCATACTGAGCCTTTACAGTCGCAATGACTTCATCATCAATTTCTTTTGCTGTTTCCGGAGAGCAGGCCAAAGACGTATCTCCGCCCAGGTATTGATTGGTAACTGTTTCCAGAGCCACCATACCAAACTGGCCGCTCATACCATATCGGGTAATCATGGCTCTGGCAAGCTTGGTTGCCTGTTCGATGTCATTGCTGGCGCCTGTGGTAATGGAATGGAAAATCAGCTCTTCTGCAGCCCGTCCGCCGGTAAAAGTTGCAATCTTATTCAGCGCCTCTTCTTTGCTCATCAGCACCCGTTCCCCTTCTTCCACCTGCATGGTGTAACCCAGAGCGCCGGAGGTTCTCGGAATAATGGTAATCTTATGCACAGGAGCAGAATGGCTCTGGCAGGCAGCTACTAAAGCATGGCCGATCTCATGGTAGGCCACAATCTTTCTCTCCTGCTCAGAAACAGCCGCGTCTTTCCTCTGATAACCGGCAATTACTACTTCTACGCTTTCTTCCAAGTCTTCCTGGCTTACCACATTTCGTCCCATCCGCACTGCCCGCAGGGCCGCTTCGTTGACGATGTTGGCAAGCTCTGCGCCGCTGGCGCCGGAAGTTGCTCTGGCTACCGTATTAAAATCTACATCATCAGATAATTTCACATTAGCTCCATGAACCTTTAAAATCGCCTCTCTGCCCTTCATATCCGGCAGTTCTACCGGAATCCGGCGGTCAAACCGTCCCGGACGCAAAAGCGCCTGATCCAGGGACTCCGGACGGTTAGTCGCAGCCAGGATGACAACGCCTTTTCGTCCGTCAAATCCGTCCATCTCCGTAAGGAGCTGGTTTAAAGTCTGCTCGCGCTCATCGTTGCCGCCGATTCCTCCGGCTCCGTCACGCTTTTTACCAATGGTATCAATCTCATCAATAAACACGATACATGGCGCTTTTTCATTGGCCTGCTTAAACAGGTCGCGCACCTTGGCCGCGCCCATACCTACGAACATTTCTACAAATTCCGATCCGGAAATGGAGAAAAACGGTACATGGGCTTCTCCAGCCACTGCCTTGGCTAACAGTGTCTTACCAGTACCAGGAGGGCCCACCAATAACGCGCCTTTCGGAAGGGTCGCGCCGATGTCTGCGTACTTTTGGGGATTGTGAAGGAAATCGACAATCTCTTTTAACGCTTCTTTGGCTTCCTCTTCTCCTGCTACGTCGGCAAATGTCTTGCCAGTCTCGTTTTCTGCGTAGATCTTAGCATTGGACTTTCCAAATGTCATAGCATTGCTGCCGCCCATCCGTTTTCTCATAATCCGGGACATAATCATACCAATTACTGTAAACATCAGAATCGGCATAATCCACGTCAGGAAGAAGTTAACGATCGGATTAGGTTCCGTTGGAATCTCTGCTGCAAAGATCACTCCCTGATCCTGAAGAGCTTCGTTTAACTCTTCATCCGGCCACACCCAGATGCCGGTCTTATAGATCCTGGATTCTCCGTTATCATCTGCGGCGATAAATACTAATGTATTTTCATTTTCCTTGGATACCGTGGTTACCTTTCCTGCATAAACCTGTTCCTTAAACTCGTTATAAGTTACCAGTTCTACCTTTTGCTTAAACAGAGAGGAAAAGCCCATGGCATTGATAATGAACGTAATGACCATAATAACCAGATAGTAGTACAAAAATACCTTCATCGGGTTTTTTCCCGAATTGTCCTGATTATTATTCGTTTTTTTATCACTTGTCTCCATATGAGGTCTCCTTATATTTTATAGATTAGCTTAAAAATATCCCCTTTTTCAGAAATTGTCAATACTATATAGTAAATATTTATTTACTTTTCACTTTTGTTGACATTTCTTCCTTCCTATGTTAAAACAAATTTATTATAGGAAGACAAACGGAGGACATCATGCACTCAAACAGTGAAATCCAACATTTTTTAGAATTTTCCATGCGGTTTTTGACCTTTACCAAATGCCATTTTCACAAAGAACAGGAACTACGCGCCGACTCTCTGGCGTTTCACGCCCTGGTCAGCCTTCACGCCCTTTCCAGACAGGAGCTTACCATGTCAGAACTTGCCAGTGAAATGATGATAACCAAGCAGCAGCTTACCCGTTTAATAAACGACCTGGAAAACAGAGGGCTGGTAGAGCGAATCCACAATCCCTTAAACCGCCGCCAGGTCTATATCCGTTTGTCTCCAGACGGTACTGAGCTTCTAAAGACCGCAAAAACTGCGATGGAAGAAAATGCCGCCGCTATGTTCGGCCTCTTTACTCCTGACGAACAGAAGGAAATCGACATCTGCCTGACCCGTCTGACCGAACTGTTTTCCAGAGTTGAGGGCTTTGGCGAGACCACGCTGCTTAGGTAACTCTTTCCATAAAAAGGCTGAAGGCCGCTGCTTTTCGGATTCAAATTCCGGAAAAGCAGCAGCCCTTTTTAGTTTCCTCGATAAATATATTCTCAGCCTTTTACCAGACGTACTCTTAACACGCCGTCAATGGCTCCTAATTGTTCCATGGTATCAGTGGTCGGAACATTTTCCAGATCTAACAGCGTATATGCGAACTTATCTTTACTCTTATTGGTCATATCGGAAATATTGGCGTGTTCGGCTGCCAGTATTGCCGTAATCTGTCCCAGCATATTGGGGATGTTCTGATGGAAAATCGCAACTCTGGCCGCTGCTTTGCAGACGCCCATATCGCAGGCTGGATAGTTGACAGAATTTTTAATGTTGCCATTATCCAGATAATCCATAATTTCCTCAACCGCCATAGCCGCGCAGTTGTCTTCTGCTTCTTCTGTAGATGCACCCAGATGAGGAATGACAATGGTTCCTTCCATATTAACTACCTTTGGATTTGGAAAATCCGTCACATATTTCTTTACTTTTCCATCAGCCAGGGCCTTTGCCATGGCGTCTTCATCCACCAGCGCGTCTCTGGAGAAGTTTAAGAACACCACGCCGTCCTTCATCTTTTTAATGGCATCCTCATTGATCATGCCTTTTGTGGTTCCCGTTGCCGGTACATGGATGGTAATGTAATCACATTCTTCGTAAATGGCGTCAATAGAGCTGACCGGACGTACTTCCCTGGACAGCATCCAGGCAGCTTTTACGGAAATAAACGGGTCATAGCCCAGCACTTCCATGCCCAGAGCCGCTGCTGCATTGGCTATCTCTGCTCCGATTGCACCAAGACCGATAACGCCCAGCTTCTTTCCCTGAATCTCTCCGCCTGCAAAGGCCTTCTTGCTCTTTTCTGTGGCCTTGGCAATGTTTTCGTCCTCTTTATTGGCTTTTACCCAGTCAATACCGCCTAAAATGTCGCGGGAAGAAAGCATCAGCGCGCCGATCACCAGTTCCTTTACTGCATTGGCATTGGCTCCTGGCGTATTGAATACTACAATTCCCTTTTCTGCACATTTTTCCAGAGGAATGTTGTTGACTCCGGCTCCGGCTCTTGCAATCGCCAGAAGTCCTTCCGGCAGTTCCATATCATGCATGGCTGCGCTTCGCACCAGCACTCCGGCTGCGTCTTCAATGGAATCTGTCAGCTGATAATCCTCTGTCAGACGTGCGGTTCCATGCTTAGAAATTGCATTCAGGCAATAAATCTTTTTCATAATCTTCTCCTCCTTATGACCATTATTTGCGATTTTTCTTTTCAAAATCTTCCATAAAGGTTACCAGCTTTTCTACGCCTGCCATTGGCATTGCATTGTAAATGCTGGCTCTCATGCCGCCTACGGTCCGGTGTCCTTTTAGATTTTCAAGACCAGCGGCCTTGGATTCTTTTACAAATAATGCGTCTAAGTCCGGATCTCCGGTTACAAACGGAACATTCATCAGGGAACGATCCTTCTTTTCCACTGTGCCCTTAAACATCTGGCTCTGATCTAAGAAGTCATACAGAAGTTTTGCCTTCTTTTCGTTATACTCCTTCATTGCAGACAGACCGCCTTTTCTCTTTAACCACTGGAATACCTTGCCGCACATATAGATACCGTATGCCGGCGGCGTATTGTAAAGAGATTCTGCGTCTGCGTGGGTCTTATAGCGCAGCATAGTCGGCGTTCCAGGAAGAACGTCCTCTGTAATCATGTCTTCCCGGATGATGGCGATTACAACGCCTGCCGGCCCAACGTTTTTCTGGGCGCCGCCGTAAAGCATGGCGTATTTTTCTACCTCGACCGGTTCAGACAGGAAACAGGAGGAAACGTCTGCTACCAGCGGTTTCCCCTTGGTATTCGGGAGGGCTTTAAATTTCGTACCATAAATGGTATTGTTTTCACAGATATACACGTAATCTGCATTTTCAGAAATCGGAAGGTCTGAGCAGTCCGGTATATAAGAAAATGTCTTATCCGCACTGGATGCCACTGCGTTTGCCTGGCCATACAATTTGGCTTCTGCAAACGCTTTTTTCGCCCACTGGCCGGTAATGATATAGTCTGCCACTTTATTTTTCATAAAGTTCATGGGAATCATGGCAAACTGCTGGCTGGCGCCGCCCTGAAGGAACAGTACCTTGTAGTTGGACGGAATCCCCATCAGCTCTCTTAGGTCGGCTTCTGCAGTATGGATGATCTCTTCAAACATTTTAGATCGGTGGCTCATCTCCATAACGGACATTCCGCATCCTCTGTAATCTAACATCTCATCTGCTGCTTCCTGCAGGACCTCTTCCGGCAGAACTGCCGGTCCGGCTGAAAAGTTATATACTCTGCTCATACCTTTTTCCTCCTCTTTCTTTTCCTTTTTATTTTGCCTTAAGCTTTTTCATAAAACCCTGCGGGGTTATGACTCAATTTTCAAATCCACGTCGTCAAATGCGTCTGAAATCGGCGCTCCCGGAGATACCATTGGAAATACCTTGTCATCGCATGGAATCTGGCAGTCGATAACCACCGGAATATTTAAAGCAATTGCCTCTCTGAATACCGGTTCAAAATCTTCTTTTTTCTCTACCCGGTAAGCTTTTGCTCCCATGGCCTCTGCCAGTTTTACAAAATCCACTGTATCATTTAATACTGTATGTGAATACCGTTTTCCATAGAACAGGTTCTGCCACTGGCGAACCATACCCAGCACGTGATTGTTCATAATGACTTCAATAAACGGAATATTGTAGCGGGTTGCTGTGGCCAGCTCGTTCATGTTCATACGGAAGCAGCCGTCTCCTGCAATGTTGACTACCAGCTTGTCCTTACATCCCATTTTCGCTCCCAGGGCCGCTCCCAGGCCATAACCCATAGTGCCAAGTCCTCCTGACGTAAGCAGGGTTCTGGGCTTTTTGTACTTATAATACTGAGCCGCCCACATCTGGTTCTGTCCTACTTCCGTTGTAATAATGGCATCGCCGTCTGTGATTTCATAAATCTTTTCCATAATAAACGGTCCGGTCAGCTGGCTCTTATCGTAACGTAATGGGTACATATCCTTTAACCGCTCAATGTGCATGATCCATTCGTCATGGTTCATAGGATCCAGACGGGCATTGAGTTTTCTCAATACCACTTTGGCGTCTCCGATCACGCTGGCATAGGTCTGGATATTTTTATTGATTTCCGCTGCGTCCACGTCAATCTGAAGGATTTTCGCATTTTTTGCAAACTTGGAAGCATTTCCGATTACCCGGTCGCTGAATCTTGCTCCCACTACAATCAAAAGGTCGCATTCGGTAAATCCAAAGTTGGACGTCTTGGTTCCATGCATCCCAACCATACCGGTATACAGCGGGTCTGTTCCGTCAAAAGCGCCTTTCCCCATCAGGCTGTCTGCTACCGGCGCCTGAATCTTGTGGGCAAATGCCTTTAATTCATCGGACGCATTAGAGATAACCGCGCCGCCGCCTGCAAAGATAAACGGCTTCTGGCTGTTGCGGATCAGTTCCAGGGCTTTCTCTATATCTTCTTCTGTAATGGTGTCTGTCTGAGGACTGATTTCTTCCGGCGCCTGATACTCATAATCATACTCAGCGGCAGTTACGTCCTTGGTAATGTCAATTAATACCGGCCCCGGCCGTCCGGAACGGGCAATGGTAAAGGCTCTGCGGATAGTCGCCGCCAGCTTGGTTACGTCTTTTACAATAAAGTTATATTTGGTAATCGGCATGGTAACGCCGGCAATGTCAATTTCCTGAAAGCTGTCTTTTCCCAGCAGGCTTACCCCCACGTTGCAGGTAATTGCCACAACCGGAATCGAATCCATCTGGGCAGTTGCAATGCCAGTAACCAGGTTAGTCGCTCCCGGGCCTGATGTTGCCAGGCAGACTCCTACTTTTCCAGTTGCCCTGGCATAACCGTCAGCCGCATGGGACGCGCCCTGTTCATGGGAAGTAAGGATGTGGGTAATTTCATCCTGGTGTCTATACAACGCATCATAAATATTTAAAATGGCTCCGCCTGGATAGCCAAACACCGTATCCACGCCCTGCTCTTTTAAACACTCGATTACAATCTCTGCACCTGTCATTTTACTCATTGGCTGGGTTTCCTTTCTTCTCTTATTTTGACTGCAGTACCGCTCCTTTATCTGCTGAAGTAACCAGACTTGCATAACGTGCCAGATAACCGGTTGTAACCTTTGGTTCTCTTGGCTGCCATTTTGCTTTTCTGGCGGCCAGTTCTTCATCTGATACCTTTACATTTAACTGATGATTATCAATATCAATGGAAATAATGTCTCCCTCTTCTACCAGGGCAATCGGGCCTCCAACTGCGGCTTCCGGAGAAACATGGCCAATGGATGCGCCTCTGGATGCGCCAGAGAAACGTCCGTCTGTAATCAGGGCAACGGTGGAACCCAGTCCCATTCCGGCAATGGCAGAAGTAGGATTTAACATTTCTCTCATGCCTGGGCCGCCCTTTGGTCCTTCATAGCGGATGACTACTACGTCGCCTGCCACAATCTTTCCGCCCTTGATTGCTGCGATGGCGTCTTCTTCACATTCAAATACCCTTGCAGGCCCTTCATGCTTTAACATCTCAGGAGCCACAGCGGATCTCTTTACGACGCAGGAATCCGGCGCTAAGTTGCCTCTTAAAATTGCAATGCCGCCAGTCTTGCTGTATGGGTTTTCCACAGGACGGATGACTTCCGGATTTAAGTTTACACAATTTTTGATGTTTTCCCCAACCGTCTTTCCGGTAACGGTCATGCAGTCCAGATTTAAAAGTCCCAGCTTGCTGATCTCATGCATTACTGCATAAATGCCGCCTGCTTCGTTTAAATCTTCCATATAAGTAGGGCCTGCAGGAGCCAGATGACACAGGTTCGGGGTCTTTGCACTGATTTCATTGGCAATATCTACGTTTAAGTCCACACCTGCTTCGTGGGCAATGGCAGGCAGATGGAGCATACTGTTGGTAGAGCAGCCCAGAGCCATGTCCATGGTCAGGGCATTCCGGAATGCCGCCTCTGTCATAATATCTCTTGGACGGATGTTCTGGCGGTACATCTCCATAACTGCCATACCGGCGTGTTTTGCCAGCTTAATTCTCTCAGAATACACTGCCGGAATGGTGCCGTTTCCCCGAAGTCCCATGCCCAGTACCTCGGTCAGACAGTTCATGCTGTTGGCTGTGTACATACCGGAACAGGAACCGCAGGTCGGGCATACCTTTTCTTCAAACTCCCGTACATCGTCTTCGGTCATGGTACCTGCCGCATAGGATCCCACTGCCTCAAACATACTGGAAAGACTGCGCTTCTGGCCTTTTACATGACCAGCTAACATTGGGCCTCCGCTGACAAATACTGTCGGGATATTCACTCTGGCTGCTGCCATTAACAGTCCAGGTACATTTTTATCACAGTTTGGAACCATAACCAGAGCGTCAAACTGGTGGGCAAGAGCCATGCACTCGGTAGAATCTGCAATCAAATCTCTGGTAACCAGGGAATACTTCATTCCTACGTGTCCCATAGCGATTCCGTCACAAACCGCAATCGCCGGGAAGACAACAGGGGTACCGCCTGCCATGGCAACGCCCAGCTTAACCGCTTCCACAATCTTATCCAGATTCATATGTCCTGGAACAATCTCGTTATAAGAACTTACAATTCCAACTAAGGGCTTTTTTAACTCCTCCTGGGTCATTCCCAGCGCATTAAATAACGAACGGTGGGGCGCCTGCTGCATCCCTGCCTTTACTGCATCACTTTTCATAATTACTGCCTCCTTATTTTATCTGCAATCAGTGTGCCCATCTGGACAGTGCCGACTTTTTTGCATCCTTCCGCCATAATATCTGCTGTGCGGAATCCTTCTTTTAATATCTCTTCTACTGCCATCTCTACCGCTGCCGCCTCTTTGTCCAAATCAAAGGAATAACGAAGCATCATAGCTGCGGAAAGAATGGTTGCGATTGGATTTGCAATGTCTTTTCCAGCAATATCCGGCGCTGAACCATGGCTTGGCTCATACATACCGAATTTTCCTTCATTTAAGCTGGCAGAAGACAACATCCCAATGGATCCGGTAATCATACTGGCTTCGTCAGAAAGAATGTCTCCAAACATATTTTCTGTAAGAACCACATCAAACTGTCCCGGATTCATGACTAACTGCATGGCGCAGTTGTCAACCAGCATATGAGTTACCGTTACTTCCGGATAGTCTTTTGCTACTTCTTCGACTACTTTTCTCCAAAGTCTGGAAGAATCCAGTACATTGGCCTTGTCTACGCTGATTACCTGTTTCCGGCGCTTCATAGCAATTTCAAAAGCCTTGACTGCAATCCGGCGGATCTCGTTTTCGTTATAGGTCAGCGTATCTACTGCTGTCATCACTCCGTCTACTTCTTTTGTATACCGATCTCCAAAATACAATCCACCAGTAAGCTCTCTCATAATGACCATATCAAATCCGTCGCCAATGATTTCTTTTTTCAATGGGCAGGCATCTGCCAGTTCCTTATATAAGTAAGCCGGACGAATATTGGCAAATAAGTTTAACCCTTTTCGGATTGCTAAAAGTCCTGCCTCCGGCCGCAGATTTGGAGCCACGTCATACCATCTGGAATTGCCTACATTTCCTCCAACCGCTCCCAGAAGTACCGCGTCGCTTTCTTTCGCTGTCTGGAGAGCTTCTTCGGTCAGCGGCACACCGTATGCATCTATGGAACATCCACCCATTAAAACCTCTGTATAATGAAAGGTATGGCCGTAAACCTCTCCGACCTTATCTAATACTTTCTTTGCTTCCCGCACAATTTCCGGTCCGATTCCATCGCCTGGAATCAGTGTAATCTTACCATCCATACTCTGCTCTCCTCCCGTCTGTCTTCCAACTCATCTCCGAGATGTGTTTCTTTTCATAATACCGCATTTGCCCGTTAGTTGCAACTATTCTATCAGGATTTCTTGGGACTGCACTATAGCAATTTGGAATCTTTTTTATAAATTGGAGTTATGGTATTATCTTGCTTGATTTGAAGAGGCCTTGATAGCATAAAATTTGTAAATAAATTCATTTGAATTTTTCATTTAAATTTGTTATAATAAGCATACAGCGTGTGGCACTTCTGCGTAAATCCAGTTGCAGAAATGTCACACGCTTTTTTTGTGGAACCGGGTGAGAGACGGCAACATGGACAACAATTTTATAAACAAATCGTGTAGCAGGAATGCGTAAGTCCGGATGTGTTAGACTTACGCATTTCTTATTTTTTTCAGAAAGAAGGAGATTATTATGGATACCGGAAATCAGTTTTTAGGGACGGAGCGTATCGGAAAGCTCATGCGGCAGTACGCCATTCCCTGCATTATCTCGCTGCTGGTGGGCGCACTGTATAACATCGTTGACCAGATCTTTATTGCTAACGCCAGCTACCTCGGCTCTTACGGCAACGCAGCCAACACCGTTGTATTTCCTCTGACAGTGGTTGCTTTGGCAATCGCCGTCATGGTCGGTGACGGCTGCTGCGCCTTCGTCAGTATGGCGCTGGGCAGAAACGAAATGGATAAGGCGAAGCGCAGCGTTGGCAATGCGGTAGTGCTGATCATCGCCAGCAGTCTTGTGCTGACGGCGGTGTATCTTATTTTTGCGAACAGGCTCATTGCCATGTTCGGCGGCACAGTCAATGAGGAGACGTTCCGCCACTCGCAGGAGTATTTCTTCTATATTACGCTGGGCATTCCGTTCTATATGTTCGGGCAGGCCATGAACCCTATCATCCGTGCGGACGGCAACCCGAAGTTTGCCATGATCTCCACGCTGGCCGGTGCGCTCATCAACATCATCCTCGACCCCATTTTCATCTTCAGCTTTAAGTGGGGCATGATGGGCGCGGCTGTAGCCACGGTCATCGGTCAGGTGGCAACGGCATTTCTTGCCGTGTGGTATCTGCAGAACATGAAGATCATCAAACCGGCGGCCGGCGACTATGCCCTGCGCGGGAATATCTGCGGACGGATGCTGACGCTGGGCATTACCAGCTTTCTCTCCCAGATCAGCCTTGTAGCGGCGATGGCGGCTATCAACAATATGCTTCGGAAATACGGTGCGCTGGACGCTGTGTTCGGTCAGGAGCAGTACGCACAGATCCCCATGGCAGTGGTGGGCATCGTGATGAAGTTCTTCCAGATCGTCATTTCCATCGTGGTGGGCATGGCGGCAGGCTGCATCCCCATTGTCGGCTACAACATGGGCGCGGAGAAGAAAACACGGGTCCGGGAACTGTTCACCAAGCTGCTAATCGCCGAGGCACTGGTGGGTGCCGTGGCGCTCATACTGGCAGAGGGTTTCCCCCGGCAGCTCATCGACATTTTCGGAGCGGCCAACGAAAGCAGCTACTATACTGATTTCGCCATCAAAGCGTTCCGCATCTACCTCTGCATGATGATTTTGGCCTGCATCAACAAGGCGTGCTTTATCTTTTTGCAAGCCGTGGGCAAGGCGCTTGCGTCCACGCTGCTGTCCATGTTCCGTGAAGTAGTGTTCGGCGTGGGCTTCGCCCTGCTGCTGCCGGTGTTCTTCGGCTTGGATGGTGTGCTGTATTCCATGCCGGTCTCGGATATTCTGACCTTTGTGATCTCGGCAGTTATCATCATTAAAACTTATCGTGAATTAAATACGGAAGGAGTTCAGAGCGTATGAAAAACAGAGTCATTACCATCAGCCGCGAGTTTGGCAGCGGCGGACGCACCATCGGCAAGAAGACAGCGGAAAAGCTGGGTATCCCGTGCTATGACGCGGAAATCATTCAAGCGATGGCAAAGGAAACCGGCTTTGCACCGGACTATGTGAAGGAGGCCGGAGAATATGCCCCCGGCAGCTTTCTTTCCGCCGCGTTTTCCAACCGGATGTTTGGGCCCACCAATGAGGATATTCTGTGGGATCATCAGTGCAATATCATCACTGAGCTTGCTGAAAAAGGGCCCTGCGTCATTGTCGGGCGCTGCGCCGACTACATCTTGCAGGACACGTCGGACTGCTTGAAGGTCTTTATCCATGCGGATATAGCGTTCCGCGCCAAACGTATCGTCGAGATCTACGGTGAACAGGAGCAGTCTCCGGAGGAGCGCCTGCGTGACAAGGATAAGCGCCGTGCAGCTTATCACCGCTTCTACACCAACATGAAATGGGGTCACGCACAGAATTACCATCTGACGCTGGACAGCGGCGTGCTGGGGATCGATAAGTGCGTTGAGATCATCGCGGGACTGTTCTAAAAATAAGATTTCATAAAATAATCGTTTGAAATTATCTTTAAATTCTGTTAAAATATAAACATATCTAAGAAATCACGGGAGTGCATCCGGTGCAGTGAGCGTCGACGGCAGACGGGCGCTTACAAGCTGTTTGTTCACTGATCATCTCTCTGAAAAGAGCATCCGCTCTGACCGGACGGAGGCTGAGGGAGGTGAAATAAATGAAACGTGTAAAGGCAGCGTGCATCCTGCAAACACTGGTGTTTGCACAAAAGGACGATTGCGGCATGACTCGTGAGGAGCAGCTTAAAGCCAACCGCGACGAAGTGATCCGCTACAAGACAACAATGGACAGAAGCCGCACCCGGTATCAGATTACCGAGGAAACGGAACAGGCCGACGGCTCTGTGCTTATCCGTATCAGAAAGCAGTATAACGACAAAGCCGATGTAAGCGAATACTTTAACTAACGCCAGGACAGAGACCGCTTTTCAACTGACGGCTCCTTGATTTTTCAAGGAGCCGTTTTCATGTGCGCTCAAGTACAAAGAGAGCTGCTGCTCCGGCAGGAAATCCTGCCTTCGCAACAGCTCTCTTATTTTAGAAATTAGAACGTGATTAATTCGGTTGGAATTAGTCTTGATCTGCCTTCTTAGTTGCAACGTAGTTCTTTACGCTGAACTTAACGCCATCAACTTCTACAGTGGAAGCATTTTTCTTAACAGTACCATTGCTGTTAACAATTACAGTACCGCCATTCTTTAAGCTCTCGATAACCTTACCGGACTCGTCTAAAATAGGTCCAGTAACATCCTTAAGCTCATATTTGCTGCCATCCTCGGCTTCAAGACGCTTACCATCTTCACCGTAGATGCTGCCCTTTACTAAACGGTTGGTGTAAGCCTGGCCGTTCTTCTGGAAGTAATAGGTATACTTATCGCCTTCATCATCGATGGTCTGCTTACCGGTCATCATCTGGCCTTCGCCGGAACCATCTTCGGTGCTGAAATAGTAGATACCAGCCTCTAAGGTTCTGCCGCCTTCACGCAGTACAACGCCTGGTTCTTCATTACCCTCTTTGTCTGTAAAATGAATACCGGTAATTTCTCTTAAACCAGTAACCATACGGCCGTCCTCATCGAATAAGTAGGTCTTATTCTTGATAACTTTAGCAGCTACGTCATGCGCAATGCTTCCTTCATCTAATACTTTTTCAGCATCTGCATTATAATCCCGATCAACTTCCATCTTACCTTCAACATTCTTTTTGAATGTCTTGGTATCTTTTGCACGATCGTTGAATGCTTCGCCCTTGTTGTTTAAGTAGAACCAGTACTGATCGCCTTCCTCATTAGCGTCATCTGGATCGTATGCGTAAATCCAGCCAGTTCTTCTATGTCCGATAGAATCGGTGTAGAATGCGTCTGCATCAGATGCAATCGCACCAGTGCTGTCAGAGATACCTGGAGTACCCTGTACCCACTTGTCATCCATTGCACCAGTTGAATCGAAGGTATAATACTTGCCATTAATATACTTGGTTGTGCCTCTTGCCGCACGGCCGTTGGAACCGAACCAGAACCATGCCTCATCCTCAAACGGGTTAGCCTCAGAGAAGTCGTCTTCATCTTCATCATCTTTCTCTAAGTACTGCCAGCCAAGATATGCCCATCCTTCGTTCTCATCACCGAAGTAATATTTATACTCTTTCTGGCTTACTCCTAATGTAATCTTCTGCCATCCGCTTAACATATGGCCATCTTCATCAAATGCGAAGGTTCCCTTCTTCTCCATGTTCTGGCCGTAAGGAATGTTGGTGAATACCTTCTTGCTGTCCTCGCCTCTCTTAGCCTTACCGTCAGATCCAAAGTAGTACCAGATGGTAGAAACATCTTCCTGATCTGCGCACTCGTTGTCATCTGCGTTATCTACAGATACCCAGGTGTTGGTAACCTTAGCGCCGTTAGCGTCTACATAGTACTTATCATCGTTAGAACCAGAGATTACGATGGTATCTTTTGCCATGTATCCGTCGCTGTCTAAGTAGAACCAGTTGGAACCGCTCTTCTTCCAGGTATCAGTTACTTTGTCGCCGTCCTTGTCAAGGTATACCCAGTCCTCGCCTTCCTGCTCCCAGTGAGCAGTTCCTGCGAAAGAGGTCATGGATGCACCGATAGCGAACAGAGCTGCTGCAGATAATACAGCAACTAATTTAGTCTGCTTTCTCATAATAAATGCACTCTCCTTTTTCATTTTGAATCTCTTTTCGAAATCCTTTTTTGCATTACGAGGCAATTATACTTCTTATATGGGAAATTATCGCAAGTTGGCGTCCTTTATAAACTGTAAAAAGCGGCATTATTTGGAAATTTCATATCTTTTTTCCCCGTTTCTCCGTAGTTTTTGTATTTATATCGTGTATAATAATCTGATAAGATGGCATAAAAGGGGGAATTTCTATGGGCAGACGTGCAATTCAACACCTTTCGGATTCTGATGGAAGTCAAGCGGACTTATCCGATTTCAGGGACTATCTGATCTTTCACAATATGGCAGACAGTACTATCCATGTCTACCTCTATGCCATTGAACAGTTCTATTCTCTGTATTCACTTTTAAACAGCACGAACCTGCAGCTTTATAAAGTATACCTGCTGGAGCATTACAAACCTCAGACCGTCAACCTGCGGATTCGCGCGGTCAACTGCTATTTAGAACACTTAGGGATTACTGATATGCGGATTACCATGATCCATATGCAGCAGAAAAATTATCTGGACAAAATCATCAGTGAGGCAGATTATGAATATTTAAAATCCTGTCTGAAACGAGATGGGGAACATCTTTACTATTTTGTCATCCGCTATATGGCCTGTACGGGAATGCGGGTCAGCGAACTGGTTCAGGTTACTACCTGTGATGTGTACCGCGGCTATAAGGATCTTTTTTCAAAAGGCAATAAATCCCGCCGTATTTTTATTCCTTCCCAGCTTCGTGACGATACGATGTCCTGGCTTGCCAGGGAGAGCCGCCCGGAAGGATACTTATTTCTCAACCGCTTCGGCGATCGGATTACCGCTGCCGGCATCAGAGGACAGCTAAAAAAGTTTGCCGCACGCTACGGGATGGATGTCAGCCTGGTTTTTCCCCATTCTTTCCGTCACCGTTTTGCAAAAAGCTTTATCGAACATGGCGGCGATATTGCGATGCTGTCTGACCTATTAGGCCATGAAAGTATTGAAACCACTCGGATTTATCTGCGCCGTTCCAGCAGCGAACAAGCCAGAATGGTCAATGAAATTGTGGATTGGTAACACCTTGCAGTAAGGAAGTTTTGATTATGAATATAAATGATATGGATATAGAAGAAACTCTGTCAAGCTTTCAAGAAGATTTAAGGAAACACGGAATGTCCCAAAATACCATTATCTCCTACCTTTGTGCTGTCCGGCATTTTTTTATCAATTTTCCCACTCTTTCCGTTAAAAACCTCCAGGACTATCGAGAATTTTTAATGCTTCATTATCGTCCGGCAACGGTCAATGCCCGAATCAGCGCTATGAATCATTTTTTAGCCTTTTTCTTCCGGCAGTCAGACGCTTCTTCTGACTCCTATCTTTCCACAACATTTAATATTCCTGTCCCGGTGGCAGAGTCCCTTCCTGATGACTACCAGCTTCGCTCCGTCCGGACACAGCAGAAATCCTACCTAGATTCTATCATTTCCCAGGAAGATTATGACCGACTGAAAGCCGGACTTTTGTCTGATCACAATATGGACTGGTATTTTTTAGTTCATTTTCTTGGTTCTACCGGTATACGGGTAGGGGAATTGGTGCAGGTAAAAGCGGAACATTTGCGAATCGGATATATGGATTTATGTTCCAAGGGTGGAAAAGTGCGCCGCATTTATTTTCCTGAGCAGTTATGCAAAGAGGCGCTCCCCTGGTATACTGCCAAAGGCAGAAAAAGCGGGTTTCTTTTTGTAAACAAAAACGGGAAGCCCTTGACTCCCCGCTGGATTAATCTTCATTTAAAAGAGCTGGCCGCCAATTACGGAATCAATCCGGAAATGGTTTATCCCCATTCCTTCCGTCACCGCTTTGCCAAAAATTTTCTAAGTAAGTGCAATGACCTCTCCCTGCTGGCGGATTTGCTGGGCCATGAAAGCATCGAAACCACCCGAATCTATCTGACCAAATCCACTGCCGAGCAGAGAGAAATTATTGATGAAATTGTTACGTGGTAGCACAGACGAATTATAACATTCAAATTACCCCTTAACACCGCCGGCTGCAATACCGTCGATAAAGGAATCCTGAGCC
>CAJMQQ010000026.1 GCA_905215625.1 uncultured bacterium
TAATTAATTATACCACGGATTGCGGACTCTTCGGAGTCCGTTTTTCTGTTTTTGAACGCAAAAAGGGAGCCATTGCTCCATAGATGATTTCTCATCTATTTTGCAACGGCCCCTTGTGTCATAGCCTCAAAACTACGGAACCTGTACAATTCCATTTACGGTCCAGGCGCCATCGCCGTTTACCGTAAATCCGTCAGGGGTTACTGCATCTGTATAAAGTTTTCCGAAAGACCCTTCGGGACCAGGATTCAGGAAATAGCAGCGGCTGATGCCATCAGAACCAGCAATCCAGGTCCATCCGGAAGCCATGCGGGTATTGGCATTGATATAATACCATCCTCCGTTGGAATAAATCCACTGGCTGGAAGCGCGGCTTCCGTCCGGATTTTCCCAGTACCAGGCGTCCTGTTCGGAGATCCAGCGGCCAGGAGTATTGACGGTTGTCTGAAAACTGCCGGAAGAAAGAGGGAGTTTGGCGGTAACAACGCCGGATTCCCCAACCTGACAGACAGGGGAATCCACCCATTCGCTGACCGTAGAAGCGTGGTAACGGCTTACCCCGCGCACCCGGAAATAGTAACTTCCAGGCTGCTGCATCATATCTGAAAAATCATAAGAACTGCCAGTTGTTTCGATGGAACTGGTAAAAACAGATTTTCCATCCCGCATCAGGCGCACTTCATAGTGTTTTGCGCCAGGAAGCGGAGTCCAGGAAGCCAGTGTACAAGAACCCAGATTATTCTGGATCCAGGCCAGTCCAGACGGATTTTCCAGCATATCTGCCCCCATCTCATGGAAGGAAACGGTGACATTTAACTGGCTGCTGCTCTTTTTAACTGCTTTTACAAATCTGGCGCCTTCTCCCTCGAATTCACAATCGGCCGATTTAATAGTGCCAAAATAGTGATCGTCGTCGGCAAGCAGAGTCACAACACCCTGGGGATATTTTTCAGAGCCTTCTGTCTGAAAATAAAAATCATCAATGGAATATCCGTCTTCGTCTCCGCTGATTTCCATAGACGGCCATTCGGTGCCGGAATCCAAATCAGCACAGAAACTTAACGAAAGGGTTTCAATTTTATCTCTGGCAAAGCAGGTCATAGGAACTGACAGGGCCAGAAGAAGGGAAAAAGAAACCAGAGTACAGTATTTTTTTGCATTTCTCATAAATTAATGTCCCTCTTTCCAGACTCCGTTTGCATCTACATAATAACCGTCAGGAGTCGTTGTATCGGCAAGCATTTTTCCATCAGAATCACAGTAGTATTGCTGGTTGTTCCAGAGTACCCAGCCAGTCTGACGGTAGCCCTGGACGTTAAAGAAGTACCAGCTTCCATCAATCTGCTGCCATCCGGATGCCGGCCAGGTGCCGTCTGGATTCTGATACCAGGAGCCGTTTTCTGTATCGATCCACTGACCGGAAGTTTTTTCATAGGATGCAGTATTGGATGCGAATTTTGCTAACACAGAATCATCTACGGCAATGGAATCAGAATAGGCATAGTCGCTTTTTAACTTAGCGTCATAACGGCTGACTGCAGACACGCGGATGCTGTAGTCTCCGGTTCTGGTAATCAGAGAGCCGATATTTAAACTGGTTCCGGTAACCGTTGTTTTAGTCGGGTTATTGGCTTTGCCATTTCGCATAATGGTTACTTCATAAGAACCGGCATCGCCTACCGGAGTCCAGGAAGCCAGTCCGTTTTCATCAAGGGAAACGGAAACAGGACGTCCAATGGAAGTAGGTCCCATGTTTTCAAATTCAACAGTCAGAGTAAGGGTATTGCTGTCTCCGGACTTACGGGCAGACAGGTATTCGGCGCCGCCTCCAAAGAGATTAAAGTAGCTTTCAGAAGAAGACTTGAACGTATATCCAGCCGCTGGTTTCAATACGACTTCAGCAGTAGGATAGCGGTTTGGCCGGTTGGTATAGGGATCCACATACTGGACAAAAGCGGCGCTTTCTACCGAATATAAGGTATCTTCCATCGGAATGACATCCAGCTTCGGATAGGTTGTGTCGTTGTACTCTCCAATGGAAAATTGGACAGACACATCTTCCAGACGGGCAGCAAAAGCGGCAGATGCAGCGGCAGCAGTAAACAGGGTAGCAGCAGACATCGTAATACCGATTTTTTTAACAAGTTTCATAGTGCATCCTTCTTTCTTGTACTTAAAGTGTGGTATCCGTTATATGGACACGATGTTATAGGTTTGACGCGGAAGCTTTCGGAAGGCTGAAGATAAATTCCGTTCCTACATCCGGGGTGCTGACAACGTCAATATTTTCGCCATGGGACTGGATAATCTCTTTGACAATAGCAAGCCCCAGGCCAGTTCCTTTTTTATCCTTTCCGCGGGAGGTGTCGGATTTATAGAACCGGTCCCAGATTTTTTTGATGCTTTCTTTGGGAATGCCGATTCCGCAGTCCTTTACAGAGACGAATACCTTTTCCCTGCGGACAGAAGTCTGGATGTAAATCACGCCGCCGTTATGGCTGAATTTGATGGCGTTGTCAATCAGGTTGTAAAGAACCTGCTGGATTTTTCCCAGATCCGCATATACCATCAGAATAGAATCGGAAAACGTCAGGTCAAAAGAAATTTCCCTGGCATTGCAGGTGCCTTCAAACGATGCGGCGGTATCTTTAATTGTCCGATTAATGTCAAAATTGGTGCGGGAAAGGTAGCCTTTGCTGTCTAAGGAATTTAACGTCAGCATTCCCTGGGTCAGCTTGTTCAGCCGTTCTGTCTCAGAGATGACACGGGTTAAATACTTTTCCTGCATTTCCGGCGGAATGGTTCCGTCCAGAATCGCTTCCAGGTATCCTTTGATGGAAGTCAGGGGCGAACGGAAATCATGGGACACATTGGCAATAAAGGTCTTCTGGTATTCTTCCAGTTTATTTAACTCGCTGGACATATAGTTTAAAGTGGCAGCTAAATATCCCATTTCATCCTGGGTATCAACCTTGATGGAATAGGTAAGGTTTCCGGAGGCATATTCATTGGCGCCGACCGTAATGCGGCGAAGCGGAAAATATACCGTTTTTGTAAATACCAGAAGGATAATCAGGGAAAGGGCAAAAAGGATCAACCCCGTAATGTAGACGATATTTAAAATCCGGTTCTGCTCCGGGATCAGTCTGGATACCGGACTATGAACAAGCACGTATCCATAAGTATTGTAGTTGCCTGTAATGGGAGCAGAAACGCTGATGACGTCATAGGGAAACAGACCGTAATAATTGCCGATGCCATAGGATTGATTGCCGATGGCAGTAGGATTGAAGTCTGTAATCACCTGATTTTCTTTTCCATCTTCCCGACTGTCTGCAATAATGGTTCCATTCTGGTCGACGACCCAGATATCCGACTGGATAAAGTGGGAGAGTGTGTCCACCTGGGCAGACGCGGTCTCTAAATCCTGGGATAAGTCATTGTACATACCGCTTAACTGTCCGGCCAGGATAGAGGCATCGTCATACATACTGTCTGCCTGCCGTTCAATTAAGTAGCGGTGAACCATCTGAGAAGACAGGGTGGCAATGGTGACAAATCCAAGAAGTCCAAACAACAGATATCCCAGGACAAATTTGGAATAAAGGGAATGATTCATCGTTTCACCTCAAATTTATATCCGATGCCCCATACGGTAGTCAGCGCCCAGTTCTGATGATCCTTGATTTTCTCGCGAAGCCGTTTAATATGTACGTCAACCGTACGGGTGTCTCCAATGTATTCATATCCCCAGATATTGTCAAGAAGCTGCTCCCTGGTAAACACCTGGTTAGGAGAGGAAGCCAGGAAATACAAGAGCTCCAGCTCCTTTGGGGGCATTTCAATGGAATGTCCCATATAGGTGACAGAGTAGTTGGTCAGATTGACAATCAGATCTGGATATTCCACAAAATTTCCTTTTTGTTCCAGGGCAGGAGCTGCAGGAGCCGGGGCGGTCTGGTAGCGTCTTAGGACTGCTTTTACCCTGGCTACCAGTTCTTTGGAGTCAAAGGGTTTGATCATATAATCATCAGCGCCCAGTTCCAATCCCAAAACCTTGTCAAAAATCTCGCCTTTGGCGGACAGCATGATAATGGGAACCTGGGAAGAACTCCGGACTTCTCTGCAGACCTGGTATCCGTCAATGCCTGGCAGCATCAGATCCAGCAGGATTAAATTCGGTTTAAAGACAGGGAACACCCGCAGGGCTTCCTCGCCGTCTCCTACGATCTGGGTTTCGAAACATTCTTTTTCCAGATATAGGGAAATCAGCTCTGCAATGTTGGCGTCATCATCTACAATTAATATTTTCTGTTTTTCTGCCATAGTGCCTCCTTACTTAAATGTAACGATTGTAACGCCGGTATCACCTTCACCAAATTCGCCTAAACGGAAATCTTTTACATATTTCAGCCGTTTTAAATGTTTGTGAACGCCGGCTTTCAACGCGCCGGTGCCTCGTCCGTGGACAACGCGGACTTGCGGAAGGTGGGCCAGATAAGCGTCATCTAAATACTTATCTAATATAGGAATTGCTTCATCTACGGTCATGCCGATTAAGTTTACTTCCGGAGAAACAGAGGCAGATTTGCTCATTTTGATTTTGCCGCTTCCGGTATTCATTCGCTTTGTCTCTAAGGTTGGGCCGGAAATATCCTGTTCGTCTAGCAGCTCCAGGTCTTTGATATTGACTAAGGAGCGGAGAATTCCCATCTGGACATACAAATCGCCTTTTGCATTAGGGAGCGTACTGACAGTTCCCTTTAAATTCATGGTAAGGACCTTGACGCCATCTCCGATTTTTAGTTTCTTTGGAGAAATCGTTTGTTTTGGTCCCTTCTGTTTAATGGCCAGTCGCTGATCCGTATCTTTTAGTTTGTCTCGGAGACGGGCGCGCTCGGCTTCTAACGCTTTATTGTTGACGCCGGATTGGGATGCCAGTTTATTAATGTTTTTGATGGTCTGATCCGCAGTATCTTTTGCTTCCTGCAGGATTCTCTGGGCCTCTTCGGAAGCGTTCCGGATTAGTTTCTCCCGGCGTTCCTCTAATCGTTCTTCTTTCTGGGTCAGGCGGGCTTTTAACTGGGCGATTTCGCTTTTATAAGAAGCGATTTCTGCCTGTTCCTTTTCAATGGTCAGTCGGCTTTCTTCCAGATGAGCCAGCAGATCTTCAAAATCTTCGTCTCCGCTTTCAATATGGGTCTTGGCCTCTTCAATAATATAATCAGGAAGTCCTAGTTTTTTCGAGATGGCAAAAGCGTTGCTTTTTCCAGGAATTCCAATAAGCAGGCGGTAGGTAGGCCGCAGGGTTTCCACATTAAATTCGCAGCAGGCATTTTCAACGCCAGGGGTGGACAAGGCAAATACTTTTAGTTCGCTGTAATGGGTAGTCGCCATGGTCCGGCATTTCATATTGTGAAGGAAGGACAAAATAGCAATGGCCAAAGCCGCACCTTCTGTCGGATCCGTTCCGGCTCCCAGCTCGTCAAACAGACAAAGGGAATTCGGATCTGCTTCTTCTAAAATATGGACAATGTTGGTCATATGAGCAGAAAAAGTACTCAAACTCTGCTCAATGCTCTGCTCGTCACCAATATCGGCAAATACCTCATTAAATACCGCCAGTTCTGAACTGTCAAAGGCGGGGATGTGAAGGCCTGCCTGTCCCATGAGCGTAAACAGTCCCACTGTTTTTAAGGAGACCGTTTTACCGCCAGTGTTGGGGCCTGTAACAATTAACAGGTCGAATTCATCCCCAAGACGGATGGTAATGGGAACAACTTTCTGGGGATCCAGCAGCGGATGGCGGCCGTCTTTAATGTGGATAACCCCCCTGTTGTTAAACTTCGGCTCGCTGCCCTTATAATGGCGGGACAAAGCTGCTTTTGCAAAAATAAAGTCTAATTGAGCTAAAATCGTTTGATTAGTAAGGAGCTCTCCGGTATACGGAGCCGTCTGGTTGCTGAGATCCGCTAAAACTGCTTCGATTTCTTTCTTTTCTTGTATTTCCAGTTCCCGGAGCTCATTGTTGAGCTTGATAATCGCCATAGGTTCAATAAACAAAGTAGAACCTGTGGAAGACTGGTCATGGACCATACCGGATACCTGGTTTTTATGCTCTGCTTTTACTGGCAGGCAGTAGCGTCCGTCACGCATGGTAATGACTGCATCCTGCAGATAAGTCCGGTTGGAATTTAAAATGGAATTAAGCTGAGTATGGATCCGGTCTCCGATTCCCCGCATCTGCCGTCTCACATGGCGAAGTCCAGGACTGGCGTCGTCGCTCACCTCGTCTTCTGAGAGAATACAGCGTTTGATCTCTGTATTTAACGGCGTTAATGGCTCCAGAGCCTTAAACATTTCTTCCAGGGAATCGTCAGGAAGTTCGGAGTCTTCGTGGCGGCCGTAGGACTTAACCCTGGCGGCTGCAGTTAGCTGGGAACTGACGGACAGAAGCTCCGGAATGCTTAAGGAACTGCCGATTTCCAGACGCTTTAATGAGTCGGAAATGCTGCGGACGCCGGAAAAGGAAACGCTGCCTTTTTGCCGTACTCTGGTCAGGGCATCGGTAGTCTCGGTCTGGCTCTGTATAATTTCTTCCAGATTGGAAGAAGGAAGCAGGGACTGGCAGAGGGATTTTCCTAACGGGGAAGAAGCATACTCTGCAAGCTGCGCGGTTATCTTATTGTATTCTAAAATCTGTAATGCTTTTTGATTCATAAATACCTCCAATTCACTTGTATAAAGTATACCATAAAATTTTTTATTTACTATCTTTTTCTTGCATAAAAACTGTGAAAACCTTATAATAGGAATAGGCCGTCTGAAGGAGGTAATCTTGTGCCGAACAGTAACAGCCCTGATGAGAAAAAAGGAAAAACGATAGAAGAAAAACGTGAATTTATAAAAGAACGGATTGTAAAGCCGCCTATGACAAAGAGACAGGCAGCAGCAAAGGCCCTGACCCTTTTGTTTTCTGCGGCTTTTTTTGGTAGTATTGCGGCCGTTACCTTTGTGATTACAACGCCGTTTGCCAAAGAGTACCTGACGGAGGAGACAGAGAGCAGCGCCACTGTAACGATTCCTACAGATGCAGAGACAGAGGCGACCGAACCAGAGAGTCTGCCGGAAATGGATCCGGCCACGGAGACCTGTTCTTCCGAAAATCTGATTGAAAGCGCTGTCCAGAAAGAACTGGAGACCTTTGAATTGAGAGAAGAAGACTGGGATGCGTTTTATGAAACCATGCAGAATAGGGTGGAAGAAGCAGAACGGGGACTGGTTACCATTACTTCCGTCAGACAGCAGACAGATTTATTTAACAATCCAGTTGAAACAGCAGGAAACTTTTCCGGAGCAGTGATTGCAAAAACATCGGATCAGTACCTGATTTTTACAACGGCCGAGGCAGTGACAGGGATGGATTCCATCCAGGTAAGAGTAAGCGGCGGCCAGGAAGTGGCCGGACAGATTGTAGGAGTTGACAATATTGCCGGTTTGGCAGTGATTGGCATTCAAACCGAACTGCTGGAAAAATCTTCTTTAGATCAGATACAGGTTTTGGAATTGGGAAACTCTTACGCAGTCCAGCGGGGAGATCTTCTGACGGCAATCGGAAGTCCGGCAGGATACCCTCAATCCAACGGATTTGGCGCAGTTTCTTATATACGGGAAAATGTCCAGATTATCGATGGTACCAGCCAGATTTTATATGTGGATGTACCTGGAAATGCAGATAAGGGCACATTTTTAATTGATGGTGACAAACGGATTATTGGCTGGGTAACCAATGATTTCCAGGTGGAAAACAGCAGACTGGCAGCAGTCCGGACCATTTCCGACTACAAATCTATTTTAGAAAAGCTTTCCAATGGAATCCCGATTCCTTATATCGGCATTATGGGGCAGGGAACCGACAGGGAAGAAGTGGAAGATGGAATCCCAGATGGGATTTATGTAAACAGAGCAGTAAAAGACGGGCCGGCATATCAGGCAGGAATCCAGGCAGGAGACATTATTACAGAGGTAAACGGTGTTTCGGTGGATACCAGACAGAACTGGCGGGAAATGATAGACGACTTGAAATCTGGCTCCGTTGTACCGGTGAAAGTGCAGCGGTGCAGCAGGGATGCATATATAGAATTAGAATATCAGGTAACAATCGGAGCCAGGTAAATCCACCTGGCTCTATTAACGCGGCTCCGGTTGGAGCGAGAGGGAAAGGAGCAACAGAAAAATGAAGTATATCAATATGTTTCGGGAAGGAAATCATGTGTCAGAGGTTTATCTGTGTAAAAATAAACAGATTCAGATTACGAAAAATGGAAAAGAATATGGGAATCTGGTTTTGCAGGACAAAACCGGCACAATAGACGGCAAGATCTGGGATCTGGGTTCTCCTGGAATCGGCAACTTTGAAACCATGGATTACGTGTACATAGATGCGGACGTTACGGTGTTCCAAGGAACCAACCAGTTAAATATCCGCCGCATCCGCAAAGCCAGAGAAGAAGAGTACATTCCGGCAGATTATCTTCCGGTTTCCAAAAAGGATATTGGAAAAATGTATCAGGAACTGACGGCAATGATCCGCACCATTAAAAATCCTTATCTGAACAAACTGGCCAGCAGCTATTTTATTGACGATCCAGAATTTGCCAAGGCATTCCAGTTCCATTCTGCAGCAAAAAGCGTACATCATGGCTTTGTAGGAGGACTTCTGGAACACACGTTAAGCGTTGCGAAACTGTGCGATTACTATGCGTCCTATTATCCGGGAATCAACCGGGATTTATTGCTGACAGCCGCCATGTTCCATGACATTGGAAAGACAAAGGAGCTGTCTGTATTTCCGGAAAATGACTATACGGATGACGGCCAGCTGTTAGGCCATATTATTATTGGAACCGAGATGGTGGGAGAACGAATCCGCACGATTCCGGGATTTCCTCATCGTCTGGCGGCAGAACTGAAGCACTGTATTCTGGCCCATCATGGGGAACTGGAATATGGTTCTCCAAAGAAACCGGCTCTTTTGGAAGCGCTGGCCCTTAACTTTGCAGATAATACGGATGCAAAGATGGAAACTATGCTGGAGGCGCTGAATACTGGCGGGGAAAATGCCGGCTGGCTTGGATATAATAAATTCCTGGAAAGCAATATCCGCAAAACTACGGAGAAATAATCAGTATGAAGAAAAATGAAGAATTCATTATTACAATCGAGGACATGAGCGAAGATGGTTCCGGAGTTGGAAAGCAGGACGGATACATCTGGTTTATTAAAGATACGGTAATCGGAGACGTGGTTCGGGCCGGAGCCATGAAGATGAAGAAAAACTATGGCTTTGCCAGATTGATTGAGGTCATTACCCCGTCTGAAGATCGGGTGATTCCTCCTTGTCCGTCAGCCAGAAAATGCGGCGGGTGTCAGCTTCAGGCCATGGATTACCAGGCACAGCTCCGGTTTAAGGAGCGGAAGGTCTACAATGATCTGAGAAGAATCGGCGGCTTAAAAGAATTGCGTCCGGAAGATATGGAGCCGATTATGGGAATGGAAGAACCCTGGAGGTACCGCAATAAAGCCCAGTTCCCATTTGGAACGGATAAAGACGGCCGGATTATTACTGGTTTTTATGCTGGACGGACCCATGCCATTATCGAGCAGGAAGACTGTCTGCTTGGAGTAGAAGAAAACAAAGAGATTCTGGATATTATCAAGAACTTTATGGAAGAATTCCGCAGGGACGGGCTGGAACCTTATGACGAAGCTGCCCACAAAGGTCTTGTGCGCCACGCCTTAATCCGGAAAGGATTTGCCACAGGTGAGCTGATGGTATGCCTGGTTATAAACGGCAAAAAACTTCCTCATAGCGAAGAACTGGTAAAGCGGCTTCAGAAAGTCCCTGGAATGAGCAGCATTTCTTACAACATCAATATGGAAAAGACCAATGTAATCCTGGGAAGCGACCTGGTTAATCTTTACGGCCCCGGATACATTACAGACAAGATAGGAAATGTCAGCTACCAGATTTCCCCATTGTCTTTTTACCAGGTAAATCCGGTTCAGACCCAGAAACTGTATCAGACTGCCCTGGAATTTGCCGGTTTGACCGGCGGGGAAACCGTCTGGGATCTGTACTGCGGCATTGGCACAATCTCCCTGTTTCTGGCCCAGAAGGCTGGAAAGGTCTACGGCGTGGAAATCATTCCCCAGGCCATTGAGGATGCAAAACGGAATGCCGCCCTTAACGGCTTAGAAAATGTGGAATTTTTCGTAGGAAAGGCAGAAGAGGTTCTGCCGGAACAGTATGAGAAAAACCATATTTTTGCAGATGTGATTGTAGTGGATCCGCCCCGCAAGGGCTGTGATGAACACTGTCTGGAAACCATTATAAAAATGGCGCCGTCGAAGGTTGTTTATGTCAGCTGTGACCCGGCAACCCTGGCCCGCGACGTAAAGTATCTGGGCGAACATGGGTATAAGCTGAAACGGATAAGATGCTGCGATATGTTCGGACATTCAGTGCACGTGGAGACAGTATGTTTACTGAATAGGACGAAATAACTATTTAGCAAAAGGGTAGAAATACGTTACAATTAACAATATTAACAGAGTTGCCCAAAGTCATTGGACATTGGGGATCAAGCTGAGTCATGTGCTCAGCTTTTTTACGTTGCCAAGCTTAGAATATAAAACCGTAGCGGTACAAAAGAAGATATACAGATGGCTTCTTGTATTTTGATATAAAAGTTTACTATTACAGCAAAAAGTTTTTGTGTTATGATGAAAGAAACTGTGAACGAAGGGGGAGGAGAACTTGTTATATGAGTTACTGTTGGTAGATGACGAAGAGTCTTCAAGAAATGGGTTAGCGACATATTTTCCCTGGGAAGAACAAGGATTTCATATTTGTGGACAAGTGTCAGATGGTAAAGAAGCGTTAGAATTTTTAGAAAGAGAAAAGGTGCATGTGGTATTAACGGATATTAGTATGCCTGGTATGGATGGAATCGAATTAGCCAGACAGATCCACAAAAAACCAAAACATCCATGTGTTGTGTTTTTAAGTGCCTATGATGATTTTCAGTATGCACAGCAAGCGATTCGTTACGGAGTGCGTTTTTATATTTTAAAGCCTTCTGATTTTGAAGAAATAAAGGAAATATTTAAAGAAATAAAAAGGGAATTGGATGGACAGTATCAGGCCGTTCCATGCATCGAACGGATTCATAATGAGGATGAAATTATTTGTAAGGTAAGAGAATATATTTTAGAAGAATACCGAACAGGTACTTTAGGAGAATTAGCAGAAAAACTCTACTTAAATTCATCTTACTTAAGCCAGCTAATTAAAATTAAATTAGGAAAAAATTTTATGGATTTGCTTTTTGATACCAGAATGAGCAAGGCATGTGAGTTTTTGAAAGATCCAGAAGTGAAAATATATAATATTAGTGAAATGGTGGGGTACACAAATCCTAATAATTTTACCAGAGCCTTTAAAGCCAGATATGGTCAATCTCCAAAAGAATATCGAATGGAAAATAGAGGAAAATCATGAAAAGCATTTATAATAAGTTTAGACGGCATTATTCTATGCGGCAGAGATTTTTTATAAAACGATTTTTTCAAAACGCATTTTTGCTTTTGGTTCCGATTTTGCTGATAGGGCCATACAGCATCTATCAAATTAATAAAGAAAGCAGAAATGCGTTGGAAAAGAATAGTTATAGTATGCTTTACCAGATTGACGAGACAATGAAGGGGCTTTTAGAGGAAATGGATAATATTTACTATTATATTCGTTCAAATCCTTCTATTACTACAAGCCTGAAAAGCGCTTATAATGAGCCGGAATTAACTTTAAACAATCTTCGCAATATTAATAATATATGTTCTTTGCTTCGGTATTATATGTATACCAGCGAATATATAGAGACAATATACGTGTATTATTATAATAACAATAATCGAATTTTAGTACCAGAAAAAGGAATGATTTCAAGAGATGCATATAAAAACACAGATTGGATTGAAGAAGCAAAAGAGGCGGAAAATGCTATTTGGCTAAATACGAAAATGGTAGCAAAAGATAAATACTCTGTACCAGTACCAATCTTATATTATTTCAGAAAGATCTATTCGACAATCGATCCGTCAAATATGATTGGCATAATTGCAGTAGAGTATGATGGGAATGCTATAAATAAATATATGAATTCTTTGAGTCTGTATCCCGATCAGACGATTGCAGTAGTTAATAAAGGAGAGCAGATATTGCTGCAAAATAGTGAGATGGATTTTTCTTCTTTTTTAGAGGATGAAAATAATGGACATCCAGGAGATTTTGATTATTATGACACAGTTATGGATGAAGAAAAATACACTGTATCAAAATTGCAGTCACAGTATATTCAAGAATTAGAATATATATCTGCAGTGCCAACTAAAAACGTTCTTTCTTCTTCGAACCAGTTTGCTAGGGCTTTTTTAATGCTAATAGGCGGAGCAATAGCAGTTTCTGTGGTTTTAGCGGCTGTTCGGGCGAAAAAAGATTATAAAAATTTGGAAAGTATTTTAGAGCTTTTAAGCCATCCAGAGCAGGCTTTGCAGAGGGAAACAGAACATTTACAAGCATTTTCTGATCCGTATAACTATATTACATATAATATTATTAACCTGTTCATTCAGCAGGATTATTTGAATGTTCAAACATCAGAACAAAAATATAAACTTCAGGCATTAGAACTTTCCGCACTTCAGCAGCAAATTAATCCGCATTTTTTACATAATACGCTGAATACGATTTATTGGGAAGCGATTGGATTGACAAAAGGGCCAAATGTTTGTTCTGAGATGTTGACTAAATTGGCATCCATTATGCGTTACTCACTGGGAAATCCAGATGAAATTGTTACAATGAAAGATGAATTGGACTATTTGAAAAGTTATGTTTATATTCAGGAAAAACGATATAATTATAAGTTCCATATGGAATATGATATAGACGAAAATGTTTTTTCATATCCAATCCGTAAAATGATTTTGCAGCCATTAGTAGAAAATTCTATTAGTCATGGGATAAAATCTTTGAAAAGAGAAGGAGTCATACGGCTGAAGATTCATCGAAAAGGTGAGGGCGTATATGTTAGTGTTTTAGACAATGGAATTGGAATATCAGCTGAACGGATAAAAGAATTGAAAAAATCTTTGGAAAATTGGGAAGAATATGGAACGCATGTGGGTCTTTCCAATGTTCATAGAAGGTTAATTTTGGCATATGGCAAACAAGCAGAACTTCATATAGTGTCGCGGGCTGGACAGGGAACGTGCGTATATTTTAGAATTCCTTAATTCAAACCATTCACAAGTTGGGTAAGAATGTCAGTAAGTAAAACAACGTAATAGGACATGGAAGAGAGCCGGTGTCTTGCTGCGTTGTTTTTTTTGTTTCATAAAACCTAAAGAAATGATAGATTTAAAGAAATGATAGAAAATTAAGATATGTAAATAAAAATCCAGTACGTACCAAGAAAATTGGAAATTTGTTATAGTGAATATATCAAGAGATCCTAGTTATAGAAAAGGGGGATATTATTTATGAGAAAAAAATGGGCGGTATTAACAGCAGCAGGAATGATAGCAGTAAGCGTACTGGCTGGATGCGGAAGCAGCGAAAATGCGCAGCCGGATACTTCGGTACAAGAAGAGACACAAAAGAAAGAAACAGCAGAAACGGAAGGAGAGCCAGTTACAATCAGATGTTCCTGGTGGGGTGGAGATACCAGACATCAGGCGATGCTGGAGGCTATTGAGAAATATCAGGAGAAAAATCCAGGCGTCATTGTAGAAGGAGAATATCAGGGTTACGATGGGTATTATGAGAAGATGATGACGACGTTATCCAGTGGTACGGCCCCAGATGTTATGCTGTTTAAAAGAGAATGGCTGGCAGATGTACAAGGGGCAAAACATTACCTGGCAGATTTAGGACAACTTCCGATTGACACATCTACATTGGCAGAAGGCCTTTTAGAAAAATCAGGAATGTATAAAGATGAGGCAGTTTTATTTCCGTGTACGGTTACAGGGCAGGTTATGTATGTTAATAAAGATTTTGCATCAGAGTATGGCGTAGAACTGGATAAAACCTATACTTGGGATGAATTTATGGAGTTAGGACAATCCATTCACGAACAGGATGATAATGCATACCTGATGACAGCCGATATTGATGTTTTAAACCGTTTGATTATTCCTGCCTATATTGGCCAGATGACAGGAGGAAGCTTGGTAAATGAAGAGACTTATGAACTGAATTTTACACAGGAACAAATGGAAGATGCGCTTGGGCTGGTATTAGAGCTGTATAATACGAATACGTTGGAACCGTTTGGAGAAGGCGCTGTATTTGCTGGTCAGATGGATCAAAATACTAAATGGGTAAATGGTCAGATTGGTCTTCTGTTAGATATTACTGGAGGGTTGGCAAAATATAAAGCTTCTGTATCTTCAGAACTGGATGTTCTTCCGATTCCAAGAAATGCGGATGCAAAATGCAGCGGCGTAGATTTTGCAGGAAATACTGGTTTTTGTATCAATGACAATTCTTCAGCAAAAGAAGAAGCTGCGAAATTTGTAGATTATTTATTAAATGATCCAGAGGCGGCATTAATTATTAAGAATTCTTACGGATATAATTCGACTTCAACGGCAATTTCAGCTCTGGAAGAAAAAGGAGAGGTAGACGCTACACTGAAAAAAGCAATTGAAATTGCACAGCCGGATTCTATGACGATCAATGCAATCAGCAGCAATACGGAGTTGGAAACCGTTAGAAAAGATATTCTGCAGGAGGTAATTTATCAAGATATTACTCCGGCAGAGGCAGCAGAAGAAATTGTAAGCCAGTATCAGGAGATTCTTTCTGAATTGAAAGGTTGATTGAAATTTGAACCAGGGAGATTGCAGATATGGAGAAGTTAAAACAAAATCATGTCCGTAGAGGAATAAGAAAATATCCGCGTAATTATAAGTGGGGAATTTTATTTATTAGTCCCTGGCTTCTTGGATTTTTTGGACTGCAGCTGTATCCGCTGCTGCAGTCCCTATATTATTCCTTCACTGATTTTTCGATTTTATCAGATGGAAAATGGATTGGAATTCAGAACTATACAGATCTGTTTACCAAGGATCGTTATTTTTGGAAATCATTCACATTGACTATTAAATATGCTCTTATGACAGTGCCAATGAAATTGCTGTTTGCATTATTTATTGCGATGCTTCTTAATATGAGACTGAAATGCATTAATATATTCCGAACAATTTATTATTTGCCTAGTATTATGGGCGGAAGCGTAGCGGTATCCATATTATGGAAATTTATGTTTATGAAAGAAGGAATCGTAAACCGTTTTCTGGGGATTCTTGGCATACCGGCAATTAACTGGCTGGGAATGCCGGATACTGCGCTTCTTACGATCAGTCTTCTGGTAGTATGGCAGTTTGGATCTTCTATGGTTTTGTTTTTAGCAGGATTAAAAAATGTACCGCAAGACTTGTATGAAGCAGCTTCAGTAGATGGTGCATCGAAAGTACGTCAATTTTTTTCCATTACACTTCCGATGATATCTCCGATTATTTTATTCAACTTTATGATGCAAACGATTAATGCACTGCAGGAGTTTACGGCAGTATCCGTTATTACAAACGGAGGTCCTAATCATGGTACTTATCTTATGGGATTAAAGATTTATGAGGATGCATTTTCCACATTAAAGATGGGCTATGCGTCAGCAACTTCTTGGATACTGTTTTTAGTAGTGCTATTGGTTACATCACTGCTCTTTAAGAGTTCGGATGCCTGGGTATTTTATAATGACGGAGGGGCAGATTGATGAAAAAGAAAGAATATAAGATAGGTGCGTATTTTATTTTGATTTGTGTGGGCATTTTAATGATTTACCCACTGGTATGGTTATTTTTTGCAACCTTTAAATCAAATCAGGAATTGTTTGGCAGCCTGTCTCTTTTTCCAAAAGAGTTTTTGACAGATGGAATTTCAAAAGGCTGGAAAGGAAGCGGGCAATTTACTTATACTAGATTTTATCTGAATACTTTTATAATGGTAATTCCGACAGTTCTTTTTACAGTTGTTTCCACAGGAATTGTCTCTTATGGCTTCGCCAGATTCCGTTTTCCAGGCAAAAAGATATTGTTTTTGTTGATGTTATCTACTTTAATGCTTCCGGATTCCGTTATTATTATTCCGAGATACGTGCTTTTTAATAAACTAGGATGGGTAGATACATATCTTCCGTTTTGGATTCCTGGACTGTTGGCGTGTTATCCGTTTTTTATCTTTATGCAAGTCCAGTTTTTAAGAGGGATTCCGAAAGAATTAGATGAGTCTGCTTGTGTAGATGGCTGCAATCCTTTTACTACGTATGTAAAAATTTTATTTCCGCTGATGAAACCAGCTGTTTTTTCTGTAACGATTTTTCAATTTTTGTGGAGATGGAATGACTACTTTAATAATTTGATTTATATTAGCAGCGTAAAGAACTATACATTATCATTAGCCTTAAAAATGTCTATAGATGGAACTGGAGCAGTTACTCAATGGAATCAGGTGTTGAGTATGTCCTTTTTATCTATGATTCCACCAACTCTTTTATATTTCTTTGCTCAAAAGTATTTTGTAGAGGGAATTACAGCTGGAGGAGTAAAAGGATGATTTGCCGAAGAGAGTACAGAGGATGCTTACAAACTAAGGTAGACGAAGAAAAATTAAAACAGGCATTAGTAAAAGCAAATAATGAGGCAGAAAATTTTATTAAAGCGGGAAGGCTTCTGCAGGCATCATTGTATCGCTTTCAAAATATGTGTTTTCTATATTGTGAGGCTGAGGGAGATTTCTCTCAGCCAGAAAACTTTTTAGCTGAATTGAGTCCGTTCCTGGAAGATTGGCCTGAGGAGAAAGAAATGCGAAAATGGGCATATATGTATCCGATTTATTATCATAGTATTCCCATAGATAAGGAAGAATGGCGGGCTGAAAGAAGCGGAAAAAAGCAAGTTGGAAGAATTGCTTTTCTAAAGAAAGAAAAGTGGGATTCTTATGTATACTGGCATAAAGCGTTAGTAGAAGAGGGCTTATTTTGCGGAGATCAGTATCAGTTTATTTCGCTTCATGAAAATATTTTGTTTTCTTACTTTGAAGAACCCAAAAAGATGGTAAATATCCGTAGAACGTCTGAATCATCAGTGATAATAGAGGGATGGCTCAACAGCGATCCAAAATCTCATTTTTGTAGGAATAAAACTGGTGGTGAAAATTTTTACATAATGGAACAATTATTGTCAGCAGGTGAAGAGGGGTGACCAGATGGTTTTTAACATTTTAGACTATGGCGCAGATAAAAGTGGGAGAGTTAATTCTGCATATGCTATACAAAAGGCGATTGATGACTGCAGTGAGAACGGAGGTAGAGTTTATGTGCCAGCCGGTCGATTTTTGTCTGGTTTTTTAAGACTGCGGTCTAATGTAGAATTATACTTAGAACAAGGCGCAGAGCTGATATCGGATCTGGGAGAAAATACCGGATATTTTTTATATGCGAATAATGAAAAAAACATTACAATTTCTGGAGAAGGCAGAATTGATGGACAAGGGAGACTTCGATTTGAAGATGACGGCGCAGATGGAGGCTATGGAGAATGTCCTCTCAATGTAACAGGAAACAGACCCAGAACTAGTTTTTTTGAAAATATTGAAAATCTCACAGTAAGAAATATTACATTTTATGATGCTGCCTTTTGGACGCTTCACATGGCTGGCTGCAAAAATGTATTAATAGATGGGATCAGAATTCTTAATAATGACAGAGGACCCAATAATGATGGGATTGATCCGGATTGCTGTCAAAATGTAGTGATTCAAAACTGTCTTATAGAGTCTGGAGACGACAGTATTGTAGTTAAGGCAACCAAAAGTATGCATGAAAAATATGGAGACTGTGAAAATATTATTATTAAAGGCTGTGTTCTTCATTCTAGAGATTCTGCTTTGAAAATCGGCACAGAGACATGGGGAAATATCCGCCAGGTAATAATGAGCGACTGTATTATAAAAGATTGTTCCAGGGCAGTTGGAATATGGTCCAGAGACGGAGGGACAATTTCGGATATTTATATTCATCATATTATGGGAAATACTAAACGATACGCAGACTGTCCTCAAAGGAGCTTTGCGCCTAGATGGTGGGGGAAAGGAGAACCCATTTTTATTTCTGCTACAAAAAGAAAAGATGGGGACAGGATACCAGGAAAAATACATCACATTCAGATGGATCATATTCGTATCACATCAGAATCCTGCATATTTATTGGTGGAGAAGAGTATGCGCCAATTGAACATATTCGATTCCAAGATATAGAAATAGTTTGGAAAAAGCAAGGACTCCATCTGCCAGACGTATTTGATGAACAGCCATCTGCCAGAGATGTGTATAAACATGAAATTCCTTGTATATATAGCCGTTACGGTGATTATGTACAATTCTCTGGAAAATTCATTGTAGAAGAGTCGTTAAAAGATGTAGTGAAAGAAGAAAAGATTACCGAGCATAGCAGGGAATTTTGTTTAAAATTGGATGAATAGAGGTTGAAAAAAGATGGAAACCAAAAAGAATGTTTTGATGATTAGTGCAGATCAATGGCCAGGGACATTTTTGGGATGTGCAGGAAAAAAAGATCTTATGACGCCTACATTAGACTATTTGGCTGAAAATGGAATAAGGTTTGAAAATTGCTATAGTGACTGTCCTGTGTGTATTCCTGCCAGAAGGAGTTTAATGACAGGGATGACTCCGAAAAGCCATGGAGACAGGGTGTATTCTGATCGAATGGAGATGCCGGACGCACCAACACTGGCTCAAATTTTCCGAGAAAATGGATATCAAACAATGGCAGTGGGAAAACTTCATGTTTATCCGCAAAGGGACAGAATTGGTTTTGAGGATGTTATTTTGACAGAAGAAGGCCGATATGAGCTGGGGTGTGTGGATGACTATCAGATTTGGCTGGGAGAAAATGGATACACGGGACAAGAGTTCCTTCATGGAATGGGAAACAATACATACTATACCAGAACGTGGCATTTAGATGAAAGAAGCCACCCGACTAACTGGGTTACTATGGAAATGATGAAACAAATAAAGCGAAAAGATCCTACGAGGCCTTTCTTTTTTTATTGTTCTTATCAGTTTCCACATCCTCCATTAGTACCCCTTCCGGCTTTTTTAGAGATGTATCAGGAAGATGAGCTGGAGGAACTTCAAGGGGAAGACTGGCTGGATAATAGTCCTATTTTTAAATCACTGTGTGAAGGAGCTAGTGAATATTCCGAAAAGGAACGGATAAGAGCCAGAAGAGCATTTTTTGCTCAATGTACCCATATTGATTATCAAATTCGACTTTTAATAGGTACTTTGCGGGAAAGCGGAATGTTAGAGGATACGATTTTGGTATTTGTCAGTGATCATGGAGATATGCTGTTTAGGCATAATATGGTAGGTAAGAGACTGTTTTATGAAGAGTCTGCAAAAGTCCCGCTGATTTTTTCGGGAAATCCAGTTATGAAGTGGAAAGGAGAAATAGAGAAAAAGTTAGCACAATTAGAAGATGTAATGCCGACACTATTGGATTTATGTGGACTTCCTATTCCGGATACATCAGAGGGAATCTCATTGATATCCCAGCAGGAACATCCATATCTATACGGAGAAATTGGAGAGGGAGAAAAAGCATCGAGAATGATTCGGTGGGAGGGTTATAAACTGATTTATTATCCTTGCGGAAATAAATTCCAGCTGTTTGATTTAAAAAAAGATCCAACAGAAACCCATGACTGCGTTAGCGAACAAGAATATAAAGAGGTTCTGGTTCGTATGAAACAATATTTGAAGGAAAACTTTTATGGATGTGATTTAAAGTGGCTGGAGGAAACGCAGTTTTGCGGATTTGAGCCCAAAAAAGTTCATAAAAAGGCAGACTTTGGACTTTATAACCAGAGAGGATATCATTGGCCGACACCATCTGGATATACAAATTTAGGGAAAAACGGATAAGGGGAACAGTAAGCGGGAAGCAGGCTTTCGATAAATGCCTTCAAAAAGTGGTAAAACAACTCATAATTTATAAAAAGTGAGAGATACTAATAACAGAAAATTACAGTTTTTCACACATTAAGAAACAGATTGTGATTGGTAAAACCATGTATAAGGAGAAGATGACATGAAAGCTACAGGCATTGTAAGAAGAATCGACGATTTGGGACGTGTAGTAATTCCAAAAGAGATCCGCAGAACTCTCCGGTTGAGAGAAGGGACACCGCTGGAAATCTTTACTGACAGAGAGGGCGAGATCATTTTGAAAAAATACTCCCCAATGGTTGAATTAACCGCGTTTGCCGGACAGTATGCAGATGCGATGGCACAATCAACAGGGATGATGGTCTGCATTACCGACAGAGACCAGGTTGTGGCGGCGGCAGGAGGGGCGAAGAAAGAACTGCTGCAGAAACCAATCAGTCATCAGTTGGAAAGCGCAATCCAGGAGAGAACGCCTGTTATGGCAGGAAAAGATGACAAAGGATTTACCTCTTTGACGTCAGAACCAATGGAAGGAATTACGGCTCAGGTAATTGCTCCGATTATCTGCGAAGGAGATGCCATTGGGGCGGTCATTATTTTAAGCCGGGAACCGAGAGCGCGGTTTGGAGATATGGAGATGAAACTGGCAGTAACTGCAGCAGGTTTTTTAGGGAGACAGATGGAAAGCTGATCCTTTTACACAGAGGGAGACAATATGGACTAAGATTCAGCCATATTGTCTCCCTTTTTTAGGCTGTTTCCGTTTGTCGGATAACGCCGCAGCCAATCATAATGCCGGAATCTCCGGCTGGCTGGGAGGTAAAATCATCCCGATGCTGGTGGATAACGACAGAGCGGTTCAGAATATCGGCAACCCGGAATTGTTTGTCATAAAAGGATTCCCAGGCATAACCCTGATTAGCCATCAGGGGAAGCAGGTCTCCAGCGTGGCCTGGATGAGGGCGGTTCCCATGATTATAATGAGGCCCTGTTTTTGTGAAATTTTGGGAACAATCCCCGTGTTCGTGGATGTGCATCCCGTAAAAATCAGAAGAACCGGCAGAACGGATGTTGGGAAGGCCAAACAGCTCGGCTTCCATGAGGACGCCGCCGTAGGGGGTATCATAAAACTTGACAAGTCCGCTTAATTGAGGCGCATCGGGACTGCCTGTAACCCAGGCTGCGGCCTGGGGCTGATTTCTTCTTAGAAGTTCCAAAAAAGTAAGTCGTGGAGTAACAGATGGGGACATAGAAAAAAGCCTTTCGATAGAACTTGTTACTATGATATGTATAGAAATCCAAAATGTCTCTGGATTACCGCAGATAATATTCAGGTAAAAATTAAGCAAAAATTGTCAGCATCTTGTTTACTTTCTTCTTATAATTGCGATATAATAGAGGCATCCAAGAGTTATTCTCAGAAAAAAAGGAGGAAGTTGCTATGAAAAATTTGAAACGGCGGATATGGTCTGTTCTTATGATGCTGGCAATGGTCGTTTCTGTAACTGCAGGAGTTACTACAGCGACAGAGATTACCGCCCAGGCGGCGGAGCAGGATATTGTGATTCTGTACACCAATGACGTCCATTGCGGTGTAGATGACAATATCGGTTATGCAGGACTGGCTCTTTACAAAAAAGAAATGCAGGCCCAGACTCCATATGTAACGTTAGTAGACGCGGGAGATGCGATTCAGGGCGCGCCAATTGGAACCCTTTCAGACGGCGGCTACATCATCGACATTATGAATCAGGTGGGCTACGATTTTGCAATTCCAGGCAATCATGAGTTTGACTATGGTATGCCCCGTTTTCTGGAACTGTCCGGCAAACTGAACTGCGGATATTATTCCTGCAACTTTATGAACCTGGCAGCCGGAACTCCGGTATTTGCACCGTATAAGATGATGGACTATGGCGATACTCAGGTGGCATTTGTAGGCGTAAGCACTCCGGAGAGTTTTACAAAATCTACTCCAACCTACTTCCAGGATGCAAATGGCAACTACATATTTGGTTTCTGTGAAGACGAGAGCGGACAGGCCCTTTATAATCAGGTTCAGGTAACTGTGGATGCAGCAAATGCCCAGGGCGCAGATTATGTGGTTTTAGTTGCTCATCTCGGCAATGAGGGAACCAGCAGCCAGTGGACTTCTGAAGCAGTAATTAAGAATACTACCGGCGTAGACGCAGTCATCGACGGTCATTCCCATGAGACCTATGACAAGACGTTCCCAAATAAGGACGGCGAACAGATTATTGTTACCCAGACTGGTACAAAGCTGAAAAACATTGGTAAAATGACCATTAAGCCAGATGGAACCATTACCACAGAGATGGTAAACACCGTTCCGGATGCAGGATTTACTACTTATACTGTACAGAGAAATGATTCTCTTAGTAAGATTGCAAAGAAGACGCTTGGTTCCTCCCAGGCATGGCCAATTATTTATAATGCCAACAAAGATAAGATTAAAAAGCCAAATCTTATTACCGCAGGTACTGTATTAACCATCCCTGGCGGCGCAGCAGCTACCGAAGACGGCAAGTTTGTAGACGCGGCAGCCGACGCTTATATTAAGCAGATTCAGGCGCAGTACAGTGAAAGTTTAAAGACGGTACTGGGAAGCACCAGTGTGGATCTGACCATTAAGGATCCGGCAACTGGAGAGAGAGCAGTCCGCAGAGCCGAGACCAACCTGGGAGATCTGTGTGCAGATGCATATCGTTACCAGTTGGGCGCAGACATTGGATTGATGAACGGCGGCGGCGTCCGTGACAACATTGCAGCCGGCACGATTACTTACAATGATACATTAAAGGTATTCCCATTTGGAAATATGGGTTGTGTTGTAGAGGCAACCGGACAGCAGATTAAAGATGCTCTGGAGATGGCTTCTAAAGACTGCCCGACAGAAAACGGCGGTTTCCTTCAGGTTTCCGGTTTAACGTATACCATTGATACCTCTATTCCTTCCAGCGTAAAGGTTGATGAAAAAGGCAACTTCCAGAGCGTAAGCGGCGCTTACCGCGTAACCGATATTAAGGTGGGAGAGGAACCGTTAGATTTAAATAAGACCTATACAGTGGCTTCCCATAACTATATGTTAAAATCTGGCGGTGACGGTATGGTAATGTTTAATGGCAGCAAAGTGGTAAAAGACGACGTTATGGTAGACGTAGACGTTCTATCTTCTTATATCTCTGAAAAACTGGGCGGCGTAGTAGGAGAAGAATATGCAAACCCAGCTGGACAGGGAAGAATTACCATAAAATAAAAATGATTTCACAGGGCAGCGCAGATTGCATGAGGCAGGACGCGCTGCCTATTTTTCGTTCATTTCATAAGGCGTTACATAGAATTGTCAACCTAACTATAAAATATAGTTGACAATTAAAACGGGAAGTTCTATGATAACATCAGCAAAAGGAAAGAGAGGATTTAAAAGAATGACAAAAGATGGAATTTCTGCTGCTGGCCGTTTTTCGGTTTCTGACATTACGCTAATCGGCCTGGTTACTGCGGTTACCTGCGTATTAGGGCCGTTGTCAATTCCGATTTTTATCAGTCCGGTACCCGTTACCCTGACCAATCTGGTTTTGTATTTATCCTTGTACATTCTGAAAACCAGACGGGCATTTCTCAGCTATCTGGTGTATATGCTTCTGGGAACGGCAGGACTTCCAGTATTTTCCGGTTTTTCGGGAGGAATTGGAAAGCTGATGGGACCGACAGGAGGATACCTGGTAGGATTTGCATTTCTCGTTTTAATTGCAGGATATTTTGTTGAGCGCTGGCCGGAGAACCGGATGGCCTGCGGAGTGGGAATGGTACTGGGAACGGCTGTCTGCTATGGATTTGGAACCCTGTGGCTTTGCCATCAGCTTAGTATCGGATTTATAGAAGGCCTGGGGATTGGAGTGCTTCCGTATCTGATTGGAGATGGAGTTAAGATTTTCCTGGCCTTGTGGTTTGGCCCTGTTATAGAGAATAGAATTTCAAGAGCAATAGGAAAAATCTGAGACACATAAAAACGCCCCTTTTCGCCTGGCAGAAGGCATGATATACTAATGTCAGAGTGATTTATGGAAGGGAGTTTTCATATGTTGGAATTAATTAAAGCCCAGACAAGGCAGGCGGCAGAGCAGTTTTTGGAAAAAGCAGGATTGAAACGCGGACAGATTCTGGTTGTAGGCTGTTCTTCCAGCGAGGTAGGAAGCTTCCGGATTGGAAGTCATTCCAGTCAGGAGATTGGCAGCGCTGTTTTCCGGACTTTGCAGGAGGTTTTAGAGCCAAAAGGGATTTATTTGGCAGCCCAGTGCTGTGAACATTTAAACAGGGCTATTATTATAGAAGAAGAGGCTGCAGAGAAGTATGGTTATGAACCGGTGAATGCAGTCCCCCAGCTGAAAGCAGGCGGTTCATTTGCAACGGCCGCTTATAAAGGCTTTCAGCATCCGGTAGCTGTGGAGCATATCAGGGCTCATGCCGGAATTGATATTGGAGATACGCTGATTGGAATGCATTTAAAAGATGTGGCGGTGCCGGTCCGGATTGAAACAAAAGAGATTGGGGGCGCCCATGTGGTCTGTGCCCGCACCAGGCCTAAATATATCGGCGGGGAGAGAGCCTGTTATGACGAGACATTAGGATAAGAGGAAGCAGAGGGAAAACAATGAAAGAAAAGAAAGCAACCATCCGGGAGGTGGCAGCTTTGGCAGGAGTTTCCATAAGCTCGGTGTCCCGTTATTTAAAGGATCCCAAAAGCATTCAGCCATTGGCGGCATACAATATAAAAAATGCTATCCGGGAATTAGAATATGAACCAAACTTGTTTGCCCAGAATCTAAAGCGGGGAAAGTCCAACATTATCGGCCTGGTTGTTCCTCATATGGAATACTTCTTTGGACGGATCTGCCGTGGTGTCAGCGACTATTTCTTTGAACGGAATTATGTGACGTTTATCTGCGAAAGCGATAATGACGGAGCAAAAGAAAGGTTTTACATTCAGGAACTGCTGAATCAGAAAGCGGCCGGCATCCTGATTGCCCCAAGCGGTTTGAATACAGCATACCTGAAAAAAGTTGCCAGAAGTTATGATAATATGGTGATGATCGATCGGAAAGAAGAAGTCGGCTGTGACATTGTTCTGGAGAATCATCGGGAAAATGCCTACAATCTGGTTTCCTGGCTTTTGAGAAACAAACCCTGCCGACAGGTTTTGATGCTGTTTGGCTGGATAGACAGCTTTAATACCAGAATGTGCATGGAAGGATCGAATCAGGCGTTTTCAGAAGCAGGAAAGCCGGAAGAAGAAATTCTCAGAGTGATAACTTCAAGAAGAATTGATACAGTGGTAGATGCCCTTGCCCAGTTTTCAAAAAGGATCCAGAAAGGCCAGCGCCCGCTGATTGTAGCCTTTGGTTCTGATATTCTGGAATATGTCGCAATGGAGATTCACCGCAGTTATCCAGAGTGGATTGGGAATGTCGATGTAGCTGGTTTTGCCCAGGCGGGAACGGCAGAGAAGCTAGGGATGCAGTGTTCTCTGGTTATAAAAAATCCGGAAGCAGTGGGGATTACGGCTGCCGAACTTTTACATAAAAAAATTGAGGAAGGGAAAAAAGAAGAAACGCCGAAAATATACGATATTAAAGTACAATACCGGTTTTAACCGGAGAATAAAAGTCTGTGTGGAAAACAAGAATGAGCGCATCAGAATGTTTCCTCACAGGCTTTTTATATTTTATACACTCTGAAAACGTTATCAGTAAAAACTGGAGCGCAAAGACAACAAAACAACCTAAATATTTACGAATTATTAACGAAAACAATGCAAATAACACAAATATTGGATTGACAATCGGAGAAACCATTGATATAATTGCCATATTGAGACGAGAAATTCGCTGAAAACATTTTCAGAAGAAACAAGGAACCAACAAACGAGGGAAAAGGAGAAGAGGAAATGAAAAAGAGAATTGTAGCATTGGTAATGGCAGGCATCATGGCAGTTTCTTTAACTGCCTGCGGTGGATCGGATACTGGGGCAACGACGGCAGCAGCAACAGAGGCTGCAAAGACAGAAGCAGCAGGAGCAGAGGAAAGCAAGTCCGCAGATGCGCAGCCGGCAGGAAGCGTGACAGCAGATTCATTTAAGCCGAGCAAAGATTTCAATATCCGCGTGCCGTTTGCAGCAGGCGGTTCTGCAGATACAATTTCCAGAATTATTGCCCAGGGACTTCAGCAGACCTATGGAAACTCTGCCGTTATCAACAACCTGACCGGTGCCAACGGCGCAATTGCAGCCGCAGATTTGGACGGTGCAAAAGCAGATGCTACCGAGTTGATGGTTGGCGGCATTGCATTATTTACCCTGGCGCCTCTGTTTAATCCGGATATTAAGACTAATATTGATGATTACCAGTTCGTGTGCAGTCTGGTATCTGAGGATCAGGTTCTGTTCGTAGCTCCTGATAAGACTGGTATCAAAGACTGGGAAGGCCTTCAGGAATATGCAAAAAATAATCGCGTAATATTTGGCGCAAACACCCCAGGCGGAGCTACCCATTTAACCCAGACCATGCTGTTCGGCGAAGCAGGTATTGATGCAGAAGCCGTTACCTCTGATGGTTCCGGAAAAGACCTGCTGGCAGTGGTAGGAGGCAACGTAGTCTGTGCAGCAGCAACCACTTCTTTGGGCGCTCAGTATGTAGAAGAGGGAAGCCTGGTTCCGATTATGGTATTCTCAGACGAGCCGTATACCGGATATGAAGGATATGAAGTTCCAACTGCAAAGTCTTTTGGTTATGACGTCGTATTTAAGACCTGCAACTTCTTAATGACCAAAAAGGACACGAATCCAGATGATGTAGCAGCAATTTACCAGGCAATCTTAGACTACAGTGAGACAGACGAATTTAAAGAACTGGCAGCAAATGCAAGCTATGTTCCGGATCTGTCTGACGGCGAGACTGTTAAGAAGACTATTCTGGATGCAGCCGATATGTGCAAGGCTGCGTATGACAAATACTACGCAAAATAATTGTATGTAGTTTAGCGGAGAACCGTAAATCCCGCCCAGTGCGTCAGGAAAAAGGAGAGCGGACTGGGTGGGATTTTTATTTATCGGGGTTTTAGGAGGAAAAAAGATGAAGATAACATACCGTTCCAATCTTGTTGCCGGGATTGTAAGCGTGATTTTGGGGATTATCTGCATGGTTATCATTCCTGGACAGATTGGCGAGGATTATTCGGCTACTTATGGCATTACGTCCCGGACGGTGCCGTATGCAGTGGCAATTCTCTGGATTATCTGCGGAATTGTTCTGATGATTCAGAGCCTGGTTTTAAAAAAGGATGAAGTTAAAACACTGGATGTTGGAAAAGAACTAAAAGCGCTGGCCTATATGGCAGTTATTCTGGTTTATGCATTGCTGTTTAAAAAGAGTTTCCTGGTATCTACCATGTTTTTGGGAGTAGCAACACTGGCATTTACCGGCTCTAAGAAAAAATCATTTTATGTGATTGTTCTTGCAACCGTTCTGATACTGTATCTGCTGTTTTCAAAGGTACTGCACGTACAGCTGCCTTAAACAGAATAAAAGGAGGTTATTATGGGACAGGTAATTAGTGCTGCACTGGGCAATCTTTTGACAGTGGAGAATTTTATCTTTGTAAATATTGGCTTATTTATCGGAATTATTTTTGGGGCAATTCCGGGAATGAATGGAAACCTGGCGATTACAGTGCTTCTTCCCTTTACATTTCAGATGGGAACTGTTCCGGCGCTTTTGATGCTGACGGCAATCTTCTTTGGCTCCAACTTCGGCGGTTCTATCAGCGCGATTTTAATTAATACGCCGGGAACCAACGCAGCCGCGGCAACACTGATTGACGGTTATCCGATGTGCAAAAAGGGACAGCCCAGACGCGCCCTGGATATGGCTTTGGTAGCGTCTACGGTAGGCGGGTTAATCAGCGCCCTTTGTCTGCTGTTCTTTGCGCCTCAGATTAGTAAGGTGGCGATTACCTTCGGTTCTCCGGAGTATTTTGCATTGGCAATTTTCGGATTATCCGTTATTGCTTCTGTTAGCGGTAAGAGCCTGGTAAAAGGTTTAATCAGCGGCGGGTTAGGTATCCTGTTAGCAACCGTAGGTATCGACTCTGTCAGCGGTCTGACCAGGTTTACCTTTGGAAACCTGCGGCTTTATAATGGTATTAAGATGCTGGCTGTTTTACTGGGCGTATACGCCATTGCCCAGATGATTGGCCGGATTAACAAGACTGAAGCTGTTGCTGTTTCGGAATTGAAGGATATTGATAAGAATGACCACATTACCAAAAAGGATGTAAAAAAGACGCTGCCGACTATGTTAAAGTCCTCTTTTATTGGTGCGTTTATCGGCGCAGTTCCAGGAACCGGCGGCGCGATTGCTTCTTTTATTGCGTATAACGAAGCAAAACGGTGTGCAAAGCCAGATGAAAAATTCGGCGAAGGTGAGATTAAAGGCGTTGCAGCTCCGGAGTCTGCAAACAACGGCGCGACAGCCGCAACCCTGATTCCGCTGCTGACCCTGGGCATCCCTGGAGACGTAGTAGCTGCAACTCTGCTCGGCGCATTTACCATGCATGGTTTAGTAGTCGGACCAAAGCTGTTTACCAACTCAGGCCCGGTTGTTTATGCAGTATTAATCGGCTGTGTAATCGCTCAGATTTTTATGTTTGTCCAGGGCAAATACCTGCTGGGTCTGTTTGTTAAGATCACCCACATTCCTCAGGATTTACTGACTGCTGTTTTGGTCGTAATCTGCTGCGCCGGCGCGTTTGCAATCGGCAGCTCCGAGATGGATGTTTATGTTATGCTGGCATTCGGCGTGATTGCGTACTTTATGCAGAAAATTGACCTTCCTCCGGTTCCGATTGTACTGGGAATGGTATTAGGGCCTACCGCGGAAGCAAATTTAAGGAATTCTCTGGTTATGTCCGGCGGTTCCTGGGATATTTTTATTAAAAGACCAATCTGCCTGTTATTTATTATCCTGACCTTTGTTCTGATTTACTTGTTAAAGAAGGGCGATGCAAAACAGAGAAAAGCAACGGATAAGTTTATGAAAACAGAGCAGATGGATTAGGGAGTCAGAATTATGAAGAAATTGTGGACAGATTTGCACAGCAATATTCATCACAATCAGATGGATGAATTAGATAAATGGGTAGAACACGCAAAGGCCGTTCTGGATTTCTGGCCAATTGCATACTATCCATTTCAGATGATTAAAACCGAAAGCGGCGCCGGACTGGAAGATTTGTGTCCGGCAGAAGAAATCCAGAAAGACTGGGAAATTGTTCGGGAAAAAGTAAAAGAGGTCAATGCAGAAGGCTATCCGATGTTTATGGGATATGAGTGGCAGGGCTGCGGCTTTGACGGTGACCATAACGTGTTTTTCCTGGACAATGACCAGCTTATGAAGCACCCGATGCGGTATGAGAAACTGAAAAAAGAGTATGAAAATACCGAAGCCATTGCAATCCCCCACCATGTGGCCTACCAGTTAAAGAGCAGGGGAAAAAACTGGGCGACCCATGATGAAAAATTTTCCCCGTTTGCAGAGATTTTTTCCAGCCACGGATGCAGCGAGAACGATACGGGATCCATGGACATGGAACGCCATCTCCATATGGGTCCCAGAACAGGAGAAACCTGTTATGAAAGAGGATTGGAAGCAGGTCTTCATGTAGGCTGCATTGCTTCCGGAGATAACCATAAAGTGCCGGCTGTTTATGATCACGGCAGTATGTGCGTGCTGGCTGAGAATAATTCCAAAGAAGCCATCTGGGAAGCAATGAAAGCCAGAAGAGTATACGGCGTAAGCAGAAGCCGGATGGACATCGACTTTACCGTAGACGGAAAACCAATGGGTTCTGTAGTTCCGGCTGGAAAACATGAACTGAAATTCTCTGTAAAAGCAGCCGACGCCATTGACAGGGTTGAAATTTTAAAGAACAACATTCTGGATGAGATGGTGGTTCATTCCGGTACCTGGGAGACCAGAAAAATAGGGGATGAAGAAGTAATTCGGGTGAAATTTGCCGCAGAATTCGGCTGGGGGCCTAATCCGAGATTCTACAAGGATATGCTGGTGCGGGAATGGGACGGTTCCCTGACAGTGCCGGGACGTCTGGTTTCGATTGAAAAGGCATGGAACAGTTACGGCCAGAAACTTTATGATGTAACGGATAATAGCTGTAAATTCCATATGACGACTTATATGTCAACAGCTACGGGGCATTGGATGGGGCCTAGTACCGTAGTAAAAGAGGGATTTGTCTTTGAGGTGGAAGGAAAAATTACCGATGAAATCTGCTTAAAAGTAGATTCCTATGAATACCGCTTTACTATTGGAGATTTGATGAAAACGTCCCGTATTCTGCCTCAGTACAAAGAGAGTATCGAGCTGGCAGAGCGGGTATACGGCCATGTGGAACATTACCGCGACGATTTTTACTGGCACAATGCATACAAGACCAGATTGCGCCAGGCAGTACCGGAAAGTGCCTATACCATGGAATTTTCCAAAACCGTTGAGATGGAACCAGGCAGCCAGTACCGTCTGAGAGTGTGGCTGAAAAATGGAGATGTGGCATGGGTATCCCCTGTTTTTGCTGAAAAATAAATGGATTGAGGGGAATCCTGCAGACTCATATGAAATAAAAGACGATTGAACAGAAGATACCGCAAAGTGGGGGAGAGTTAAGGCGGGATGCCGCCAACGTCCATTTTGCGGTTTTTTTCTTTGTTTCATCTGCTTTTTTGTCAATATATGGGAACAGTGAAAAAATTTTTTGTGTAGAATAGACAAAGAATGAATTATTGGTTATAATGTACCTTATACATTCGCAAAATATGAAAGGAGGACAGGCCTGTGATGCGGCATCAGAAAAGTGTGTTCCGGAGTCTTGCTATGGTAACACAGCTGGGGCTCAGCGTTATGACGCCTGTTTTTTTATGTGTCTTTGCGGGGTATTATATCGACACCCACTATGGAACCAGGCTGATACTTCCGCTGCTGGTTTTAGGAGTTCTGTCCGGCGGCCGCTGCGGTTATGTGATGGCAAAAAACACCTTTCACGTAAATGAAAAGCAGGAGGCTGCAGAAGATGCAGAACGGGCTGCAGAAAAAGCAAAACAAAGGCCCAGATATCAGGAGGTCAGCCGCCCCAAAACAGCCAGCCGGATTACCGGAAGGAGCGGGGGCAGTTCCGCTCCGGAAGATGGAAAGAAGGAGGATGCAGATTGAGTAAAGAGATCAAAAACTTAATCCTTGAAATGTCTGCAGGGATTTTGTTTCATAATGTGGTGCTGGGGATTCTGGCGGCGTTTGTTTGTCCTGCATTAGGTCAGAACGCGATGCCGATTTTCCTGGGACTGGCTGCAGGCGCAGTTTCCGCAGGAGCAATGCTGGTTCACATGGCAGTTGTTACAGAGAGAGCCATGGACTGCGGAGATGAAAGCTATGCCAACAAAACCACTCTGGTACATTCTGTAGGCCGAAAGGCAGTCTATATTGCAGTTCTGCTTTTGGTGCTGTTTCGTGTGCCCCAGGTAAACCCACTGGCAATGGTCATAGGTACAATGGGATTAAAAACCGGTGCGTATCTTCAGCCCATTGTTCACCGTTTAGGCGGCTGGCGCTTATACGGGGCTGAGGAAGGGGGACTGGATCAGAGCGGTGTTTAAAATTTTTTATAAAACTTAAGAAAGGAGGACCTGTGTATGGGAAGTAAGGGAATGCTGGTTGCAAGAGAACCGGATTTTATGATCCATGGGGTGCTTAAATACGAGCTGTTTGGCCAGGAGCTTTGGCTGACGACTACGACAGTTTCTATGACGATCATCACGCTGATCATTCTGGCTCTGGCGTTTGCGGCCAACAGGGCCATGAAAAAAGCTACCGATGTTCCAGGGACGTTCCAGAACATTATCGAGCTGGCAACCGAGATGTTAGACAAGATGACCATAGGAATCTTAAACGGAAATGCATATAAATTTGCCAATTACATCGGCACAATTTTTATCTTTATCCTGTTTAACAACCTGAGTGGTCTGCTGGGACTTCGTGCGGCTACTGCGGATTACGGCGTTACCTTCCTGCTGGGAATGGTTACCTTTTTCATTGTCCAGTATCAGGGTATCAAGAACCGGCGGCTCCATCACTTTACCAGCTTGTTTGAGCCGACGCCGATTCTGTTTCCGATTAACTTAATCGGAGAGCTGGCCAATCCAATCTCTATCTCGCTCCGTTTGTTTGCAAACCTGCTTTCCGGAGTTATCATCATGGGATTGTGGTACGGCATGATGCCGCTTCTTGCCAATATCGGTATTCCGGCGGCGCTGCACGTATATTGTGATGTATTCTCAGGCTGTATTCAGACATATGTATTCTGTATGCTGACCATGGTTTACATCAACGACAAAATGGAATAACAAAGTTTTACAAATTTATTTTTCATTACAGGAGGAATCAATATGAATTTTTCAGGTCAGGATTTTATCTATGGTTGTTCTGCTATCGGTGCTGGTCTGGCGATGATCGCTGGTATCGGACCTGGTGTAGGTCAGGGTATTGCCGCAGGTTACGGCGCTTCTGCAGTTGGACGTAATCCAGGCGCAAAATCTGATATTACCTCCACCATGCTGTTAGGACAGGCAGTTGCCGAGACGACGGGTCTGTACGGCCTGGTTGTTGCTATTATTCTGATGTTCGTTAAGCCGTTCGGTTGATTTACAGGAAAACGGGCAATTATAAGATAATAGCACAAGAGGAGGCGAGATTTTGGATAGGTTAATTGGATTTGACCCCCAGCTGCTGAACGACGCAGTATTAGCTGGAATTAATATCTTTATCCTGTTCTTTGCATTATCCTATCTGCTGTTTAACCCAGCCAGAGATTTCCTGGAAAAGCGCCGCAAAAAGATTGCGGACGAGCTGGAACAGGCGGCCCTGGATCAGAAGAGCGCAGCAGAAATGAAGGCAGAGTATGACGCGAAGCTGAAGGCTGTGAACAAGGAAGCAGATGCTATCCTGGAAGAAGCCAGAAGAAAAGCAAAGCGCCGCGAGGCTGAAATTCTTGACGAGGCCAGAGCGGAAGCAGCCAGAATCGTAGAACGCGCCGGCAAGGAAATCGAGCTGGAGAGAAAGAAGGCGTTGGACGAGATGAAGCAGGAAGTTGTATCCATTGCTTCTTTAATGGCAGGAAAGGTTGTTGCAGCTTCCATTGATACCAAGGTTCAGGATGCATTGATTGACGAGACTCTGAAGGAGATGGGTGAGAATACATGGCAAAGCTGATAGCAAAGGTATACGGCGATGCATTGTTTGAGGCGGCTTCGGATAAGCAGAATCTGGAAGCAGTCTACGAAGAAGCCCAGGCCTTATGCAGCATTTTTCGGGACAACCCGAAGCTTATGGATGCGCTGAATCATCCTCAGATTGTAAAGGAAGAGAAGATTTCCGTCATGGAGAATGTTTTCTCCGGAAGAGTCTCGGATGAGATGATGGGCTTCTTGACAATCATTGTTGACAAGGGCAGGCAAAAAGAAATCCCGATGATTCTGGATTATTTTATTCAGGCAGTTCGGGAATACAAAAAAATTGGAACGGCTTTTGTTGCAAGCGCAGTCGCTCTGCGGGATGAGCAGAAAGCTGCGTTAAAGGCGAAGCTGTTAGAAACCACTCCTTATGTGGAGTTTGAGATGGAATATACTGTAGATCCAAGCTTAATCGGCGGCATGGTTATCCGTATCGGCGATCGGGTGGTAGACAGCAGTATTAAAACCCAGCTCTACGAGCTGAAAAAGCAGCTCTTAACCGTTCGGCTGGCTTAGTGTCAGGCGGACATTACTGATAACAGAAAGAAGGTGCGAACCTCAGTTATGAATTTAAGACCAGAAGAAATCAGCTCTGTGATTAAAGAGCAGATTGAGAAATATTCAACAAAGCTGGAAGTCTCTGATGTGGGTACCGTTATCCAGGTCGCAGACGGTATCGCGCGAATCCACGGTCTTGAAAAGGCGATGCAGGGAGAACTTCTGGAGTTTCCAGGAGAAATCTACGGCATGGTTTTAAACCTGGAGGAAGACAACGTAGGCGCCGTTCTTCTTGGTGATACGAAAAACATCAGCGAAGGCGATATGGTAAAAACCACAGGCCGAGTTGTGGAAGTGCCGGTAGGCGACGCGCTGACGGGCCGCGTTGTAAACGCTCTGGGACAGCCTATTGACGGCAAAGGCCCTATTGAGACCAGCAAATTCCGCCGGATTGAGCGGGTTGCCCACGGTGTAATTGAGAGAAAATCCGTAGATACGCCGCTGCAGACCGGTATCAAGGCCATTGACGCTATGATCCCGATTGGAAGAGGACAGCGTGAGCTGATTATCGGCGACCGTCAGACTGGTAAGACGGCGATTGCCATTGACACCATTATTAACCAGAAAGGACAGGGCGTTCACTGTATTTACGTCGCTATCGGACAGAAAGCTTCTACCGTAGCGAACATTGTAAAGACGCTGGATGAGTTTGGCGCGATGGATTATACCACCGTAGTCGTTTCTACTGCATCCGACCTGGCTCCATTACAGTATATCGCTCCGTATTCCGGCTGTGCAATCGGCGAGGAATGGATGGAAAACGGCGAAGACGTACTGGTTGTTTATGATGACTTAAGTAAACACGCAGCCGCTTACCGTACCCTTTCCCTTCTGCTTAAGAGACCGCCAGGACGTGAGGCATATCCTGGAGACGTATTCTATCTGCACTCCAGACTGTTAGAGCGTGCGTCCAAGCTGTCTGATGAACTGGGAGGCGGTTCTTTAACGGCTCTTCCAATTATTGAGACCCAGGCGGGAGACGTTTCCGCTTATATTCCGACCAACGTAATTTCCATTACAGACGGTCAGATTTATCTGGAGACAGAGATGTTTAACTCCGGTTTCCGTCCTGCAATTAACGCAGGTCTGTCCGTATCCCGAGTAGGCGGCGCGGCACAGATTAAGGCAATTAAGAAGATTGCAGCTCCAATCCGTGTGGAACTTGCCCAGTACCGCGAGCTGGCATCCTTTGCCCAGTTTGGTTCTGAACTGGACGCAAGCACCAAAGAACAGCTTGCCCAGGGCGAGAGAATCAAAGAGGTATTAAAACAGGGTCAGTATCAGCCAATGCCGGTTGAGTATCAGGTTATCATTATCTATGCGGCAACGAAGAAGTACCTGTTAGACATTCCCACCGCTAAGGTGCTGGATTTTGAAAAGGAACTCTTTAAATTTATAGATAAAAAATATCCGGAGATTCCGGCAAGCATTCGGGAAACCAAGGAAATCACTTCGCAGACAGAGGAATTGCTGGTAAAGGCAATCACAGAATGCAAAGCGCAGATGTAGATAGGCAGGTGACAAATCATGGCATCCATGAGAGATATTAAACGCAGACGCGCCAGTATCCAGAGTACTCAGCAGATTACCAAGGCCATGAAGTTGGTTTCCACTGTAAAACTGCAGAAATCCAGAACCAAAGCAGAAGCATCCAAGCCGTATTCCGATATGATGTATGCCACCATCGGAGCGATGCTGCGAAAGTCCGGAACCCTTGATCACAAGTATCTGCGTCCCAGCGAGTCTAAGAAAAAGGCAGTCATTGCCATTACGTCCAATAGAGGACTGGCAGGCGGCTACAACAGCAGTATTGTCAAGCTGCTGGCTGGGAGCGGACAGACGCCGGTGGAAGACACATGGATTTACGCAATCGGCCGTAAGGGTCGGGATGGCCTGGTAAGAAAAGGCTATCAGATACGGAGGGATTATTCGGACGTAATCAACGAGCCGATATATCGGGATGCGGTGGATTTGACCCTGGAACTTCTGGATGAATTTTCCAGAGGAGAGATAGGAGAGATTTACCTGGCTTATACCTCCTTTAAAAACACAGTGGTCCATATCCCCAAGCTGGTTAAGCTTCTTCCGGTAGAGATGGACGTTTCCGCAGAGGAACCCAACACGCTGCTTATGAACTATGAGCCAAATGAGGATGAGGTGTTAAGCGCCATTATCCCCAAATATATGAGCAGTCTGATTTACGGCGCACTTCTTGAGGCTGTGGCCAGTGAGAACGGCGCGCGTATGACAGCCATGGATTCGGCAACCAGCAATGCTGAGGAAATGATTGATTCTTTAAGTCTTCAGTACAATCGTGCAAGACAGGACTCCATTACTCAGGAGCTGACAGAAATCATTGCCGGCGCAAATGCGATTTCATAAGATTTACGTAACTATCTAGGACGGCGGGAAATCTGGCGTAAAAAGCTGTGTCAAGCTGGCTTGTAAACAGCTTTTTACACCAGATTTCACATCGGAGGAATCTCCGATGCTTCTTG
>CAJMQQ010000027.1 GCA_905215625.1 uncultured bacterium
AAACCTTTGGAACTCATAATCGTTTTTCAACACCCCATTTTTCTGACCAGGAAGGGAGAAGGCAGATGGAAAAACCAAGAATACTTTTCAAAGCAGGCCTGATTTTGGAAGGAGGAGGGATGCGGGGAGCGTATACTGCTGGAGTCCTGGATTTTTTCTTAGATAAGAACCTGGAATTTGAAGAAGTTTACGGAGTATCGGCTGGCAGCATCAATGCAACCAGTTACTTATCCAGGCAAAGGGGAAGAAATATTGCAGTCAGCACGGATTATTTGAACGATCCCAGATACTGTAGTCTGCGAAGCCTTATAAAAACCGGAAATCTATTTGGGGTAAAGATGTGCTATGACCAGATCCCCAATGAGTTAAGCCCTTATGATCATGAGGCATTTCTATCTTATCCGGGACGTTTTTACGCAGTTTTAACGGACTGTGAGACAGGAAAGCCGCACTATCATCCAATTAAAGACATGAAACGGGACATCTGGGCAATCCGAGCGTCCAGTTCCCTTCCCCTGGTTTCCAGAATGATAGGGATTCATGGACATATTTATCTGGATGGAGGGATTGCAGACTCGATTCCGGTGAAGCATTCGGAAAAGCAGGGAAATGCAAAAAATGTTGTAATTCTTACCAGAGACAAGTCTTACCGGAAAGGACCCAATCGGGCAATGAAACTGATCCGCAGGCTTTATCGCCAGTATCCCAATCTGGTGGAGCAGATGGAAACCCGGCATATCCGCTATAATGAAACACTGGAGTATATTGAGAAAGGGGAAAAGGAAGACCGTATTTTTGTAATCCGTCCCTCTAAAATAGTAGAAGTCAGCAGGGTGGAAAAGGACAAGGAAAAGCTGATGGCGCTTTACCGTCAGGGATATGAAGATGCAGAAGAATCTTATCCGGAACTGAGAACATTCCTGGAAATGACAGAACCCTGTCCGAGCGGAGAAAATATGGAGAAAAGAGACTAGAGCTACGTAAGCTGATGAAAAATGTCGAAAAGTAGCGATGAAAAGTAAGCCTTCAGGACTTGAATAATGGATGAAGAAATGATAAAATTTCTCCATCCATTAAACTTTCTGGAAATCAAATCTAAATTCTAACAAATCGGCGTACTGCCAATGAATTCCAAAGTTTAACACAAATAAAAACATACAGCTGAATAATCGTGCAGTTTAAGAAAGCGGGGGGATGCCTATGCCTGTGCCGGGTTATTTTTGTACCTGAAAATAAAATTTTTAAATCTATTCAAACAAGAAAAGGGGGAATCCTTTTGAAAAAAACAAGAATATATGCAGTTAGTCTGGTGCTATTTGCGGGGATTTTAAGCTGCGGAAACATTCTTCCTGCAGCGGCCCTGCCTGTTTACCAAAATAAGGAAATGAATGTTGCGACGGACTCCAATGCAGAATACGAAAAACCGGAAGAGGTGATGGCAGAACCTGCCCTTATGCGGCAGAGCAGAGCGTCAGATGTACTGACTATAACCGGTTCTGGAGTTGAAGAGAAGATGGCGGGGACTCTTGGAAAGCCTGGCGTATATCTGCTGTTTCAGGGAGCAGAGTACCGGCATGGATTTGATGAGATGATTTCCAATCACACAACAGAAGGGACTTCCAGACAGATTGATGGTATCTGGGAATACTATAAGAAAAATGAAACAAAAACCGTCAGTAATCTAAAGACGGAGATTTGGAAAGGCAGCGGAAGTTACAGCAATACCGAGCTGGTAAAGGTAGCTGACGCCATTACTATTCAAAATTCTACGGATACGGACACTGGAAAGTGGAATACGGTTGTAACCATAAAAAATCCTCATCCTAAGCTGACTGGTGTCCTGTTTTATTACTATGCGCCCCACCTGGCAGACTATGGAGGAGTTACGATCTTTCCATTTGGAGGGCAGCAGGCGGTTGCAGGGGCAGAACAGGCCCACACCCATGTGGGAACCTCCAGGACAGAGCCGACTTGTACAACGGAAGGCGCTATAACAGGAAACTGTGAGATGTGCGGTTCGATTCATCAGACGATTCCTGCGTTGGGGCATATCATTCCAGGAATATATGATACAACAGCAGTAGCCGGTTATAAAATTAAAAATTGCGGCAGATGCGGTGTCAGGCTGGAGACTGTGCCAAACCAATATCAGGTTTCCTATGTGGGGAATGGCGCGACTGGAGGAGGTACAGAAGGTTCCAGGCAGCAGGTAGGAACGCAGTTTTCTGTTGCAGAAAACGGATTTTCCCGAACAGGCTATCAGTTTACGCTTTGGAATACCCAGGCAGCCGGAACAGGGACTGGATACCAGCCAGGACAGTCTGTCCAGAATCTGACATTAACAGACCAGGCGACAGTGCAGTTATTTGCTCAGTGGAAAGCCAATCAGTACCAGGTCTCCTTAAATCCAAATGGCGGAATCTGTGACAAAGAAACCATTTTCGTTACCTATGATGCTCCATATGGTTCTCTTCCACTTCCGTTAAAAATCGATTACCGTTTTCAGGGATGGATGCAGGAAGCCAGTAAGGAACTGGTAACGGATAAGACCGTGTATAAAATTCCATCAGATACGATTCTGACTGCACAATGGGAACTGTATTTTGAGGATTTAGGAAATGGAACCAATCGCCGTCCAGGAGAAGATGGAAAAATGGGAACGGAAGATGATCACTATTTTTACAACGGATCAGATAAAATGGCAGGAACAAAAGACGATACCGTTTTAGAAACTGGAGATGACGGAGTCTATGGCAGCAGGGATGACTGTTATGAAAACCAGAATGGGCAGAATGTTCACTGTGGAAACGATAAGATTTTTGATACCAGAGATGACTATATTGACAATGGAGACGGAACCAATAACCGACCAGGAGAAGACGGAAAATGGGATACAGAAGATGATGAAAAATGGCACAATGGAGAAGATAAGCAGCCAGGAACGGAAGATGATAAGTTAATTACTCCAGGAGAGGGGGACAGTGGAAACGGTTCCGGTAGTAATTCCGATAATAGCTCCGGCGGCAATTCCAATAATGGTTCCGGTAGTAATTCCAATAATGATTCTGGCAGCAATTCTAATAATGGCTCCGGCAGCAGTTCTGGCAGTTGGGGAGGCGGTTCTGGCAGTACCCAAGGCGGTCCTGGAGTATATGGAGATGCTTATACAGATGTCGGAAAAGGCAAGAGCGGACGATGGGAAAAGTTTCCAGATGGATGGGTTTTCCATTATGCGAACGGAGGAAATGCAAAAGATGAGTGGTGCTATTTATATTATGGTGTTACAGGCAGAACGGACTGGTATCGTTTCGGACAGGACGAATACATGAAAACAGGCTGGCATCAGGATCCGGACGGTTTCTGGTACTTTCTACACAACATATCTGATGGAACACTAGGGCATATGAAAACAGGCTGGTATCTGGATACAGATGGAACATGGTATTACCTGAATCCAGTCAGCGATGGACATCGCGGCGCTATGGTTACCGGCTGGCAGCTGATTGATGGAAAGTGGTACTATTTTAATCCGGTTTCAGATGGAAGAAAGGGGGCAATGTATGCAGGACAAATGACGCCGGATGGATATCTGGTTGGAGCAGATGGTGCAAGAATTGAAAAGTAGAACAAGCGTTCGAAAAGAGATTGCAATTCTTGAATGGATGTGTTATACTGGAGTTAAGTAAGAACAAATGTTCTGATATAACAATATAGGAGGCCAGGTATGCTGGTAAGGCAGGATCTAACCATTCAGGAGAAATTAGAAATATTAACAGATGCGGCAAAGTATGATGTAGCTTGCACTTCCAGCGGGATCAAGCGTGGAGGAAAAACGGGAATGCTGGGAAATGCAGCAGAAGCAGGAATCTGCCATAGCTTTTCAGCAGATGGGCGCTGTATTTCCCTTTTGAAGATTCTTTTTACCAACGAGTGTATCTATGATTGCAAATACTGCATCAACAGGGTTTCGAACGATACCATTCGGACATCGTTTACACCAGAAGAGGTGTGCCAGCTAACGATGGAGTTTTACCGGAGAAATTATATAGAAGGTTTATTTTTAAGTTCAGGTATTCTGCATAGTGCAGATTATACAATGGCAGAGATTTATGAGACAGTGTATCAGCTGCGTACAGTTCATAAGTTTAATGGTTATATTCATATTAAAGCAATTCCTGGAGCAGATCCTGAGTTGATTGAGAGAGTGGGATTTTTGGCAGATCGTATGAGTGTAAACCTGGAGCTGCCTACAGCCGAGGGACTCCGTCATTTGGCGCCTGGCAAGACGAGGGAAAAGATTTTGAAACCAATGCGCCAGATTCAGCAGGGAATTTCGTTTCAGCAGAAACTATTAGAGGGAGAAAAAGAAGGACGTAAAATAACGAAAGCAGGATTTTCAGGAGGTGCGGCGTTGCTGCAGCATCAAAAGGCATTTGCAAAAGCAGAAAATTATCAGATAGAAGGGGATTCACAAATTCTTCTGCCACAAGCAAAATGGGAAGAAAAGCGGTTTGTGCCAGCAGGGCAAAGTACGCAAATGATTGTTGGAGCAACGCTGGAAAATGATTATCAGATGATGAAAGTAACAGAAGCCTTATACCAGGGATATGGATTGAAAAGAGTGTTTTTTTCTGCATTTGTTAAGGTGAATGAAGATTCATCCCTTCCAGAGCTTCCGGGAGGACCGCCCCTTTTACGGGAACACCGTTTATACCAGGCAGACTGGCTTCTACGCTTTTACGGATTTCATGCAGATGAGCTCCTTACAGAAAAGACACCAAACTTTAATGTTTTTTTAGACCCAAAGTGCGATTGGGCGCTGCGGCATTTAGAATATTTTCCAGTAGAAGTCAATACTGCAAGGTACGAGGTGCTGTTGAGAGTGCCGGGAATTGGAGTAAAGTCTGCCAGACGGATTCTGGCTGCCAGAAAAAATGGCGCATTAGATTTTTTAGTATTAAAAAAATTAGGTGTTGTATTAAAGCGGGCAGTCTATTTTATTACCTGCTCTGGCAAAATGGAACAGGGCTGTCGATTAGAACAGGATTTTATTACATCCAGTCTGATTGGCGATGAACGGAGAAAAGCATGGGATATTACCCATAGCGGTTCCTATCATCAAATGTCCTTGTTTCAGGATATGCATCTTCAGGTAGAGCCAACCAGGGAGGATGTGTTCTCGACGATTTCCGGAACGATATAAGGTGGGAGAAAACAGATGACAGTTTATATTTGTGAAGATTCCCTGGAGGGAATTCTTTGTGGAGTTTATGATGCGTGGATGAGTAAAAAGGGACATAAGAATGTCTGTCTGCAGATGAACGGTATGTTTGAACAAGAACTATTTACAGAATATATTCGAGTTCCTGCTGAGAGCATGAAAGCTTCAAAAGTAATTCTATCGATTAGAAACCGCATTTCAGAGTCTGCATATGAAAAGGTATATGTTGCTTCTCTTTCTCAAGATAGCGATAAGGCAGATAAGATATACAGATTCTTAATTTACGGATTTCATATTGGAAAAAACGTTATGGATATGCTTCAGATACCAGAAGTGTTCCAAGTGTTTCAGATGTGTAGAAGTGTTTATAATGAAAACCATTTGCTGACAGGGTTTCTTCGTTTTACAGAAATTAAGGAAAAAAGATTGCTTTTTAGCAGAATTGGACCGAAAAATGCAGTCCTTCCATTACTGGCAGTTCATTTTGCAGACCGCCTTCCAGATGAAAAATGGATGATTTATGATGAAAATAGAAAACAGGCCGTTATTTTTGTCCCACAGAAAGGCTGGACCATTGCTCATATTGGAGAGAACGAGACAGAAGAGATGGATAGGTGGCAGAATGAAGCGGAAGACTATGAAAAGCTATGGAAGATATTTCACGATACAATTGCAATCAAGGAACGAGAAAACAGAAACTGTCAGAGAACCCATCTTCCATTAAGATTCAGGGAGTATATGACAGAATTCGCTCAATAGATAGAGAAAAGGGGGATTGTTTGTTCAGCAGGATTTTTAGTGCAGGGACCAGTGGGATTGACGGACAGATTATTTCTGTAGAAGTAGATTCACATGATGGTCTGCCGGGCATAGTTATGGTGGGATATCTATCTTCAGAGGTTCGGGAGGCCCAGGAGCGGGTGAGGACCGCATTAAGAAATTCGGGGTTTCGGATGCCGCCTAAAAAGACCGTAATCAATCTTTCGCCGGCATCGATCCGGAAGGCGGGGACCAGTTATGATTTGGCAATTGCGCTGGCTGTTCTAGCTGCTTTAGGAGAGGTGGATTTGGAAACGTATCAGAACTGCCTGTTTGTAGGAGAATTGGGGTTGGATGGAACAATTAAACCAATAAGGGGGATTCTTCCGATTGTGTTAAGTGCAAAAGAAAAAGGATTTCAAAAATGTTTTCTCCCAAGAGAAAACATAAGGGAAGGTCAGGCGGCCGGCGGAGTCCAGATTTCAGCTCCACTATCCTTAGGGCAATGTGTGGAATGGATTCGCCATCCAGAAAAAGAGGAGCAGATACCAGTCTGTTCATCAGAGCTTTTTACAGAACTATCAGCGGATGAAAGAGAGAATAAAGACTTTTCGGAAATAAGCGGACAAATGATTTTGCGAAGAAGCGCAGAAATTGCAGCGGCAGGGAGACACAATTTACTAATGATAGGAGAAGCTGGTGCAGGAAAGACAATGGTTGCTCAGAGGATTCCTACGATATTACCGCCAATGACAGAAAAAGAGCGTATGGAAGTTTCAAAAATATATAGTGTGTGCGGTCTACTTCCAAAAGGACAGACACTAATGGGAAAGAGACCATTTCGGAGTCCTCATCACACAATCAGTCCCCAGGCGTTGGCAGGAGGAGGTGTAAATCCTAGACCAGGAGAATTGTCGTTAGCATCCGAAGGAATTTTATTTTTAGATGAGTTTCCAGAATTTTCTTCCAAAGCAATAGAAATTTTAAGGCAGCCTTTAGAGGAAAAAACGGTTACAATATCCAGACTTCATGGGACCTATGTATTTCCGGCAAATGTTCTTTTGGTTGCGGCGATGAATCCCTGCCCTTGTGGATTCTATCCGGATCGGAACAGATGCCGATGTACCAATGGTCAGATTCAGCATTATTTGGGAAAAATTTCTAAGCCGATTCTGGACAGGTTTGATATTGCAGCAGAAGCGGCTCCAGTATCCTATCAGGAATTACGAAGCTCAGAAGTAAATGAGTCTTCCAGACAGATCCGCAGCAGGGTAGAAGCAGCTGCAGAGAGGCAGAAATACCGGTTCCAAAATACAGCTATTTGCTATAACAGTGAGATGAGCGGGAAAGAGATAGAAACATATTGTACAATTAGTGAAAAAGAAGAAAAGTTTTTAGAAACAGTTTATAGAAAAAAGCATTTAAGCGCTCGTGCAGTACATAAAATTTTAAAAGTGGCCCGTACAATTGCAGACCTGGATGAACGGGAACAGATTAGCCATAGTGATTTATGTGAAGCCATAGGATATCGAAGTCTGGAAACGAAGTATTGGGGAAAAGAGGGATGGTACTGACAGAACCTTTAACAAAGCAGGAACGGATGAGTTTATACTGGCTGACACAGATTCCGGGATTTGGTGCTGTTACAATAGACAAAATCTGGAATGATGTTCAGAAAAAAGAAGAGATATATAATATAGAAGGAACATTTTTGAAAGAAAAAGGGATTCTTTCCGGAACCCAGGAACAAGCGTTTGATGCCTTTCGAAGGCAGGGAATGAAACAAAAAATAGAGGAGGAATATGAAAAATTAGAAGAACGAAAGATACGTTTTTTAACGCCTTTTGATGAAGAATATCCAAGAGGCCTCTGTCTGATTCACAATAGACCAATGGGACTTTTCTGTAAGGGAAAAATGCCGGATAATCAGTGCTTTTGTGCAGCAATTGTAGGAGCCAGGGAGTGCAGCAGCTATGGAAACCATGTGGCAAGAATATTGGCGAGGGAACTTAGCAGCAGGGGAATTCAAGTTATCAGCGGTCTGGCTTTGGGAGTGGATGGAGCCAGCCATAGAGGAGCATTGGAAGCGGGAAAGCCGACCTATGGAGTATTAGGATGCGGAATTAATATTTGTTACCCAAAAGAAAATTACCCGTTATTCGAAAAGATGGAGAAAGAAGGAGGGATTCTTTCGGAGTATGGGATGGGAGAAAGGCCGAAACCGGCTAATTTCCCTATGCGTAATCGGATTATCAGTGGGATCGCCGATGTTGTAATTGTAGTAGAGGCCAGAGAAAAGAGCGGTTCTCTTATTACGGCAGAGTTGGCCTTAGAACAGGGGAAGGATGTATTTGCGGTACCAGGAAGGATTACAGATATGCTGAGTTCGGGATGCAACCGTTTGATTCAGTCAGGAGCATTTCCTCTCTTATGTATAGATGATATATTGGATTATTTTGGTATGAAACATGGAAAAATACAGGGAATTCAGGAAAAAAAGCAGAAGGGACTTGCAAAGAAAGAAAAAAAGGTGTATATTTGCTTGGATTTGCAACCAAAATTTATTGAAGAGATTGTAAAAGAAAGCGGTTTGCCAATGCATGAATGTGTGGGGATCCTTCTGGACTTAGAAATGGAGGGATACATTGTGCAGGAAGCGAATCACTATTACAGAAAAAAACTGTGAATGAGGAGTAGTTATGGCGGCAAAGAATCTGGTAATTGTAGAGTCTCCTGCAAAAGTAAAAACAATTAAGAAATTCCTGGGTTCTACCTATGAGGTAGATGCCTCTAATGGTCATGTAAGGGATCTGCCCAAAAGCCAAATGGGAATTGATGTGGATAATGATTTCGAATTAAAGTATATTACCATAAGGGGAAAAGGCGATATTCTATCGAAGTTGCGTAAAGAAGTCAAAAAAGCAGATAAGATTTATCTTGCAACGGACCCTGACCGGGAAGGAGAAGCGATTTCCTGGCACCTAATGAAGGCGCTGAAGCTGGATGAAGCTGGAGATAAAAAAGTATACCGTATCAGTTTTAATGAAATTACAAAAAATGCGGTGAAAAATTCCATTAAAAACCCTAGAGAAATCGACATGAATCTGGTAGATGCGCAGCAGGCTCGCAGAGTGCTGGATCGTTTAGTAGGATATAAGATCAGCCCGCTTCTGTGGGAAAAAGTAAAACGCGGATTGAGTGCAGGCAGAGTTCAGTCTGTAGCCCTTCGGATGATTTGCGACAGAGAAGAAGAAATTAACGCATTTATTCCAGAAGAATATTGGAACCTGGATGCGGCATTTAAGTTTCCTGGAAGTAAAAAGCCATTAATGGCAAAGTTCTATGGAGACAAAAATGGCCGGGTTTCTATTGAAAACAAGGAAGAAATAGAGAAAATCCAAAATTATCTGATGAAACAGACCTATGTGGTAGAAGAAGTGAAAAATGGCGAGCGGATAAAAAAAGCACCGATTCCATTTACGACCAGTACTCTTCAGCAGGAAGCTTCGAAAGTGCTGAATTTTTCTACTCAGAAAACGATGCGTCTTGCCCAGCAGCTGTATGAAGGCGTTGAAGTGAAAGGCCATGGAACGATTGGTCTGATTACCTATCTGCGTACAGACTCTACTCGTGTAGCAGAAGAGGCCGATCTGGTAGCGAGAGAATTTATCGGAAAGCAGTATGGAAGTCACTATGTGGCAAAGGCAGAACAAAATGCCAAAAAGGGAGGAAAAATCATCCAGGATGCTCACGAGGCTATCCGTCCTACAGATATTTCTTTAACCCCAGTTATTATAAAAGAATCTCTTCAAAGAGATTTGTTCCGTCTGTATCAGCTAATCTGGAAACGGTTTGCCGCCAGCCGGATGGAGGCTGCAAGATACGAGACGACGACAGTAAAAATTGGAGCGGGAGAATATCTATTTACTCTGACCGCATCGAAATTAGCTTTTGATGGGTTCTTATCCGTTTATGTTCAGGAGGAAGAAAAGGAAGAAAAGAATGTTCTTCTTGGAAAACTGGAAACAGGAATGGAGCTGACATTAGAAGAATTGCTGCCAAGTCAGCACTTTACCCAGCCGCCGGCGCACTATACGGAGGCATCTCTGGTAAAAGCGCTGGAAGAACAGGGAATTGGACGTCCGAGTACCTATGCGCCTACTATAACAACTATTTTAAATAGAAGATACGTAGTAAAGGAAAATAAAAACTTATATGTAACAGAGCTGGGTGAAGTCGTAAATGGAATGATGAAACAGTGTTTCCCAAGTATTGTGGATACTGCGTTTACGGCAAACCTGGAATATCTTCTGGACAAGGTGGGAGACGGAACCGTAGACTGGAAGACAGTGGTCCGTAATTTCTATCCAGACTTAGATGAAGCAGTGAAGAATGCTCAGGCAGAGCTGGAGTCTGTTACCATTGCAGATGAGGTGACAGATGAAGTCTGCGAGCTTTGCGGCCGGAACATGGTAATAAAATATGGACCTCATGGAAAGTTCCTGGCCTGTCCGGGATTTCCTGAATGTAAAAATACGAAGCCATATTTAGAAAAAATAGGAGTTCCCTGTCCAAAGTGCGGGAAAGAGATTGTCATTAAAAAAACCAAGAAAGGCCGTCGCTATTATGGATGTGAAGCAAATCCGGAATGTGAGTTCATGTCCTGGCAGAAACCATCCAGGGAAAAGTGTCCGCAGTGCGGCAGCTATATGGTAGAAAAGGGAAATCAGCTGGTGTGTTCCAGTGAAACTTGCGGGTATCGTGAGAAAATTAAATCAAAATAGAAGTATTTCTTAAAAAATCAAAAAACTTCCAAAAACTATTGTGAATGTTGAATAAACATGGTACAATTCAAGTAATATATAGCTTTTTCGGAAAACCATTTCAACAGATCAAGGAGGTTTTGGAAAATGAGTGTACAGTTGTTGGATAAAACAAGGAAAATTAATAAATTATTGCATAACAATAATTCACACAAATTTGTCTTTAATGATATTTGCAAGGTGCTAAGTGAAATTCTGCTATCCAACATTCTGGTAATCAGCAAGAAAGGAAAAGTCCTGGGGGTCAGCATCTGGCCTGGAGTTGATGAGATTGAAGAATTAATCGTTGACCAGGTAGGAAACTATGTAGATAAATTGCTGAACGAAAGACTTCTTAGTGTGCTGTCTACCAAGGAAAACGTAAATTTGGCTACATTGGGATTTGCAGAAGAAAATGTAAAGAAGTACCAGGCAATTATTTCTCCGATTGATATTGCAGGAGAGCGTCTTGGAACGCTGTTTATGTATAAGTCAGATTCCCAGTATGATATTGATGATATTATTGTCAGTGAATATGGAACTACGGTAGTAGGACTGGAAATGATGCGTTCAGTAAATGAAGAAAATGCAGAAGAGAGCCGGAAAGTCCAGATTGTAAAATCTGCAATCAGTACGTTGTCGTTCTCTGAGTTGGAGGCAATTACGCATATTTTCGAAGAACTGGATGGCAATGAAGGAATTCTGGTAGCCAGCAAGATTGCGGACAGGGTAGGGATTACCCGATCAGTTATTGTCAATGCACTCCGCAAGTTCGAGAGTGCAGGCGTCATTGAGTCCCGTTCGTCTGGCATGAAAGGAACCTACATCAAAGTATTAAATGATGTGGTGTTTGATGAACTGAAAGCTATAAAAGCAAATGCAGGAAAGACAAAGATATAAAGATATAAAACGATTGTGATGCATCAGCAGCCGGCAGCACTCAGAAATTCGGGTTTTTCTGGAAAATTCTGGGTCTTCCGGCTACTTTTTCTATGGGAAACAATAAAAAACAGGGAAAAGGACAAAAAAATACTTGCACCATAAGTTGACTTATGTTATATTGGAGTGGCTTACGAAAAAACACGCCGGCGGATTCCTTGGGAAGGTGCCTGAAAAAGTCAGGTCTCTCTGGAAGCATGAGATGCCGACGGAAGTTAAAAACCAAATGGAGGTAGAAACATGAGCGTAATTTCTATGAAACAGTTACTGGAAGCTGGTGTACACTTCGGTCACCAGACAAGAAGATGGAACCCTAAGATGGCTCCTTACATCTATACCGAAAGAAACGGTATCTACATTATCGACTTACAGAAGTCTGTAGGCAAAGTTGACGAGGCTTACAAGGCAGTAGCAGACATCGCTGCAGACGGCGGCACTGTTCTGTTTGTAGGAACCAAGAAGCAGGCTCAGGATGCAATTAAGACTGAGGCTGAAAGATGCAATATGTTCTATGTAAACGAGAGATGGTTAGGCGGTATGCTGACCAATTTCAAGACCATCCAGAGCAGAATTGCAAGATTAAAAGAAATTGAGACCATGGCTGAGGACGGTACATTCGATGTTCTTCCTAAGAAGGAAGTTATCGAGTTAAAGAAAGAGTGGGACAAGTTAGAGAAGAACTTAGGCGGTATCAAGGAAATGAAGAAGCTGCCAGACGTAATTTTCGTAGTTGATCCAAAGAAGGAAAGAATTTGCGTACAGGAAGCACACACTCTGGGTATTCCGCTGATTGGTATTGCAGATACAAACTGTGATCCGGAAGAGTTGGATTATGTAATTCCTGGCAACGATGATGCTATCAGAGCAGTTAAGTTAATTGTTTCCAAGATGGCTGATGCTGTAATTGAAGCAAACCAGGGCGAGGCAGTTGCAGACATGGAAGCAGCTGGCGAAATCGAAGCAGATGAGACTGTAGAGGCTTAATTTGGAATGGCAGATGCTTCGCCCGGTTGGAATATACGGGTGAAGCATCTTTTTCACTATAATCAGAGATGGAGGAAATTGAACATGGCAGCAGTTACAGCAGCAATGGTAAAAGAGTTAAGAGAAATGACCGGCGCAGGTATGATGGATTGCAAGAAAGCGCTGGCAGCAACCGACGGAGACATGGACAAGGCAGTTGAGTTCTTAAGAGAAAAAGGACTTGCTTCTGCACAGAAGAAGGCTGGCAGAATCGCTGCTGAGGGTATCGCATTTACTCTGGTAAGTGATGATGAGAAGAAAGCAGTTGTAGTTGAGGTTAATGCTGAGACTGACTTCGTTGCTAAAAACGAAGTGTTCAGAGGTTATGTTGCAGATGTTGCTGCTCAGGCATTAAACAGCACCGCAACAGACATGGATACATTCTTTGCTGAGAAGTGGGCAAAAGACGAGCAGCTGACTGTTAAGGAAGCATTATCTGCTCAGATTGCAGTAATCGGCGAAAATATGAACATCAGAAGATTTGAGCGTGTTGAGGAGCAGAATGGTTTTGTTGCTTCCTATATTCATGCAGGCGGAAAGATCGGCGTTTTAGTAGATGTTGAGACTGACGTTGTAAATGACGCTGTAAAAGAAATGGCAAGAAACGTAGCTATGCAGGCTGCAGCGTTAAAGCCAGTATACACCAACAGAAGCGAAGTAGATGCAGACTACATTGCAAAAGAAAAAGAAATCCTTGCAGTTGCTGCAAGAAATGAGAAGCCTGATGCAAACGATAAGATTATCGAAGGCATGGTTATGGGCCGTATCAACAAGGAATTAAAGGAAATTTGCTTACTGGATCAGGTATACGTGAAAGCGGAAGACGGCAAGCAGACAGTTGGCAAGTACGTAGAAGAAGTTGCAAAAGCAAACGGCGCTAAGATTGCAATCAAGAAATTCGTACGTTTTGAGACTGGCGAAGGTATGGAAAAGAAGGAAGAGGACTTTGCAGCAGAAGTTGCAAAGCAGATGGGACAGTAATTTCCCGGCCTGATTAAATAATTTGAAAAGCCCTTGAGAAGCTTTTCTCAAGGGCAGTTTTTGACCAAAATATGTACTTTCTACAAAAACAAATGTCTTTATTAGCCTGACAGCTATATGAAGAACTGATAAAATATTAAGGTGTGATAAAATGGGCAAATATTTTGCAAAAAGACTTGGAATGGCAATTGTTACAATTTTTTTAGTAACCTGTATTACCTTCCTTTTGATGAATGCAATTCCAGGAAGTCCCTGGCTGAGTGAGAAAACTCCTTCCCAGGCAACCATAGATGCTCTCAATGCAAAGTACGGACTGGATAAACCAGTCATTGTACAGTTAGGAATGTATTTGAAAAATCTGCTGCATGGCGATTTCGGCGTATCTTTAAAGATGCAGAAAAACCGTGAGGTTATGGATATTATTTTGGATATGTTTCCGGTTTCCGCTAAAATCGGCGCCATCGCTCTGACATGGGCTGTATTAGTCGGAGTACCGCTGGGATGTCTGGCTGCTTTTAAGAGAGGCAAATTAACAGACAGTATCCTTCGCGTTGTTTGTACTTTGGGAATTTCAACCCCAAGTTTCGTAGTCGCATCCATTCTGCTGGTTGTATTCGCAGGTGGTATTGCGTCTCTGAAGATTTTCCCGACAATTTTTGATCCGGCAGCTGGATGGCGCGCTTATGTGCTTCCCTGCTTTGCATTAGGATTTTATCCAATGTGTTATACGGCCAGACAGACCCGTTCCGCTATGCTGGACTCTTTAAACCAGGAGTATATTAAGACTGCCAGGGCAAAGGGTCTGAAGAACAGAAAGATTATTTTTAAACATGCACTTAGAAATGCTTTGATTCCGGTTATTACGTATTTAGGACCGCAGGTAGCATTTACTCTGTGCGGCGGTTTCGTTGTAGAGAGCGTTTTCTCAATTCCTGGATTAGGACGTTATTTTGTTCAGTCTATTCAGAACCGTGACTATCCGGTTATTATGGGTACTACAATCTTTTTGGCAACCTTCATTATCCTGATGAATGTTGTAGTTGACTTGCTGTATAAGCTTGCAGATCCTAGAATCAGTCTGACGAAAGGTGGAGAATAAGCATGGCGAAAGAAAAAAAGATGAAACGCTGCATCGTTTCTCTGCAGCCAGATGTCGAGTCTATGCTGGATTGGAATACATTAACCCCGGCAGATTTTGAGCCGGCAACTCAGAATGAAAGAGAAGATTTCATTCAGGAACGTGCCAGTGTATCTTATTGGAAGGATGCATGGAGAAGATTAAAGCAGAATACAGTTGCCATGGTAGCATTAGGCGTTGTAATCTTTTTGATCCTCTTTGCATTTGTAGGGCCTTATCTGGTTCCCTATGGATATGATGAATTTAACAAAGGTGCAGAAAATCTGTATCCTTATCACTATACTCTGGAAGATCAGAAGCGTCTGGACGAAGAAATTGCTGCCAGAACCCAGAGCGAAGTATTAGATGTAGACGCAATGATTGCAAAAGCAGAAGAAGAGGCCGCTGCAAAAGGCGAAAAACTGTCTTCTGTAGAAAAAGCAAAAATCAAAGCTCAGGCAAAAGTAGCTGCTAAAAATACAGAAAGCAGCGAAGACGCAGATCCGAAGGTAATCCGCAAGGAACTGGGGATCAAGAAAAAGATGTTTGGATATTCCCAGCAGGAATTAGAGCGCAAGGCAGCTGGAGAAAAGGTATTCCCGCACATTTTTGGTACTGATATGTATGGACGTGATATTTTAGTCCGCGTTATGTACGGCGCCCGTGTTTCCATGTCTGTTGGTATCTGTGCTGCAATCCTGGTATTGCTGATTGGTGCAGTATATGGTTCTATTTCTGGATACTGTGGAGGAAAAGTCGATGCTGTGATGCAGCGTATTGTTGAGCTGATTTATTCCGTACCAGAAATGCTGGTTGTACTTTTAATTGCTACAGCATTAAAACCAATTTTAACCGAGTTTGTAAACTCCGGTTCTGGTCCGCTGAAATCTTTTGTAGGCGTATTAGGTCCAAACCTGATTTCTCTGTTTATTGCATTTGGTATGCTTTACTGGGTAACCATGAGCCGTATTATCCGTGGCCAGGTACTTCAGTTAAAAGAGCAGGAATATGTAACCGCAGCAAAAGCGCTGGGAGCTTCCGGCGGCCGCATCATCCGTAAGCATCTGCTTCCAAACTGTATTGGTCAGATTGTTGTTACCACCTGCCTGCAGATTCCGTCTGCAATCTTCCTGGAGTCCTTCCTTTCATACCTGGGCGTAGGTGTTTCTGCACCGCTTCCAAGTTTAGGATCCATGGCAACAGACGCACTGAGCGGTATGTATACCTATACTTATCGTTTGATTATTCCTGCAGTCGTATTATCTGTTATGATTTTAGCATTCAACCTGTTTGGCGATGGTCTTAGAGATGCCTTAGACCCCAAACTGAAGAAATAGGAAGGAGGAGACAAAATGGCTGAGACAAAAAACGAAAATCAGAAGTTATTGGAAGTGAAAGACCTGCACGTTTCCTTCTTTACACCTGCTGGAGAGGTAAAGGCAGTAAGCGGTATCTCCTATGATTTAAACTATGGCGAAGTTATGGGCGTAGTAGGAGAGTCTGGTTCTGGCAAAAGTGTGGAGGCATATTCCATTATGGGACTTTTGCAGTCTCCGGGTAAAGTCATTGGTGGTTCCATTACCTTTGAGGGACAGGATGTCCTGAAATTTTCCAAGGATGAAATGACTTCATTCCGCGGCAGCAAGGTAGCAATGATTTTCCAGAATCCGATGACCTGTTTAAATCCGGTATATACCATTGGAAACCAGTTGGTGGAAGCCCTTCGCGCTCACGATAAATCCATTTCCAAAGCCGACGCAGAAAAACAGGCGATGAAAATGATGGAGTTAGTTGGAATTAACAACGTAGAGAAGCGTATGAAGCAGTATCCCCATGAGTTTTCCGGCGGTATGCGTCAGCGTGTTATGATTGCAATGGGACTGATTTGCCATCCGCAGCTTTTAATTGCTGATGAGCCGACTACTGCACTGGACGTTACCATTCAGGCGCAGATTCTGGAGTTAATGAAAGAACTTCAGAAAAAGACAAAGATGGGTATCATCTTTATTACCCATAACCTGGGCGTTGTGGCAGACATCTGTGACAAAGTATCGGTTATGTATGCAGGAAAGATGGTAGAGCAGGGACCAGTAGATGATATTTTCTACAATCCTTCCCATCCATATACAAAAGGTCTGCTCCGCTCCATGCCCCGTGTAGACGCAGAGAGTTATGAGAGACTGATTCCAATTGAAGGAACACCAGTTGATATGCTGAATCCGCCGGAAGGATGCCCGTTTGCACCCCGGTGTGAGCAGTGCATGAAGATCTGCTTAAAGAAGATGCCGCCATATGTGGAAATCAGCGAAAATCATCGTTCTGCCTGCTGGCTGCGGGTTCAGGAACGTTTAAACAAGGAGGAAAAAAACAATGAATCATGATGAGAAGATTCTCCTTGAGGTTAAAAATTTAAGAAAATACTTTCCAATTAAGGGAATGAAGGGACCTGGCGTCCAGGCTGTTCAGGACGTATCTTTCTTTATTAAAAAAGGAGAGACATTAGGTCTGGTAGGAGAGTCCGGATGTGGTAAAACCACATTGGGAAGAACCGTTCTCCGTCTTCACGAACCGACCGGCGGAAGTATTATTTACGATGGAACACCGATTTACGACAATCCTCTTGGGGAAGACGGAAAACCATTAGGAAAGCTGCAGGCAGTAAATATGCTGCCATACAGAAGAAAAATGCAGATTATTTTCCAGGATCCGTCCGCATCTCTGGATCCCCGTATGACAGTGGGAGAGATTATCGGTGAAGCCATTGACATTCATAAACTTGCCGCCAGCAAGCAGGACAGAACCGATATGATTAAGGAACTTCTGCGCCGTGTAGGATTAAATACCGAACACGCAAACCGCTATCCCCATGAGTTTTCCGGCGGTCAGCAGCAGAGAGTTGGTATTGCCCGCGCCCTGGCTGTAAAACCAGAATTTATTGTCTGTGATGAGCCGATTTCTGCGTTAGACGTATCTATTCAGTCTCAGGTTGTAAATATGCTGGAAGATATGCAGGAAGAATTAGGCCTGACCTATTTATTTATTGCTCATGATTTATCCGTAGTACGCCATATTTCCAACCGGATTGGCGTTATGTATTTAGGATCCTTAGTGGAATTAGGAGAAAGTTACGAATTGAACCGCAATCCAATTCATCCATATACTAAGACGCTGCTGTCAGCAGTTCCGGTTCCGGATCCAAAACTTAGCCGCACCCGTAGCAGAATTGTATTGGAAGGAGATATTCCAAGCCCGATCAATCCGCCTAGCGGATGCCGGTTCCATACCCGCTGCCCATACGCAACAGAAAAGTGCAGACAGGAGATGCCGAAGTTTAAAGAGCACGCACCTGGACACTGGGCAGCCTGCCATTTACTGGATCAGTAAACAGCAGGGACGGGATAAGAGTAGGTAACAGCGCCTCTTAAAGAGGCGTTGTCATAGAATCTCACGAAAAATTTTCGGGGATAAGAAAAAAGGAGGAAGAATTATGAGAAAGACAAAGAAAATTGTGTCTCTTGCTCTGGCTTCTGCAATGGTTGCATCTTTAGCAGCCTGCGGCGGCAGCGACAATGGCGCAACAACTGCAGCGGCTACTACAGCAGCAAGCGCTGAGACAACCGCAGCAGAGAGCAAAGATGCGGCAGCAGAAAGCACTGAGGCAGCAGCCGGCGAATACAATCTGTCTGTTTGTATCGCTTCTGAGCCTCAGACCATTGACCCAGCATTAAATACCGCAATTGACGGCGCCATCATGGTTCAGCATGCATTCGAAGGTCTTGTAAAGTGGGTTGACGATGGCAATGGCAATGCAGTAACAGCTCCTGGTCAGGCAGAGTCTTACGAGAAGGTAGTAAACGAGGACGGTACCGTTACCTATACCTTTAAGATGCGTGACGGCATTCAGTGGTCTGACGGCAAGCCTGTAACTGCAGGTGACTTCGAGTACAGCTGGAAGCGTCTGGCAAGTCCGGAAACTGCTGCTGACTACTGCTACATGATTGACATGGTAAAGGGTTATGCAGAGGTTGCTTCCGGAGCAGCAGATAAAGATACTCTGGCAATCAAGGCGATTGATGATCAGACTCTGGAAATCGTATTATCTTACGACTGCCCATACTTTGATCAGATTATGGCATTCCCAGCAACCTTCCCAGTTCGTCAGGACATGGTAGAAGGCAACGAAAAGTGGACATATGATCCAGCAACTTATATTGGCAATGGTCCGTATAAGATGACAGAGTGGTCTCACAACGCATACATCAATATGGAAAAGAGCGAGACTTACTACGATTATGACAAACTTGGTCCAGACAGCATTAAGTTTACCTTGTTAGATGATGCAAACGCTATGTTAGCAGCTTATAACAGCGGTGAGTTAGACTTTATCAACAGCTTCCCAACCGACGAGATTGCAAATTACTTAGCTTCCGGCGAAATTGAAGTTGCAGACTACATTGGCTGCTACTATGTATGCTTCAACACTGAGGATGAAGTATTTAAGGATCCAAAGATCCGTAAGGCATTCTCCTTAGCAATCGACAGAAACTACATCGTAGAGAACGTTACCCAGACTGGCGAACTTCCGGCAACTGGATATGTTCCATCTGGTGTAGTAGATGCAGACGCTTCCGGTGACGACTTCCGTACGGTTGGCGGCGACTACTACAGCGTAACAGCAGAAGACTATGAGAAGAACTGTGAAGAGGCTCGCGCTCTGTTAGCAGAGGCTGGTTATCCAAACGGCGAAGGCTTCCCAACTGTTGAGTATATGTTCAATACCGATGACAAGCACAAAGCAATCGGCGAGGCATTACAGAGTATGTGGCAGGAAGTTCTGGGCGTAAACGTTACCCTGAGCAATCAGGACTGGAACGTATTCTTAGAGAGCCGTAAGCAGGGTCAGTACCAGATCGCACGTAACGGCTGGATCGCTGACTACAACGATGCTTGCTCCTTCTTAGATATGTGGTATACCGACGGCGGCAACAACGATGCTCAGTATTCTAACCCAGAGTACGATGCATTAATTGATGCAGCAAAGGCAACTACTGTTCCAGAAGAGCGTATGGAAGCATTCCATAAGGCAGAAGACATTCTGATTGGTCAGGACAGCGTATTAGCTCCTCTGTACTTCTATACACAGCCATATATGCTGGCAGATGACATTGAGGGTATGTACTATACTCCTCTTGGATTCTTCTTCTTTGGTTACACCACTCAGAAATAAACTTCATAAGAACGTTTTGGAAGGCCGTTTCCGGATTTTGGAAGGGGCCTTCTTTTTTTGAATCCTGTCTTTCCAAAGCAGAATAAGTATGATATAATAAAATTCAGAGTCCATCTGTTTTTCAGATGAGGTGTTTGACACCAGAAGATTATACAATAGGAGATTGATTCTGATGAAGACAAGACGCGTATTGTTAAAATTAAGCGGCGAGGCGTTAGCTGGTCCGAAAAAGACAGGCTTTGATGAGGATACGGTAAAAGAAGTAGCCCGTCAGGTAAAGATTTCAGTAGATGCAGGCGTACAGGTGGGGATTGTGATTGGAGGCGGCAACTTCTGGAGGGGCCGTACCAGTGAGGCCATTGACCGGACGAAGGCAGATCAGATTGGGATGCTGGCTACGGTTATGAACTGCATTTATGTATCTGAGATTTTCCGCAATGCAGGGATGAAAACCCAGATTCTGACCCCCTTTGAGTGCGGTTCCATGACCAAGCTGTTTTCAAAAGACAGAGCGAATAAATATTTTGAGCGGGGCATGGTTGTATTTTTTGCAGGCGGCACCGGACATCCATACTTTTCAACCGATACCGGTATTGCCCTCCGTGCCATTGAGATGGAGGCGGACTGTATTTTACTTGCAAAGGCCATTGACGGCGTGTATGACAGCGATCCGAAGCTGAATCCAGACGCAAAGAAATACGATACCATTTCCATCCAGGAAGTAATTGACAAGAAACTGGCCGTTGTAGATTTAACGGCGTCCATTATGTGTATGGAACACAAAATGCCCATGGCTGTATTCAGCCTCAATGAAAAAGACGGTATTGCCCTGGCCATGCAGGGAAAAATTAACGGCACAATCGTGACCGCATAATCAGGAGGACATTATGGATATTAAGACATATGAAGAGAAGATGAATAAAACCTTAGATTCCTTAACCAATGAGTATGGAACCATCCGAGCAGGACGTGCCAATCCTCATGTGTTAGATAAGATCCGAGTAGATTATTACGGAACGCCAACCCCACTGCAGCAGGTAGGAAATATCTCTGTTCCAGAGCCTCGCGTATTGGTTATCCAGCCTTGGGAAAAAAGTCTGATTAAGCCAATTGAAAAGGCAATCCAGACTTCCGAACTGGGAATCAATCCAACCAATGACGGCAGTGTAATTCGTCTGATTTTTCCGGAACTTACTGAAGAGCGCAGAAAAGATCTGGCAAAAGACGTAAAGAAGAAAGGCGACAATGCGAAAGTTGCACTGCGCAACATCCGACGGGATGCCAATGACGCATTTAAGAAAGCAGAAAAGGCAGGCGAGATTTCAGAGGATGAACAGCAGGATTTAGAACATAAGATTCAGAAACTGACTGACAAGATGGTTGAAAAGATCGACAAAGCTGTAGAAGTAAAGACAAAAGAGATTATGACTGTATAATCTGTCAGGGGGCTGCCGCAACAAGAAGAAAGATGATTTCAGCGGCAGTCCTTCTTTGCATATCGGGAAACAGATAGAGGAGGACAAACCATGCCAGATACAGGAAAAATAGAAAATATGGCAATTCCGGCTCATGTAGCTATTATTTTAGACGGAAATGGCCGATGGGCCAAGAAAAGAGGACTTCCCAGAGCCATGGGCCACAAAGAGGGATGCAAGACTGTGGAGCGTACCGTAGAACTGGCTGCCAGAATGGGGATCCAGTATTTAACTGTATATGGGTTTTCCACGGAAAACTGGAAGAGATCCAGCGAAGAAGTAGGAGCTCTGATGCAGTTGTTCCGCTACTATATGGTCCGCCTTTTAAAAATTGCAGGGGAACACAACGTTCGGGTAAAAATGATTGGGGAGAGAAGCCGATTTGACCAGGACATCATTGACGGAATCAATCGCCTGGAAGAAGAAACCAAAGACAATACAGGGCTTACCTTTGTCATTGCAGTGAATTACGGGGGAAGAGATGAAATTACCAGAGCGGCAAAGAAACTGGCAGAAGACTGCATCTCGGGAACGGTAACTCCAGATGAAATTAACGAAAAGATGGTAGCGTCTTATTTGGATACTGCCGGAATTCCGGATCCGGATCTGCTGATCCGTACCAGCGGAGAGATCCGTCTCTCAAATTATCTGCTGTGGCAGTGCGCCTATACCGAAATCTATGTAACAGATTGTTTGTGGCCGGACTTTAACAAAGAGGAATTAGAAAAAGCCATTGCTGCGTACAATAAAAGGGAACGGCGGTTTGGCGGCCGCTAAGGGGACGGAAAGGAGTTTTATATGTTTGGAACACGTCTAATCAGCGGAATTGTTCTGGTAATTCTTTCACTTATTTTTGTAGTGTCCGGCGGAAGTCTGCTGCTTGGAGTTACAGAAGTAATTTCTCTTATCGGGCTGTTTGAGCTGTATCGGGCTTTAAAAATCCAGAAAAGTCCTATGGCGGCTGCCGGATACCTGGCAGCCCTGGCCTATTTTGGCCTGCTCTGGATCTCAGATACCGAGTATTTGATGATGGTATTTATCGGCTTTCTGATGACTTGTATGACCATCTATGTAGTGACTTTTCCAAAATACAAAACGGAAGAGGTAACAGGAGCAGTATTTGGACTTCTGTACGTCCCTGTTATGCTGTCTTATCTGTATCTGACCAGACAGATGCCGGATGGGAGTTACGTAGTCTGGCTGATTTTTATCAGTTCCTGGGGATGTGATACCTGTGCTTACTGCGTGGGAATGCTCTTTGGAAAGCACCGCCTGGCGCCGGTACTCAGTCCGAAAAAGTCCATCGAGGGGGCGATAGGAGGCGTAGCAGGAGCGGCGCTTCTGGGATTCCTGTATTCCAGCATTTTTAAGGACAATATGCTGAATCTGGTCAATCCACAGGCGGCCTGCGCCATTGCCTGCGCCATTGCGGCGGTCATTTCCCAGATTGGAGATTTGGCGGCGTCTGCTATTAAGCGCAATCACGATATCAAAGATTATGGACATTTGATCCCTGGACACGGCGGAATTTTAGATCGGTTTGACAGTATGATTTTTACGGCTCCGGCAATATTTTTTGCAGTATCCCTGCTGGATAAGGTACTTTAGGGAAATCATTCAGATTGGAGACAGTTATGAAAAAAATAGCGGTTTTGGGGTCAACTGGTTCCATCGGAACCCAGACCCTGGAAGTGGTAAGAAACAACGGAGATATAAAAGTAACAGCCCTGGCTGCTGGCAGCAATATTGACGCATTGGAAGCCCAGATACGGGAATTCCTGCCAGAGAAGGTTTGTGTATTCCGGGAAGAAAAAGCAAAGGAATTGCAGCTTCGGATTCCGGATTTAAGCATAAAAGTCCTGTCAGGAATGGATGGTTTAATTGAGGCGGCAGCAGGGACAGATGCCGAAATCGTAGTTACGGCAGTCGTAGGCATGATTGGAATCCGTCCAACGATTGCGGCAATGGAGGCAGGAAAAGACATTGCTTTAGCCAACAAAGAAACTCTGGTAACGGCTGGCCATATTATTATGCCTCTGGCACAGGAAAAGGGAGTCCGTCTCCTTCCGGTAGATAGCGAGCACGCGGCTATTTTCCAGTGCTTAAATGGAGAAAAAGACAACCAGATTCACAAGATTCTGCTGACTGCTTCCGGCGGCCCGTTCAGAGGATGGACCAGAAAGCAGATGGAAAAGGTTCAGGTAGAAGATGCCTTGAAGCATCCCAACTGGGCCATGGGCCGTAAAATCACTATTGATTCTTCCACTATGGTCAACAAGGGACTGGAAGTAATGGAAGCAAAATGGCTGTTTGGCGTTGACATGGCTCAGGTGCAAGTGGTTGTCCAGCCTCAGAGCATCATCCATTCCATGGTAGAGTTTGAGGACGGGGCGGTTATGGCTCAGCTTGGCACTCCGGATATGAAGCTTCCGATCCAATACGCCCTATATTACCCAGAGAGAAGATATTTGCCTGGAGACCGGCTGGATTTTACAAAATTGTCCCAGATTACCTTTGAAACGCCGGATCCAGAAAACTTCAGAGGACTGAAATTAGCTTATCAGGCAGGAAATGCCGGTGGATCCATGCCGACGGTCTTTAACGCCGCCAATGAACTGGCAGTAGCCGGATTTTTAAATAGAAAGATTTCCTATCTGGCCATTACAGATTTGATTGAAGGCGCCATGGAGCACCACAAAATTATTGAAAATCCGACTGTAGATGAGATTTTAAGCTGTGAACAGGAAGCTTATGAATATATAGAAAGCAGGTGGTAAATTGCTGAATATTGCAGCAGCAGTGATTACATTTGGACTGATTATCCTGATCCATGAGTTCGGACATTTCCTATTTGCAAAATTAAACGGAATCTATGTAGTGGAATTTTCCATTGGTATGGGGCCCAGACTGATTAGTTTTGTAAAGGGGGAGACCAGGTATTCGATAAAAGCTCTTCCGTTTGGCGGTTCCTGCATGATGCTCAGTGAATTTGACAGCGCAGATGATGCAGGAATGCTTCCAGAAGGAATCAGCAAAGAAGATACAAAGGGAAAAGGATTTACAGATAAAGGCGTTTTTGCGAGGATTTCCGTTGTAGCGGCAGGACCTGCGGCCAATTTCCTTCTGGCCTTTGTGTGCGCTCTGGCAGTGGTATCCAGGGTGGGTTATATGCCGGCAGTCATTGCAGAAGTGGAGCAGGGAAGTCCTGCCTATGAAGCTGGTCTGCAAAAAGGAGACCGGATTACCGAAATTGCAGGAAAAAAAGTAGCAGATTACCGGGATATTTTTCTGTATCAGACCGTAAATCCTGGAAAATCCTATGAAATGGAATGGGAACGAGAAGAAGGCGGAGCCAGAACCACATACAGCAGTCTGGTTACCCCGGTCTATTCGGAAGAAACTGGCAGTTATTTGGTGGGGTGTTATTTCCCAGGATATACTCCAACCAAAAATATCTGGGAAACCCTGCGATATGCCGTTTACAATGTGAATTATCAGATAGAAGCGACGATTAAAAGTTTAGGGATGATGGTTCGTGGGAAGGTAAAAGCAGAAGATGTATCTGGTCCGGTTAAGATTGTGTCTGTAGTCAGTGAAACCGTCAGTGAAGCCAGACAGTACGGTTTTGAAACCGTTCTGCTGAATCTGTTGAATTTAAGCATTATTTTAAGCGCCAATCTAGGTGTTATGAATCTTCTGCCAATTCCGGCATTAGACGGCGGACGGCTGTTTTTTCTGCTGATTGAGGCGGTAAGAGGAAAACCCATTGATCCGGAAAAAGAAGGCATGGTCCACGCGGCAGGTATGGCGGTTTTGATGGTATTTATGGTATTTATTTTGTTCCAGGATATTAAGAGCTTGATTTTTCCGTAAAATACCGGTACGGCCTTGAAAAACAGGAGGAAAAAAGATGTATCGAGACAATACGAAAAAGGTGAAAATTGGAGACAGGGAAATCGGCGGCGGCAATCCGGTTTTGATTCAGTCCATGTGTAATACCAGAACAGCAGATGTGGAGGCAACGGTGGCGCAGATTCTTCGTCTGGAAACAGCAGGATGTGAGATTATCCGGGTAGCAGTACCGACCATGGAAGATGCCCAGGCTATTGCGGAGATTAAAAAACAGATTCACATTCCCTTGGTTGCGGACATTCATTTTGACTACCGGCTGGCCATTGCCGCTATGGAATACGGAGCCGATAAAATCCGGATTAATCCAGGAAACATTGGTTCCAGGGACAGAGTCCAGGCCGTTGTAGATAAGGCAAAAGAGCATCACATTCCCATCCGTGTAGGCGTAAACAGCGGTTCTCTGGAAAAAAATCTGATTGAAAAATACGGCGGCGTGACGGCAGAGGGAATTGTGGAAAGCGCTCTGGACAAAGTCCATATGATTGAGGAAATGGGATATGACAATTTGGTAATCAGCATTAAGTCTTCTGACGTAATGATGTGTGTAAAAGCCCATGAACTGATTGCAGAGCAGACGGCCTATCCTCTTCACGTAGGAATTACCGAGGCAGGAACCCTGACTTCCGGCAATATCAAATCCGCGGTCGGACTGGGAATTATTTTAAACCAGGGAATCGGCGATACCATCCGGGTTTCCTTAACCGGGGATCCGGTAGAAGAAATCAAGAGCGCTAAGAGGATTTTAAAGACCCTGGGACTTAGAAAAGGTGGGATTGAGGTGGTTTCTTGTCCAACCTGCGGACGTACCAGGATTGATTTAATCGGACTTGCCAATCAGGTTGAAACTATGGTAACCGAATTTGATGATTTAGATGTAAAAGTAGCAGTAATGGGTTGTGTGGTAAACGGCCCTGGCGAGGCAAAAGAAGCGGATCTTGGCATTGCAGGAGGCGTAAAAGAAGGCCTTCTGATTAAAAAAGGCGAGATTGTAAAGAAACTTCCGGAAGGAGATCTTTTGGAAGCCTTGCGTGCAGAACTGCTGGCGTTAAGGGAAGGAAAAAAGAATGGCAAAACCGTTTTTTGATGTATTTCCGCAATTAAATATTGCCCCTCAGTTAAAAGAGCTTTTAAATCTGGTACAGGTGGAAAAAGTCACCTCTGCCAGAGACAGAAGCTCTCTTCGCATTTATCTGGAAAGTCCCAGACTGATCCATAAAAGCAATATTTATGCATTGGAAAAGGGAATTAAGGACCAGCTCTTTCCAGGCAAAGAGCTGACTATAAAAATTATGGAAAAATACCATCTTTCCGGCCAGTATACGCCGGAAAAACTTCTGATGGTTTATAAAGACAGCCTGCTTTTAGAACTGAAACAGTATAGTATTATTGAATATACCATATTCCGGAAGGCAGAGATTTCTTTTCCGGAACCGGATTTAATGGATATGACCATTGAAGACAGTATGGTGTCCAAGGAAAAGGCAGGAGAACTGAAACGGATTCTGGAGAAAATTTTCCTGGAACGGTGCGGCCTTCCTATGGAAGTGCGCTATCACTATGTTCCGGCAACGGAAAGCAAGGTGCGGAAGCAATTAGAAGAGCGGTTAGAAGAAGAATGCCGCCAGATGGCCAGGGAGAGAAGAAAGGATGAAGTTCCCTTTGAGGAATCCAAGCCAGCCGCCCGGCCGGTACCGGCTGTTTCCAAACCGCAAAGTGCTGAAGTTCCGGAAAATCCAGTGTTAAAAGAAGGCAGAGGCAAATTTGACGGCGAAAAGAAATATACGCCGAGGCGTTCCGATAATCCAGACGTTTTATTTGGCAGGGATTTTGAAGACGAGATCATCGAGATAGAAAAAATCGATGGGGAAATCGGCGAGGTAACCCTTCGCGGTAAAATCATTGCCAAAGACTCCAGGGAGCTTCGCAGCGGAAAGACCATTATTATTTTTGACATTACCGACTTTACAGACAGTATTACCGTTAAAATGTTTGCAAGGGAAGAGATGTTAGAAGATCTGAACGCGGCAGTTACAATGGGGGCATTTATTAAGATCAAGGGTGTTACCACCATTGATAAGTTTGACGGAGAACTGACATTAGGATCCGTAACCGGAATTAAAAAATGCGAGGACTTTACTTCCAAGCGTATGGACAACAGCCTGGAAAAGCGGGTAGAACTCCACTGCCATACCAAAATGAGCGATATGGATGGAGTGTCTGAAGTAAAAGATATTATTAAACGGGCGAAAAAGTGGGGGATGCCGGCGATAGCAGTAACTGACCATGGCTGCGTCCAGTCTTTCCCAGATGCCAACCATGCCTTAGACAAAGGCGACACCTTTAAGGTGCTGTATGGGGTAGAGGGGTATCTGGTAGATGACTTAAAACAACTGGTAGAATGCCCCAGGGGGCAGAACTTTTCCGGAGACTATGTGGTATTTGACATTGAGACTACTGGATTTTCTCCTTCCAAAGACCGGATTATCGAAATTGGGGCCGTGAAGGTAACGGATGGCAAAATTACAGAAAAGTTCAGTACCTTTGTAAATCCCCGGATTCCCATTCCATTTGAAATTGAAAAACTGACCGGCATTACCGACGCCATGGTTCTGGATGCAGAAGACATTACCGCTGTGCTTCCGAAATTCCTGGAATTTTGCGGCGATGCGGTGCTGGTGGCTCATAATGCCTCCTTTGACGTAAACTTTATTACAAAAAATGCAGAGAGGATGGGAATCATCATTGAACCGACGGTGTTAGACACTGTGACCTTAGCCAGACAATTGCTGCCCAATATTGGCCGCTACAAGCTGGATACCGTTGCAAAAGCCCTGGGAATTTCCCTGGCAAATCACCATCGGGCAGTAGACGATGCAGGAGCGACAGCAGAGATTTTTGCTGCTTTTGTGGAAATGCTCCGTAAAATGGGAATCGAGGATTTAAACCAGTTAAACGACAGCAGCCAGGTCTCCTCAGAAACCATCCGGAAGCTGCCTACATATCACATTATTATTCTGGCCAAAAACGACATCGGCCGGATTAACTTATATAAATTAGTGTCCATGTCCCACCTGACTTATTTTGCCAGAAGGCCAAGGATTCCAAAAAGCCAGCTCCAGAAGTACCGGGAAGGACTGATTATCGGTTCTGCCTGCGAAGCAGGAGAACTGTTTCAGGCGGTATTGAGAGAAGCGTCAGAGACGGATCTGGCCAAAATCGTCGATTTTTATGATTATCTGGAAGTACAGCCTTTGGGAAATAATGAGTTCATGCTTCGGGACGAGAAAAGTACGGTAAAAACCAGAGAAGACTTAATCAATCTGAATAAAAAGATTATTCAGTTAGGCGACCGGTATGGAAAACCAGTATGCGCCACCTGTGACGTTCACTTTTTGGATCCTCAGGACGAAGTATACCGCCGGATCATTCTGGCTGGACAGGGTTTTAAAGACAGTGATGAACAGGCGCCTTTATATCTTAGGACAACGGAAGAAATGCTGAAGGAATTTGACTACTTAGATCCCAACAAGGCAGAAGAAATCGTGATTACCAATACCAGAAAAATCGCGGATATGTGCGAGCCTATTGCGCCGGTCCGTCCGGACAAATGTCCGCCGGTCATTCCAAATTCCGATGAGACCCTAAGGAAAATCTGCTATGACAGGGCTCACGAGATCTACGGAGAAGATTTGCCGTCCATTGTGGTAGAAAGACTGGAACGGGAGCTGAATTCCATTATTTCCAATGGATTTGCGGTAATGTACATCATTGCCCAGAAATTGGTGTGGAAATCCAACGAAGACGGCTATCTGGTTGGCTCCAGAGGATCCGTCGGTTCCTCCCTGGTAGCTACCATGGCTGGTATTACAGAGGTAAACCCGTTAAGTCCTCATTATTACTGTCCCCATTGCCATTACAGCGATTTTACTTCCGATGAGGTAAAGAAATTCAGCGGAATGGCAGGCTGCGATATGCCGGATAAGGACTGTCCGGTATGTGGAAAACCTTTAAAAAAAGAAGGCTTTGACATTCCATTTGAGACGTTTCTGGGCTTTAAAGGAGACAAGGAGCCGGATATTGACTTAAACTTCTCTGGTGAGTATCAGAGTAAGGCCCACGACTATACGGAAGTTATTTTCGGAAAAGGCCAGACGTTCCGGGCAGGAACCATTGGTACCCTGGCAGATAAGACGGCTTATGGCTATGTAAAGAAATATTACGAAGAACGGGGAACCAGAAAGCGGAATTGCGAAATCAACCGGATTGTCCAGGGCTGCGTCGGCGTCCGACGGACTACCGGACAGCATCCAGGCGGTATTATCGTGCTGCCGCTGGGAGAGGAAATTAACTCCTTTACCCCGGTCCAGCATCCGGCCAATGATATGACTACTATGACGGTTACGACCCATTTTGACTACCATTCCATTGACCACAACCTGTTAAAGCTGGATATTCTGGGACATGATGATCCGACCATGATCCGGATGCTTCAGGACTTGACCGGTCTGGATCCGGTAAAAGACATTCCGCTGGATTCGAAAGAAGTCATGTCCTTGTTTCAAAATACGTCTGCTTTAAAGATTACGCCGGAAGACATCGGAGGATGTAAGCTGGGAGCGCTTGGCATCCCGGAGTTTGGTACAGACTTTGCCATGCAGATGTTAATTGACGCCCAGCCTAAGTATTTTTCTGACCTGGTGCGGATTTCCGGTCTGTCTCATGGTACAGACGTATGGCTGGGCAACGCCCAGACCCTGATTCAGGAAGGCAAGGCCACCATTCAGACCGCCATTTGTACGCGAGATGATATTATGATTTATCTCATCCAGATGGGACTGGAAGAAGGGCTTTCCTTTACCATTATGGAGAGTGTCCGGAAAGGAAAAGGCTTAAAGCCGGAATGGGAAGAAGAGATGACAAAGCATGGGGTGCCGGACTGGTACATCTGGTCTTGTAAAAAGATTAAGTATATGTTCCCTAAGGCTCATGCTGCGGCTTACGTTATGATGGCCTGGCGGATTGCCTACTGCAAGGTATTTTACCCGCTGGCCTATTATGCCGCCTTTTTCAGTATCCGGGCCAGCGGCTTTTCCTATGAGCTGATGTGTCAGGGAAGAGAAAAATTAGAGGTTCATCTGGCAGATTACAAAAAGCGGAGCGATACCCTGTCGAAAAAAGAGCAGGATACGCTGCGGGACATGAGAATTGTCCAGGAAATGTATGCCAGAGGATTTGAATTTACGCCCATTGACATTTATAAGGCGAAGGCCCGTCATTTTCAGATTGTAGACGGAAAACTGATGCCGTCTCTCAGCAGTATTGACGGTCTGGGAGAAAAAGCGGCAGAGGGCATTGTTGATGCGGCAAAGGATGGAACGTTTTTATCCAAGGAAGATTTCCGCAACCGGTCAAAGGTCAGCAAAACCGTCTGCGACTTAATGTCAGAACTCCATATTTTAGGAGATCTGCCGGAGAATAACCAGTTATCCCTGTTTGATTTATAAGGAGAAACCACGATGCGTTTTACCTATCTTCGAATCCGCCATTTTAAATCTATTGAGGACATGGAAATCAAGGACATAGAAAACGCCTTGATTTTAGTAGGAAAAAATAATACCGGAAAGACTTCCGTATTAGACGCCATCCGTCTGCTGACCGGCTTCCGGCCGATTAAGGAAGGGGATTTTAACGAAAAGTCCCAGAATATTGAAATGGACGTCTCTCTGGAAATCACAGCAGAAGATTTGTCCCTGTTTCACAAAAGAGGGGCAGTCAGCACCTATAAACGGTTTTCTGTCTGGGAACAGGAAGTCCGGAAACGGCTTCCTTCCTTTCAGGGAGAAACTTTGTCGTTTACCTGCACCATCAATCAGAGCGGAAAACGGAGGTTCGGGGACGGAATAAAAAAACATAATAAATATATCGAAGAAATGCTTCCAAAGATTTCCTATATCAATGCAGATCGGGATATGGGGCTTTTGCAGAGCGATTTACTTCTGACCCAGGGAAGGATTATGAGGCGGGAGATTCAGGTTGGTTCCTGCATTTTTGACGGAGCCAAAACCTGCCGGCATTGCTTCCAGTGCATTGGCCTGATTCATCAGAAAAAGCCGGAAGAATTAAGCATTATGGAGATTTCCAGACTGATGGAATTCAAGATGTACCAGGTAAATTTAAGCAGCTTTACCCGCCGCCTCAATGAGAATTTCCATAAAAATGGGGGACTGGAAGAGATTTTATACAGTCTGAACTGGAATCCGGAAGAGATTTTTAAGATTCAGGCACAGATTTATAAAGAAGAATCTGGACGGCTGGTGTCTATTGACAATTTAAGCAGGGGCATGAAAAATATTTATATGCTGTCCCTTTTAGAAACATACAGCGGGGAACGGGATCAGGTTCCTACCATTGTACTGGTAGAATATCCGGAAATGTATCTCCATCCCCAGCTGCAGAAAACGGCCAGTGAGATTTTATACCGTCTCTCTAAGAAAAACCAGGTAATCTTCAGCACTCATTCCCCAAATCTGATTTTTAACTTTAACAGCCGCCAGATCCGCCAGGTGGTTCTGGACGAAGACGATTGTTCGGTAATCCGGAGCCATACGGATATTGGAAGGATTCTGGACGATTTGGGCTATGGAGCCAATGACTTGATGAACGTCAGCTTTGTGTTCTTTGTAGAAGGAAAACAGGATAAAAGCCGCTTGCCTCTGCTGCTGAAAAAATACTATTCAGAAATTACGGATCCGGATGGAAATCTGTCCAGGATTGCAGTGATTACCACCAACAGCTGTACCAATATTAAGACCTATGCCAATTTAAAATACATGAACCAGTTATACATCAAGGATCAGTTCCTGATGATCCGGGACGGGGACGGCCAGGATGCCGAAGGGTTAAAGCGTCAGCTCTGCCGGTATTACGACGAGGCGATTCTGGCAGACCCAGATAAACTTCCCAGGGTACGTCCGGAAAATGTGCTGATATTAAAATACTATTCCTTTGAAAATTACTTTTTAAATCCGGAAATCATGACAAAGCTGGGAATTGTAGCTTCTCCGGAAGCGTTTTATGAGACGTTGTGGGAGAAGTGGAAAGAATATCTGCACCGTTTAAAAAGCGGCCAGAACCTGCGGCAGGCAGTGGGCAGGGATTTTACTTCGGCTGGGGATATGAGACAGCACATGGAAGAAATTAAAATCCATCTGAGGGGACATAACCTGTTTGACATTTTTTACGGCCGCTACAAAAAAGAAGAAACAGAACTTTTAAAACAGTATATTGATCTGGCTTCCAGAGAAGAGTTTCAGGATATTTTAGATGCTGTCGACCATTTTGTCTATTTCGACAGCCGCAAGCAGCAAAAAAAGAATTGACATTTTCAAGTCTGGACATTATAATCAGGACATAGATACCATATACCCCTATATGGTATAGAAGAGAGAAAGGAGTCCAGACATGAAAACAGAGTGCTATTTAATAGATGGAATGAGCTGTGCAGCCTGCAGCGGGGCAGTAGAGCGGGTTACCAGAAAGATGGAAGGTGTGGATCAGAGCAATGTCAATCTGACGACAAACCGGATGGTGATTACTTATGATGAAGACCAGGTCACGCCGGACATGATTATGCAGAAAGTAGATAAAGCAGGCTTTAAAGCTACGCTGCTGGACCCGGATGCAGAGAAAAAAGAGCAGGAACGGGAGATGGAAAAACAGCGGATTCAGTTGAAAAATGCAAAGAAGCGGGTAATTACGGCCATTTGTTTTGCCCTGCCACTTCTGTATATTTCCATGGGCCATATGGTTCCGTTCCCTCTGCCCCTTCCGGCTTTTATGGATATGGAGACAGGACCTATGGGGTATGCTCTTGCCCAGCTCTTTCTGACGGTTGCTGTACTGATTTGCGGCCGGAAGTTTTATATCGTAGGACTGAAAGCCCTGATAAAAGGCAATCCTAATATGGATTCTCTGGTTGCCATTGGTACGGGAAGCGCATTTCTTTACAGTCTGGTTATGACCATTGGGATTCCCCAAAATCCCATGAACGCCCATCATCTGTATTACGAGTCAGCCGCAGTGGTAGTAACCCTGGTTATGCTTGGAAAATATATGGAAAGCCGCAGCAAGGGAAAGACTTCTGAGGCTATCCGAAAACTGATGGAACTGGCGCCGGATACAGCAGTTCTTTATGAAAATGGCGTAGAAAAAGAGATGAAGACCGAGATGGTGCTTCCAGGCCAGCACATTTTGATTAAGCCAGGCAGCCGGATACCCCTGGATGGTACTGTGGTGAGAGGAAGCAGCAGCGTAGACGAGTCTATGCTGACAGGAGAAAGCGTTCCGGTGGAAAAGGAACTGGGGGATACGGTTATTGGCGGAAGCATGAATTACAATGGCGCCATGGAAGTAGAAGTAACCCGTACCGGAAACGACACCACCCTTTCCAAGATTATTAAAATGATCGAGGATGCACAAGGAAAGAAAGCGCCGATTTCCAAACTGGCCGACAAGGTGGCAGGGGTATTTGTGCCGACCGTTATGGTTATCGCGGTTGTGGCCGCTCTTTTGTGGCTTGTAATCGGCGGAAAGGATATTGCCTTTGTGCTTACGATTTTTGTAGCTGTTTTGGTGATTGCCTGCCCTTGCGCTTTAGGACTTGCAACTCCGACTGCCATTATGGTAGGAACCGGAGTGGGCGCCAGTCACGGAATTTTAATTAAAAGCGGCGAGGCGCTGGAAATCTGCCATAAGGTAGATACCGTCATTTTAGATAAGACTGGGACCATTACCGAAGGAAAACCAAATGTAACCGATGTCATTGTTCTGGAAGAGGGACGGACAAAGGCAGAAATTTTAAGGCTGGCCGCCAGCTGCGAGCAGATGTCAGAGCATCCTCTGGGTCAGGCGATTGTAGAAAAGGCAAAAGAAGAAGGAGCGGATCTTGTTATGCCGGAGCAGTTTTCCAGCATTACCGGTTCTGGAATCGAAGCTGTCTTAGAAGGCCAGACAATCAGCGTGGGAAATCGGCGTCTTCTAGAAAAAATGAATTTGCAGCCAGATGAAGGGGCAGAAAACGAATACGGCTCCAGTCAGGGAAAAACTCCCATGTATCTGTGCATCAACGGCCGTTTGTCCGGTATGATCTGCGTGGCAGACACGATTAAGGAAACCAGCAGAGAAGCGGTTGACAGGTTAAAATCCATGGGTGTAAAAGTTTATATGCTGACCGGAGACAACCGCCGGACTGCAGAATACATTGGCAGACAGGCTCATGTAGACGAAGTGATCGCAGAAGTTCTGCCAGAAGACAAGGCCGCCCAGGTAAGCCGCCTGCAAAGTGAGGGCAGAACGGTTATGATGGTAGGAGACGGCATTAACGACGCCCCTGCACTGGTTCAGGCAGATGCCGGCTGCGCCATTGGTTCCGGAAGCGATATTGCCTTAGAATCCGGCGATATTGTCCTGATGAAATCCGACCTTATGGACGTATACCGGGCCATCCAGCTAAGTAACGCTACTATCCGCAATATTAAACAGAATCTGTTCTGGGCATTTTTCTACAATTCCCTGGGGATTCCGGTAGCAGCAGGAGTTTTGTATCTTTTTGGAGGTCCGCTGTTAAGTCCGATGATAGGCGGATTTGCAATGTCCCTTAGTTCTGTGTGCGTAGTAGGAAATGCATTGCGGTTAAGAAGATTAAAGTTATAGAAGAAACACTAATAGAAGAAAACTAATGGAAGGAGAAGTCTATGACAGAAGAACGGGAGTGCTGTAAACACAAGCACAGGGAGCCGGTGGAACAAAAAGATTTACTGACCCGTTTAAACCGGATAGAAGGGCAGGTCAGGGGAATTAAAAATATGGTGGAGCAGGATCGGTACTGCATCGACATCCTGACCCAGGTTTTGGCAGCCCAGGCAGCTCTTTCCAGTTTCAGCAAGGTGCTGCTCGCAAACCACATTAAAACCTGCGTGGTAAACGATATTGAAAACGGCGACCTGGATGTAGTTGATGAGTTGTGTACAGCTATCCAGAAAATGATGAAGTAAGGAAAAGGAGAAGAAAAATGAAAACGTATAAGTGTGAAGAAATGATGTGCAATGGATGTGTAAACAGAATTGACAAGGCGTTAACAGGAGCAGAGATTAAGCATACTATCAGCTTAGAAAACAAGACCGTAACCATTGACGGATGCGCAAATTGTGAGAAAAAGGCAGTAGAACTGCTGGATGATTTAGGATTTACAGCAGTAGAAATCTAAAGGAAGAAGAGGGGCGGTATTCTGCTGGATAGGATACCACCCCAGGATTGTTCTGCATCTGACAGGCGATTATAGGCCGAAAAAAAGAATTTTGTAAATTTTTTTGAAAATTGGCAAAATTTCCATTGACAGCAGGAGAATTTTGTATTATACTACGTTTTGTGATTGAGAGCAGACAAGCTCTTGAGACAGATGCTTATCGAGGCGTGGCTCAGTTTGGTAGAGCGCTGCGTTCGGGACGCAGAGGTCGCG